>CAYJLY010000007.1:17813-33606 GCA_964371385.1 uncultured Rikenellaceae bacterium
TTGCAAAGACAAACTTGCAAAGACAAACTTGCAAAGACAAACTTGCAAAGACAAACTTGCAAAGACAAATCATAAAAACGCTGAGCGTCCATGCACAGCAAAAAAATCGGCACCCACAGTGAAGTGAGTGCCGATTCCCTAAAAAACTATTATAAAAAACAGAAACTTAGTTCTGCGCTGCGGGGCGTGTCATTTTGTAGCGACCACCTTTCCAGTCCTTATCCCAAGTGTTGCGGATAGGGTGAGCCTCAGAGTTTAGAACCCAATCATCAAAGCTGAAAGTTCCCTCTGGTGCGAAGAATAGGTAGCAATACTTCATAGTCTCAGCAAAGAAGAAGCTCTCAAGAGTATCCCAATGCTCTTTGGTACGTACGTCTTGAACATGGACATAGCCATTATCAACTTGGCAATATTTCTCGATAGACTCGAACATAGTCTTACCCATTTGGTAGTACTCATCCTTTCCAGTTGCTGCATAATTGTAGTAAGCAGCCTCGATTGCCTCAGGTCGTATCATGTAGTAGGGCGAAAGCACCTCCATGGTCGAGTAGTCAATGCTTTCGGGCTCGATGCCGTGAAGTTGCCACATCTTGAAGATAGATTTTTGTAGTTTCTCGGCACGCTCGTTGTCACCCTCAAGGATCAAACAACCACCCCAAAAACAATCCAACGCTCCAAAGTAAGTGTGCATCATCTCGCCAGTGTTCATGTCAGCACGACCAATCCAATAACCCGTTGGAGCATCGTGGCCTAGGTGCTCGTTGATGGCATTGTAGCTCACCTCCCACATATCTTTGAAGTCCTCATCGCCAAAAAGGATGTAGGCCTTCAATAGATACTCATAAAAAGCATCGATACCACCCGAGATGTGCGCTTGGGTGTCTGTCCACTCGCCTGTGTCGCAGCTGATTTGACTACCCACTAGGCCTGTTTTTCCTCGACGATCGAACACCGCCTGAACACCTTTTTTCGAAAGGTCATAATATTTTGGATCGCCAGTAAGTTTACTCAAAAGCCCATATTCAAGCATCATACAACCCACCTCACAAGGATTGGTTCCGTTGCCCGAAATCTCGCCCGTGCGAAGGTTCACCATGCGATAAGGGATGCCCGTCGGGGTATCGAACACTGGCATTAGACGGTCGCCTAGATCTTTCGCCAAGTCCAAAAAACGAGGATCATCATCAAGCTGGTAGGCAGAAAGCAAGCCACCAACCAAACGAATAGCAATCTCAAACTGCTGAACTTCCATATCCAAATCAAAAGTCAGGTCATTGAAAATCATCTCTTTCGCCTGATCTTTGAGGCTATCCAAACCCATCAGGTGCATGGTGCTATAAGCATCCACAGGAGTCATAAGTAGCGAATGGCTATACCAGTTATGCCCTTTTTCAGCGATGGGATTCACAGCATCCATGCCTTTAGCATAATTCATATAAGCATTCCATCCTTTCACAAAGGCAGTCTTTACTTTTTCGGCCATCACCTCTTTCTCGCTTGGCGCCTCGGGCTTCGAGGTACAGCTCGCCATCAAAAGTGCTACGCATGAGAGCAATAGCAATAATTTGTTTTTCATCATTTTTTCGTCTAGTAAATTAAGTTGTATTGAGTTAAAGTCTCACAAATATAAAACGAATTTGTGACAAAATACAAAACAGCAGAACAAACCTCTAAATAGAGGAATATTCTGCTGTTTTAACGCTACATCTCCTATGGAGCGCGCAGTGCCTCGCGGTAATTTTGGGGCACTCACCCTTGAAGGGAGTGAATTGCAGGGCGGCGTTCTGTGTGGCTGCCCTGGGGCACAGAGCAATAAGATTTAGAGTAACACAGTTAGAGCTAGATTACAAAGACGCTCTGCACACCTAAAAGTCACCAGGGACTATTATGCCAAATTCTTCAGCATCATCCCACAACCACACATTGGTGCCCGTTTTTACAACCTCCACCGAGTAGGTACCCGAGTGAGACGAGGAGCTAGAGGTAAGCTCAATATCTTGGGTTGCACCCATTGAAAGGTTAGCCGAAGAGAAAACCACATGCCAGTAGTCGCTCTGTGAGTCGTTCTGCAAACGGTAAATCAATCCAGAGGAGTGAGTCACGACCTGATCCTGAAGTTCATTGAACACACGAATCTCATCGTCGCCCGAGTAAAATCCATGGGCACTTTGCTTCATAAATTCAATCTTGGGGTCGTCGTCGTCGTCACCTCCACCCGTACCTCCTCCAGGGTCTGAGTCACAGCTAGATAGGGTTAGAGCAAGAGGTATCATTAGGGCGCTGAGCCAATATTTTTTATTTAGTTTCATATTAATTAAGTGCTTAAAAGTGCGTTTTTAAAAATTTAGAAGAGAACTAGTATTTTATTTTGCGACTGATGGTCTCCGAGGTGCCGTCAGCATACTCGATGATCATAGTGACAGTAAGGTCTGCCTGTTCACCAAAATTCATCACATGTTGATACGTATTAGTAATATCTATTACAGGTGAGCCTTCCGCTCCGTCATAGAAGGTTACCTTACGAGGACGTTCGGGTGTGTTATTATAGCTAAAGAGGTAGGTTCCGCCCCCTAGGTCATCTATTCTCATGGCGCTAAAGGGCGCAGTGATAGAGGGGGTTGTAACTTCTATCGTTTTTGCCTCACCACTAATGCCATTTACCACAGGAGTAACACTTACGGTGTAATTCACACCAGGGGTTGCACCTCCTGCGGTGAAACTACGACTAGTTGCGCTTTGATTGATTTTCGAGCCATCGCTACCCACAATATCAATCTCCCATTGCTCAACACCCAAATCCGAGCTATCCCACACAAAGGCAAAATAGCGTTGGCCTAGAGCAGTAAGTTCCACCTCAGGTGATGCTATCTCACCAGAGGATTTAGCAACCGAGAAGCCCATAGCTATATTGGTGTCAATATTGGCATCATTTTTCAGAGAAATCCACGCACCATTGAGTTTCACCAAATCTCCTCCCGTCACAGCTGGACCATTATCCAGAGCCACAATAGTTCCGGTGCTAGTCTCATAAGTCAGTTCAAGACGCAAGTTTTTGTCGGAGGGCACCACAACTGGGCTACCAATCTCAATATAATTATAACCTGTGCTGCTAACGAACTCATCAGAGAACACCACCACATCATCAAGATAAATCTTGGCGCTCATTCTCACATCAGCCAGCCCACACAAAATATACATGTGGCGAATCTGTTCACCAACCACTCCCTTTTGAGCGAGTGTCTCGGGTGTGAAATAAACAGCAAGACCTTCGGTAGAGCCGTTAAGCATGCCTGTGGTAATCACCGAACTATGACTCACACGTTTCTCTATAGGCGAACTGGTGTCTTTACTTAACGCTATGCTTCCCAATGGACTATCAGATTGAATATTCACCTGTTGGCTATATGGGATAAAGCCAAACAAATAGGCTGTTAGGGTATAGCTGCCTTGGTCGACATTCTCGAAAGTGAACTGCCCCTGAGCATTGGTTTGCGTGGAGATTTCCCCAGCGCTACGAGTAAGTAGGTTCGAGAAATTAATCACACTCAGACCCTGCTCCCCGCCTTTAGTGGGCTGAACAACCACGGGGGTTAGTTTTACTGTCACACTAGAGAGAGCAGTTCCTTCGGCCTGAGAAACCACAGTACCCGAAACTTTATATCGAGGCATGGGGCTGCCAACAGTGAAATTCACGGCAGAACCACTCGCTGTAATATTAGACATCTCTACTGTTGCTTTATTTCCTGCCCAGCTCACCATCGCTGGCGAGGAAGTGCCGCTAATATAGGTTTTTGCTTTCGCGCCAGGAAACAGGTAGCTACTAGCCACAAGATTATTGACATATTCTCCCGAGCGTAGGAGTTTAAAACAGGGGTGAACAGCATAGGCATTTGGAGCATTTCTCTGCCATAGTTCAAGAGCAGTGAAATTACCATCGACCGTTGTGATCTTATTTTGGCTATTGAAATCCACATGATACACTGCCAGACCAAACTCCGAGGCCCCAGTGTAACTTATGTAACTATCCCAACCATCGCTCTTGCGAGTTTCAACTATAAAGTATTCATCAGCCGTACCCGATTCAATCAGATAAGCCTTATTGGAGGTGCCTATGGGCTCCAAAGATAAATTGGCTGCAGTGGGCAGTTCTTCAAAGTTCAACCATCCCAACATATTACGCTCCACGGCATTTAGATAAGGAGGTGTGTTACCACTATTGTTATAGTTACCCGAACCCATCAACGAGAACGAACCTATATCCTCCGCCTGACCACCTTGATCGTAGTTGGTGTCATATATATCCAAAAGTCCAAGGACGTGAGAAAATTCATGCACAAAAGTACCAATAGGACTAATGGTTGTCCCCTGGGCTCCAGCAAATTCTGAGCTCACCGAATAACCACCAATGGTCACTCCATCAACAGTAACAATTTTTTCTGCTCTTACGTCATAGCGGTGGGGCCACACAGTGGTCGAAGCAGCGCCCTCGGCTTGGTTGTGACCAGCAAAAATTAGCGCCACATTATCCAATACACCATCGTTATTTTGGTCGAAATCCTTAAAATTCACCGAAGAGTTTAGGGCCTCACAAGCCTCAACAACCATCTCCCATGCCCTATCAGTACCTTCCGCACCTGCATAATAGGAGCTATTGTTTTTAAGGGTCACCACCCCATAAATCTGAAACGTGGGATTATAGGCACCCGAAGAGTTATCTGCAAAATAGGTCTTAGCACTTCCCAGTGGCGCCTTTGCGCTACTGTTTAGTTTATTGTCAAAAACGGTTTTGGGAGAAGAAGTCGTGAATTTCACATCTTTGTACTCCACCAAAATCACTAGCGGTTCGGTCATAACGCTAGTGCTAGTAGCTCTTTGAGCAGGCGACTTACTCTTAAGCGAGTTCATCTGTATCCCACGCATATAGGCTCCTCCATCCAAAAACGGATTGCTTAGGCGAGAGTTTGCCTTGCGATACGCTATCACATCCGCCGAGATGGGCGATGGCAACGAACCTTTGGTCTGGGTCGATCCCACACGGATATTGGTCACATTAATTTGATCACGCGTGTAAGCGGCATAGTAAAAATAACCATCCTGAGATTTGACAACGGGGATATTTCCCGAGGTGGTATATCCAAAACGCTCATCACCATGCACCCTCAGAGTGATCACCGTGCCATCGGGCTGGGTGTAGGAAATAGGATAAGGATAGGCGGGTGCCGAGAATGCCTTTGGAGCAAACGCGAAAGCCACCACAATCAGGCTCAAGGCGAACCGAGCTAGGTGTTTTAGAGAGTTTTTCATGCTTTTATGATAAAAATATTACTTTGTATTTTTCTTAAAATCTATGATATCAACGCCCTCTTCTACGGGCAGCAAATATCAATCGACTCTTATACAAATGTAAGTATTTAATCGCATATTTCAAAATTTTTTTCTCACATAAGCTCAACACACATCGCCCGTTCACGTCTGTTTGTGCTGAGTGTGCCAAGTTGGCTCTAGGCTCTTTTCACTCTTTCCCACACTCCGCCCCGCTGGCGGTTATTCCATAGATACAGCGGAGAGCGCAAGGCGCACAAATTCATAAACACAAAATAGTAAAGCGTACCCAGCAGCGGAACTCTCACTCTGGCCACACTAAAGAGCCACCCCACTAGCGCCAACAGATAAAAAGCCCCCTGTGCCACTATCATCACCTCGTAAACTGTCCCTTGTTCATATAAAAACACATTCATCACCAGCACCACCACCATCAGTGGCGGGGTCACACACCATCTCAACACCCTGTGGGATATGTACTGCCAACTCAAAAGGCCATAGTCAAAAGGATTCAAAAGCCCCCTCAACCGCCACACCACCTGCCATCCCCCTGCGGCAATTCTAACCTTGCGTTTGCGCTCGGAGCGCAAATCAGCTGAACCTCTCTCCTGAGAATAAGCATCAGGGACATAGAGTGTTCGATGTCCCTTCATAGCGAGAGTGAGCGAAAGAGTAAAATCATCCAACAAAGTATCCTCGGATAGGGGTACAAAAAGTTCAGTGCGCAGGGCAAACAGCTCACCTGCGGCTCCTATGCAATTACCCAAATAAGAATCCCACCGCTTGAGCTTGGATTCATAGCGCCAGTACAGTCCCTCGTCCGAACTCTGAATTTGATCATCACTACCTGCCAATATACGTTTTTCGCCAGCCACACAACCCACTCCTGCATCCTGAAATCCTTTGACAATCTCCCACACAGCTCCCGAATTTATCATGGCATTGGCATCAGTAAAAATTACGATGGGCGAGTTCACATACTGCATCCCTCGATTCATAGCCGCCACCTTGCCGCGTCTTTGAGGATCATGGAGCACACGAACATGCTCATACCCCGAGAGCAGTTCGACCGTACGATCGCTCGAGCCATCGGTCACCCACAGTGTTTCAACCAACTGGGGCGGATAATCTAGTGCAAGGGTGTTGGCGATTTTTTCATCGACCACATCCTCTTCGTTAAAGGCAGTGATAAAAATAGTTACCCGCGGGGGATTTTTGAGTTCCCGCTCCCCACGGCAACGGCGAGGCTTCAGAGCGACAATCACTGCCAGCACTAAGCCATAGCCCACAAAAGTGTAGAAAATAATAGTAAGCGATATCCAAAAAATTGTTTCCATAATTGTGTGTGCCCGCACGGGGCTATCATTTAACTCTAAGTGTATATATCTAAATCATTTACAACCCCATTCTCGCGCCTTGGGGTGCATCGCAAGGGGCGATAGTCTGAGAGGCAATACAAATAACAGAGCGAAAGGTGCGAGCCAACGCGGGCAATCATCTAGCTCTAAACACATGCTTTGTACGAGCCTTGACAAAACCATCTCCCATGCCGCAAGCACCTCGAACTACGCCTCTCTAAATCTTATTGCCCGTGCCGCTGGCACCTCTACGGCTCATAGCGGGCACTCCATAGGCGAGCGAACCTGGGGGGATGTCGCGGGTAACCACCGAACCTGCACCTATGACGCTGTGCGAACCTATGCGAACCCCAGCAGTTATCACCACATTTGCCCCTATCCACACGTCGTCCTCGATGACAATTTGCTTGGCAGTAACCCCCTGCTCGCTGATTTTGCGCGAGGGGTCCGAAAAGTTGTGGTTCAGAGCCGAAATCACAATATTCTGCGCTAGATGTACATCCGCCCCTATACTCACTGGCCCTATCACCGTATTGTTGAGCCCTACTCGCGAGCGAGCACCTATGTGTATGCCACCCATGCCGTTATTGAGAGTCGAGCCGTGTTCTATTATGGCGCGAGAGCCAACACAAAGAGAGTGCCACGGAAAAATATCGAGCCTCACCCGTGGGCGTATCTTAGAGCCCCGCCCACGCTTAATACGAAAGGGCGTAACAAAACAACGCACCCACCATCGCGGACGTGAAGCATAGGGATGGGATATAGCCCAAAGCATAAAACGTTTTAAACGAGAATTTTTCATTGTTTTAATCTGGTGCTGAAAATCCAGTCGAGACGACTAAAGTTTTTCATTGTTTTTATTTGACTTTTGTAACCCATTTGAGGAGTATTGCTCTATGACACTGTAAATCGCACCCACACTATTTTCCCACGAATGACTACGGGCAAGTGCTATACGCTCAGAGCGCAGGCGCTCATTTTCTTGCGCCTTTTCAGGGTCATTTTCATGGTCGAGAGCAGCACGCAGAGCCTCCACATAATCACTCTCATTGGCGCAAAGGCTGATCATAGGTTTAAAAATCTCCATCGTAGGGGTAGCTGTTGCCACCACTGGTTTGCCAAGGGCGAGATATTCATCTATCTTTCGTGGATAGTTACCACGGGTGATGTCATTGAGCGCTTGAGGGTTGATACATACATCGAAATGGGCTATATAGCAGGGCAGCATCTCGGGGGTTTTCTCACCCAAAAAGTACACATTAGATAGAATATGAAACCTGTGAGCCTTAAAAAAATCATCTTCTCTCCCCACCACAACAAAGCTAACATCCCTCATCTCGCGCGCCACCCCATAGAGCAAGTCAGCATCTAAACGCAGCGAACTCACCGCTCCCGCATACCCCACAATCGGCCCCGATACACCCTGCATATCCTCGGGCACAGGATATTTTTTGCGGGGGGCATAAAGCGAGAGATCAACCCCTTGACCCACATAGTAACTATGAGGATTATACTGGCGTATCGTGTCACACAGATAGGGAGAATTGGTGAGCACCAGATCACTTTTGCCAGCAAGGGAGCCTTCGAGCCTTACACCGTGTCGCCTCCAATAATCCACCCCCTGAAGCCAATCCCGACGATAATAAATCGAGAGGGTGGGCTTTAGAAAATCCTTTAGATAATAACCGCGAAAGATATCATTGTCATTGAAATGCATAAAATTCTCAAAGCCCAACTGCTTAGCTCCACTTAAAATCGCACGCGCGACCCTCTTGTTATTAAGTCGATTAAGCACATCAAACATCCACCCCCACGAGAAACTATTGGCGGGTAGGGTGCGAAAATTCAGCTCCAACACATAGAGTCTCTCGTTTATCTTTCGTAAATAACACTCTCCCGCCTTCCCTGCCTTGTTTCCCTTCCCCCTAAAGCCTTGGGGTGGATTGACATAGAGCACCCTATTTTGCTGGCTCATCACACGGGCGATGTTCTTGGCATTGCTCCCTATGGGTATATCCCAACTTTGCAGGCCCGTAAATATTATATTTTGATTTTTCATGGTATTTTTGATTTTTTTGCGTCACTTACATTTAATTTTAGGTCCCCTCGTTTTCATTTGGCTTTCCAACCCCAATTGTCAGTGCGAGCCACATCGGCTTTCATTTAGCTCCCCAGGCCTAATTACCAAACAAATGACCGCCCATGCGGTTTATTCTTACAAGCAAACCATAGACGGGCGCTCCGCTCCCCAACGGGGCGATCGTCTTTTTCTAAAGACAAACCCGATCAATAGCCCCTTGCGGTTCGCCCGAAATGGCTAGTTTATACAAAAACACAAGTTCGAGGTAAATCACCGCCCGCATCGCTCACCTCAGCAATAAAATCACTCCCGCCCCTCATACACTCTCAGCAAACGCTCTGCCGAACGTTCCCACGAGAACCGCCCAACACGCTCCTTGCCTCGAGCCACATATTCCCCAAACTCTATTTCTATCATCGCCCGCGCTATCGCCTCTGTATCGAGAGGGTCCACCAACAAAGCCGCATCGCCCAACACCTCGGGCAGGGCTGTGGCACTGGAGGCAATCACCGCCACCTCGCATGCCATAGCCTCCAAAGGCGGCAAGCCAAAACTCTCTTGGAGCGAGAGATACAAAAACAACGAGGCGGCAGAATAAAGTTGAGGCAAATCGCAATTTGAAACATAGCCCACCGCCCACACATAGTCTTTAATCTCGGCCCAGAACCCCTCGGGAAGCATTTTTTGCATCACCTCTGCTGATACATCCACCACAACCAATGGCAGTGGGTCGCGCACAAGAGAACGATAAAAGGCATAGGCCTCAAGAGTGCGAGCCGTGTTTTTCTTAGGATCGGTATTGCCTAGGGTAAGAATAAAGCGTGGGGGGAGATGATATTTTTGTTGAATACTCTGCGAGAGTTTTCTTGGGCGAAAATGAGCAGCAGGGCTATTGTAAATCACCTCAACCATATCTCGATCAAGAGAAAAGGTAGAGAGTATCTCGTTTTTTTCGTAGTTTGAAACCGTGATAATTCGATGTACTCCTTCGCTCGTCCCACTAAAAGCCCCCTTTGTCATCCTACTTATAACCTTGGGCACCACCCACCTCCTATACACTCGCCCCATGCGTTGATAGAGACTGGGGGATTTTCCATCGGAGGGTTTCATAAAAATTACATCGTGGAGCGTTAGAACCAATCTCGCCCTAAGGCGTAAAGGAGCGGTATTTGAGGTGCAGTGCAACACATCTGCGCCCCACTTGCGCACAGCCCGCGCGAGCTGCCATTGCTCCCAATGGGGATAAAACTTTGATGGGAGAGTTATGATCTCAAAATTGGTAGTCTCACCCAGCACCCTATCTCCCCCTGGGGCAACATACACTCGATAGTGATTCACGGTATCTAGTTTTTGAAGCGCACGAATAAGCTCTATGGCAACAAAATCCATCCCGTGTTTATTGTGACGAAAAATGCGTTGCGCCTCAATGGCTATTTTTAAGGGTCGTTGAGGCGCTATCTTGGGGAGTGATGTTTGAGGCATTAGGAATTGAATTTTAAAAGGAATAGTTAAAAATAAATAACAAAAGACGCTCTGTTGCCAGCGACACCCGCTATCATTTAGGTGCCAGCGGCACTAGCAGGGCGAAAGCTCCCCCCGCGGGAGCCCTGCTCTTCTTGGTGAAGTGCAGTTCCCCACAGCTTTCACCCTGAAAAGGTTAGGGCTTTGCAAGAGCACAGTAAGAGGTGCGAGCTTACGCGAGTAATTTGTGTTTAAACTGCTAGGAATCGTTGTTCTTAGCATGATGGGTGGTGTGAATGAATTTTCGATTAGCACCCTTTAAACGAAACAAATTTAATGCCATCACCACCACCGCCCGTGGCAACTGGAATAAAGCGCCCATCAGAGGCGCTCCATACAAATAGCGCGGTACACTAAGCAATAGTGTCAGGGCGAAAAGCACACACAGTACCACCCATTTCACACTATCCTGCCCACCCACAACAGACCAGACCACCGTCCACAATGGCAACAACACCATGAGCATCGCACGGGGTGGCAGAGCCATCTGTATGATTTTATCCACATAATCGCTCTGCCCCTTGAGGATGGCACGAGGGAGGGCGGGGAGACATTTTTTCAGGTAAACAAACTGCGCCGATAACCAACGCCTGCGCTGGCGCGAGAAATTTGCGCTATCGCTCACCTTTTCATCCAAGATATAGGCATCATCAAGATAGTCTATGCTCACCCCACGAGAGATTAGCTCCAATTCCAGTTCTTTGTCAAAACCTCCCACCGCCTCGATCTGCGAGAGAATCTCTTTAAACTGCTGGTACTCAAAAGCCATCCCCGAGCCAATGAGCGCCGAGGAAAAGCCTGCTCGAGTGTGACCCTTGCGAAAAATCGTGTTATTAATTTCCTCCGAGAGAGCATCCAGCACCGCCATCGAGTTATCGAGGTTTTTCGCCCTGCGATGCACCTGAAGCGGCAAATGGGGGTGAGCGGAAATTTGAGCTAACAGCTCGCAGGGCATGTGATTATCAGCATCCACCACCAGCGCAATATCATAGCGTTCAGAAAGTTGCGCCATAGCTACATTAAGCGCCTTAGCCTTCGTTGAATCCTCACTGGGGGGCAGGATTATAAGTTTTATGTCTAATTTTTGTAACTCCTCAAGGGTTACATCCTGTAGTCTATCGGCAATAACCACCACATCGAAAAGCTCACTGGGGTAATCACTCCGCAGGGCGACACGTACCGTATCGACTATCACCGCATCTTCTCCATAGGCAGGCACCAGCACAGCTATACGTTTGGAGAGTGAGCCTTGCCGGTGCAGAGATTTTACGGGTTTTGACTGCGCCGCAACAGCAAAGGCAAACAAGTACAACACGGGCAGCGCCAGCGCTATGAACATAACTATGTCTAGTATTTCGAGTATCATGGCTTTTGATATTTTTAGTCGTTATTTTTCAAGAAATGATTTATTAAGGTGCCAGCGGCACTTGCATAAAATAGACGAGCGCACCGCCCCCCTTCGGGGCGATCGTCTTTAACTAAAGTTAAACACGCTCCTAAGCCCCGTGCGGTACGCTCACAAAAACAAACCAAAGATCGCCCGCGTAAGCTCGCATTCCGAGCCGGAGCGGCAGTCATTTAGTTCACACAAATACATTACGCATCCACACATACACCACCGCCCACAGCGAGAACCACCTGCGAGCTAACCTCAAACGATTGCGGCGCATATAACGCCTTTTCAAAGGGGAATCTTTGCCAACAGAGAGGCTACCATGATGAAAGATCATCATATCGGGGTTGTACCACAGATCCCATCCCGCGCCAGTGAACTGTATCGACCAATCTATCTCCTCGTAGTACAAAAAATAACCCTCATCCATACATCCCACATCCCGTATTGCCTCCATGCGAACCGCCATCGCCGCTCCGTGTAGGTAGGGCGTCCTTGAGGCGAGATCGTATTGTCCTTGGTCTTTTTCGCCATAGCCCACTGTGCGATTGCGTAGGGTCAGGCGGTGTAGAGGAGTCGAACCTGCGTACTGTATACGGTGGTCGAGGCGAAAAAGTATCTTAGGCGAAAATCCTGCCGCCCGAGGGTGAGCGTGGAAAAATTTTTCGATTTCCGAGCTGGGGTCAGTCTCCAAGATGGTGTCGTTGTTTAGAAAAAAGATCATGTCACCCTTAGCATGACGCAAGGCGAGATTATTCCCGCCCGCGAAGCCAAGGTTGCGGGGGCTTTCTATGACCTTTGCCCAGGGGTAGTTCTTCTTTAGAATACGAGCCTCGCTGAGGTTCTCCTCCTTGACAGCCTCGTTCGAATTATCCACCACTATAACCTCGCCCCCAAATCCCACTTCTTTGATGGAATCTAGCAGTTCGCTTGTGGCTTTAACATTGCGGTAATTGATGGTTATTATACTTATCATGGTTTTTGTATTGATTTTATGTTGTGAGCTTACGCGGGGTGCCATTTAGTTCGATTGCTCTTTGCAAAACCATTGCCCGTGTGGCTATTTTCTTTTTTTTACTCTTCATCAGTTTATCTTTCAGGGCAACACTGGGTGTACTGCATTCGTATCGAACGCAGGGCTCCCTAGGGGAGTGTCGCCCTAAAAGGGTCTTACGATCCTATTCTTCCCCAAATCGCTGCTACGGCTCGTAGTTCGAGCTAAATGATCGCAAGTGCCGCTGGCACCACGCACCTACTTCTTATTATAATCCCTATCTGTGTAGCGTTTTGTCTTAAAGAAATATTCACCCACTCGTCGCAGTTCACGCCTTACCCTGAGCCACACCATAGCACATAGACCTCCATCGGCATCAAGAGTGCGAGCCGAAGAACGTATGCGAGTGGCACTTCCGAGCGCCAAGCGCACTCTGCCATAGCGCTTTAGAGCCAAAGTCATAGAACCATCCTCGCCCCGCAGTATATCTGTACGCCACCCCACCGCCAAGGCATGTTCCCGAAAAAAAGCCATCGAGGCTCCCCCCGCAACTAGCTCTGCACGTTTGAGCGCCCGAAAACGCATCACCAAATCTCGCGCCCTACAATACAACGCCAGTTGCCATGGGGATAACTTTCCATCCGCCACAAACCAATAACTCCCCAAAACCACCGAGGTACCCTCTCTTTGACATAGGCGATCTGCCATAGCCTGAATATAGGCGGGGGGATAGAGTGTATCGGCATCGACAGAGATAATAATCTCTCCCGTGGCATAATCCAAACCCATTTGGCGGGCATGCCCAACGCCTTTGTTCTTTTGCAATAGGTATTTCGCACCGCTGCGATGGATAATCTCGGCGGTAGCATCAGTGGAATCGTTATCCACCACTATTACCTCTATACTCTCCCTAGCTATATTTTGCGAGAGACTATAGAGCACACCAGCTATCCGAGCCTGCTCGTTGTGGGCAATGGCGACCACCGAAATACGAGGAGTACCCCAACTAGAGAGCCGAGCAAAACCCTCGCGCATGCACTGAAAATCCTCTTCGTGTAATTCCTCCACCCATAGGCGAGCATAGCGTTTGTACCAGTTTTTCATATTGTATATATTTAAGTGCGCACCGTAGTCTAGTTCGCGGGGACGAACCGCAAGGGGCTTGGACGAATTTACATCTATGTAAAGACGGCCGCCCCGATGGGGTACGGTTCGTCCGCCTGTGCGTGCCCGCACAGGGCAATTATTTATCTGCAATCATTGCTGGTGTAAGCTCGCACCTCGGAGTCGAGCTCGCAGGGACGAACCGCAAGGGGCTTGGACGAATTTACATCTATGTAAAGACGGCCGCCCCGATGGGGTACGGTTCGTCCGTCTGTGCGTGCCCGCACTGGGCAATTATTTATCTCCAACCATTGCTGGTGTAAGCTCGCACCTCGGAGTCTAGTTCGCGGGACATCATCACCATAGCCATACTCATATACACTATAAGCCCAGTGGGCATCTGTCCCATCACTCCATTACCATAGGATGCCGCCACTATACCCGCAATGCCAGCCAAGAGAGCCTTTAGCTTATAGCCCAAGGCCTTGTCTTTGACCCTAAGAACCAACCATCCGCCCCGCAACAAAACATAGAACAATATGCACAGGTGGAGAGTCAGCCCCACTACACCCTGTTCTGCCCAAATCGAGACATACCACGAGTCGGTGGGCACGTTTGCCAAAAAACCATTGGGAGAGAACCTCTGCCCCCAGTTGCCTGCCGAGCCTATGCCCCCACCAAAGGGACGAGTGGCGAGATAGGTAGAGAGCTTACGTTGGTTTATTAGGCGTGCTTGCAAGGAGGCGTCATTGCCGTTGAAGGCGGTTCGCATGCGAGCTATTTGGTAATTAGAGTCGCCGATGTGGGTGAATTTGAAAAAGGCGAAAGCCCCAAAATACACTAAGGCGGTTGTGATGGCTATCTTGCGAGAGCCTGCCACAAGAGCAAAACACAAAAATCCTGCCGCAGGAACTGCTATTGCTCCCCGCGTTCCCGAAATCAGCATCCCCCAAAAAGCCAAAGCCGACACCGCCATTAAATACCACCTGCGCTTACCGCGTGCTCCCAGCGAGCAAATACCAAATACCACACCCGAAAAACCCATAGTTGCGCCATACTGCCCTGCATCGGTAAAAAACGAGAACACCCTGAGCTGCCCCCCTATAATATGGGTCTTGCCTCCAATCTCCGCTAACCAGCGCGCCTCAGCAGGATCTATGTAACCCACAAATTGCACCACGCCCTTAGCCACTGCCATCAGGGTGAACACACTCCAGAGCTTGAGCATCAAATCCAGATCACGACGCTTATTAAAAAGTATGAAAGTCAAGGGAATAGTCATAGCAAAATAGAGCGAAAATCCCCTCATCGCAAAAAACCAAGCCGTGCGACTAACTGCCTCGGGATTAAAAAGCTGAAACAGAGCATACCCATACCACACCAAAGCCAAAATGGTCAGCGTGCGAGCGGCAGGACGAAAAATCCGCTTTTGTCCAAACGACTTAAAAATCAACGCTATATATATCAATGTAAGCAGAGTATCTACACTCAAACCCAAGGGACCTGGAATGTAACGACTAATTCCCATCACAAAATAATTCACCACAAACAACAACACCATCCCCACGCGGGGGTCGTCGAAAATAAAATACACCAAAGCCCCCACCAGCGGCAGAACCACCGCTCCCATCGCCCCCATTGCGCCCAATTTTGCCACCCCCCAAATCACCACCGCCCCCACCACAGCAGCGAGCAGCAGCCCTCGAAGGGGAGTTATACGACCCCTATAAGCGCTTATAGCATCTGTTATGTTTAGTTTTTGGTTCATTGTTTTTTTTTGGATGCACTACGAGCCGTAGCGATTATCATTTAGTTCTAACTGTGTCTTTGCAAAGGTACTACCCGAGCCAAATCACCGCCCGTGCCGCTGGCACCTCGAACTGTGTCTTTCACAAAACCATCGCCCGTGCCGCTGGCACCTCGAACTGTGCCTTTTCAAGGGCGCACCGCACGAGGCAATTATTTTGGTTGTCTCTGCGGAGATCCTGAGTCAAGCTCAGGATGACGACAGGGAGCAGGGC
>CAYJLY010000007.1:33706-70876 GCA_964371385.1 uncultured Rikenellaceae bacterium
GGTTGTCTCTGCGGAGATCCTGAGTCAAGCTCAGGATGACGACAGGGAGCAGGGCGTGCGCTTGCGGTAAGCCCTGCTCTTCTTACGAAGTGCAGGGCTTCCGCGGGGCGAAAGCGTTCGACCGTCTATTTGTATTAGCTCAAACGCAAAGCGTCTTTTATCATTTAGTTCGAACTGTGCCTTTCACAAAACCACCGCCCGCGCGGCGCACAACTCGCACCAGAAAGCGCCACTGTCGTAAAAAATCACTGCCTCGCGGGCGAAGATCCTTAGGCAGCAGCCACCAACCCATCGCAACTCCCAGAAGCACAAAACTCACTGTCACCACAACTACCCCCAGCAGAGAATTAAGAACAAAAACCGCCACAAGATTCCCCACTATATTAAGCAAAGCCATAGAGCCCACCTTCACAAGATTCATTTTAGGGCGGCCTATCGCCTCGAGAGCCACGCCCGTAAGTCTATCGACCACCAAAGCCAACCCATAGGCCGCCAAAAGGTAGAGCATCACCCTCATCACCCCAAAATAAGGCTCGTACTGGCTGCCGCCAAAAAACTCAAGTATCAGTTCGGGCATCAAAACCAACATAAGCGAAATGGGCACCACCATCGCTCCCGAGAGCAGCATGTAGCGAGAGAGCAGCCCCCGAAAATCGGCGATATCCCCCTTATGCCACGCACGGCTCAAACGGTTATAAGCCACTTGTGCTACTGAACGTACGGGAAGTTCTATCGCCTCAACACTCTTAAAAGGTACAGCCAAAATAGCCACCCCCGTCACCCCCAAAACAGGCGAAAGACCCACTATAAAACTATCTGCACTACGCAACAGCGAGGAACTCACTGTACTCCACAGCGCAAAACGGCCGAAGCTGAAAATTTCTTTCATATCCGCTTTCGATGCCCTTCTCAGCGATCGAGAGGAATCCCAGCCTTTAATAAAAGAAAGCAGCGAACTCACTGCATTCGAGAGCAAATAAACCCCAAGTATCCTTAAAAAACTCACCTCGATGGAGTTTACCAGCCAAATAACCCCCGCCACGAACACCACCATATTTAGTCCCCGCAACATCATTATTTTAAAAAACTGTCCCTGCCCTTGAAGCACACTCAGAGCATTATTCCACCCCAAGTTCATCCATGCCACCACAGGATAATAGAGCAAAAACAGATAATACACCCTTTGCTTACTCTGTATATAATCTCCCAGAAAATACGCTCCCAGCCACATCGCCACGCTCACCCCCGCCACAACCACAATATTGGAGAGCAAGGATGACGCTCCCATACGACATACCCCAGAGGGGTTATCGCAATCTCGAGCTATCATCCTCACCACCGCCGAGCGCGTGAGCCCAAAGCGCAACAGATCCACAAAGACACAAAGCGTAAGAAACAAAAACCATTCTCCAAACAGCTCCACGGGGGCATAGTGCGAGAGTATTACAAAACTTGCAAGCCCTCCCACAGCCAAAACTCCATTGCTAAGGAGTGACTCTAGTTGTTTATTCATCTTTTCCTCGAGGTAGTAATCTATCGTTAGAGCTCGTCTTTGGAGCGAAACTCAAAAAATATCACTCTTTTTAAAAATCGTCGAAATCGAGATCGCTCACGTGGCACCTCGCCAATGAGATCCTCCAGGTAGCCATATTCCAATCCATTAAGGAGTATATAAACCTGCGAGGGAGTATCTTGCGCTTCGTGTAGGGAGCTGTGTGAAATCTCATGCAAGGCTCCGCGAAGAGATTTCAAAACACGATCATCCCATCCATGCCACGGACGATTGGCACGCACCACCAATAGGTTCACGCCCTCTCTCAGTAGGCGATAATTCACCCCAGCATCCCTTAGAGGTGGATGCTCGACGATGATAAAATCTTGAAGACTACCCACAGGGAAATATTCCAGATATTCTTTTGCGAGAGTATCATAGTTCGAGAAATTTTGTAGCTGAGTGCTATATCCCATCTCCGTGAGCGAGAGATTAATCTGCTCAGAGAGCATGGTTTTTCCCTCTTTGGGTTCAACAGACAGCAGATTTATCACCGTGGGCAGGCTTTTGCCTCCACGCAGGGCAAACAACGAGCTAAGGAGCCTATTGAGTGATTTGCTCTGAGCCAAACGTTCCATCTGATTGCCCGAATCTCTGTGGGCAGGATAAACCCCCACAACCCTTAGTCCTGAGAGCCTTTCGGCTATGGGCACCGTGCGCATGGTGCGATCCGAAAGTTCTATGGCAAGCACAATCGAGAGTAGCAACACAAATACCGCCACAAGGGTCAAAAACACCAATACCTTGCGCCCACTAGATTCTGCCGAGATAGGAAATATAGGGGGCTGTGCAACTTTCAGAGTAGAACTCGAGATCTCCACGTCTTGTTTGCGCAGTTTGGCAAGGGTGAGCGAATGAAGCAACGAGAGATATTCCTCTTCGTTCACGTTAATCTCTCTTTCCTTGCGTTTGACCACCGCCCCTATGGGAGCATAAAAATCAAACATACCATCTATCTCCTTACGCCTGCGATCCATCACCTCAAGGGCATCTTTTAGAGCATCGCGAGCAATGGTATGTTCGAGCCACTGATCCACAATATTGTCTACGGCAATGCCCTCGGCAGTGTAGGAATTGGCAGCCACTGTATCGAGCATGGAGTGCAATTCGTCTCGCGAACTCTCCACCATTGAGTGAAAACGGCTCATGTCAAGACCCGTGTAGGTCGTATCACTACGAAACACATTATCGGTCACCGCCCCCGACACCCGTGAGGCTATCTGACGGCGTTTGTCCAACACATCGCTCGCCTGGAGCCTGCGCAGGAGCTTCAGACCTATTTTATCACCCAGAAGCTCGGCTGAGCGAGCCGACTGAGCATCCATGGCTAGGATTTTGTCGTAGTTGAGCTCAAAGGCCTGTAGCTGACCTGCGATGGCCTTGGTTTGTTCGTAGTAGTTGATAACACGGTTTTCTTTTGAGTAATCCATGTAGTCGTCCTCGCTTGCCTTTAGTCTCTCGCCCGAGCGAGCAAGTTGCTCTTGGAAGTATTCCACCACATCGTCCGTATCGCCAAAGCGCATCTGGCGGTAATAGTCCATGAAATTCTCACTCAAAAGCCTGAGGGTCTGATAACACAGTGCAGGATCATCGGTGGTATAGGTAATATCTATCAGATCACTAGAACCCAACTTCTTGAGCTTAATCTCACGCAGAGCCCAAAGGCTATAATTGGGGTGATAGAGGTTCAGAAGTTTGTAGATAAAGCCCTCCTTGGCTCCATCCATCGATGCCTCGAGATTAGCAACCGATTTCTCTATAGAGCTCTTGTCTATCAGCGCCATTATCGAATCGGGTACAAAGGCCTTGAGTTCCCTATAAGAGCGCGGGGTTATATAGGGGGTGGATTCCTCTGAACCATAGATCAAACTTTGGGCAAAGAGCGAGAGAGCAACTTTTTGTAGCACCGCATCCGAGGAAATCGTATTGATAAGGTTGTCAAAGGCATTGTTCACCGCATAGTAGTCGTAGCGTTCGCGTGCTCCTGTACTCATAAGCGAGGTGCCCGAGCCAAAGCCCGTGTAGAGCTGCATGGAGCTCTTGTATTGTTTGGGCGAGCGCCCCAATAGCAAAAACACCACCAACGCCGCCACTAGAGGCGTGAGAAACAGCACTTTCCAGTGGCGCAGGATAATACGTAAAAAGGTTATAAATTTCATTTTTGGAGAAAGTTTTTATTGGGTACCTAGGGCATCTTCAAGTTCACGTAGAGCCAGCCCCGTGAGAGCTTCGAGTTTCAGTAGCGCCTCGCGAGCCCCGCTCAGGGCTGTGGCATATTCGGTAGTCACCTTGGCATGCATCTCTTGGAGCTGAGCTAGCCGACCAAGGGTGATTTTTCCATCTCGATATTGCATTTCGCTCTCGCGAATCTGCGCATCGTTGGTTTGCAGCAGCGTTGATTTTATTGCCAGCAAATCCAGATTCAACACAAGCGTATTATACTCCTCGACCACCTTTAGGGAAATTTGCTGAGCAGCGTCTGCCATAAGGTACTCTGATTGTTTGGCTATGGACTTTTGGGTCTTTATCACATTGCCCCTATCCACAACATCTAGTATGGGTAGCCTCAAATAAGCTCCCACATACCACCAGTTTTGATCCTGAGTATTATTGGTGGTCACAGGCTCGGGCAGGGGCGCTCCCGAGTCAGTATAGTCTATCACCCCGAGCCGCCCGTAGCGATAGTAGGCCTCAACGCCTATGTTCTCGAGTATCTCACGGCGAGCACTACGGACTTTCAACTCCGCCTCCCTTTGTCGCTCCTTTTGATAGTGGCGCATGGGCGAATTTGCAATGGCTGCTTCTATCAATTCACCCACGGGGGGTATCTTGCGAGAGTTGAGTACCTTGTGGGCCGGGGTCAATGGTGGCAGCGACATCAGATCGCTCTGCGGATTTTGAGCACTCTGCCGACTTTGAGTATTCTTCGGATTTTGGGCTTTGACCTGCAAGCTCAGGGCCGCAGACAAACAAATAAAAAAAAACCTAAGCATCTGATTTTTGTTTAAAGGCGGAGAGGGTGCGAAATATTATCCGCAAATCCATCCACAGGTTATAATTCTGTGCATAGCGCACATCTAGTTCCTTACGTTCACTGGGCGAAAGACTGCCCGAGTTGCCACGTTTTTCGACCTGCCACAGCCCCGTGAGCCCCGAGGGAGCCATAAAACGTTCGACATACTCATCCGAGGTGAGTTTCTCTGCCTCATACAGTGGCAAGGGGCGATTGCCCACCACCGACATATCTCCTCGTAGGATATTAAATAATTGAGGTAACTCGTCAAGACTATAGCGGCGAATAAATCGCCCCACACGTGTGACCCGCGGGTCACCCTCGATCTTAACGAAGGCTGCCTCGTCCTTGGCGTGCTTATCGCGTAGATATTCTCTCTCGCTGACCCTCACAGTATCGCCGATGAGCATAGTATAATCACTAGCCAAAGGGGAGCTAGAGATAGTGGATGAGGATTGAGGGTTTGACGAAGAAGCGTACTGATTGGCGGTGGCGCCAAGGCTCTCGAGGCTCTTGTCTGAGCCCGCTCTCATGGAACGAAACTTATAGAAAGTGAACACCCTATAACCAGAGCCCACCCTTGGAGCGCCATAGATCAGAGGGCCTCGGCTCTCTAGTTTCACTGCCAAAGCCACCACAATAAGCACGGGGCTCAACACAATAATGGCGCAGAGCGAAAACACTATATCGAAAAGTCTCTTCCACAGCGGCAGGCGGAATTTTAGCTCTGTTCTCATTGTAATAGTTTTTCTATTCTAAGTTTTAATTCTTTGGGGTTGAATGGTTTGAGCAGAAAATCTGCAGCCCCCATCTCTAGCAGTGCCACACGATCTGCTGAGCTTTCAACACTAGATAGGATAATCACGGGTATGCTTTTGAGTTTTTCGTCTGCTCGCAACTCTTCCAGCACTCCATAGCCATCTATACAGGGCATGTTCACATCGCTCACTATCACCGCGGGCAATTCAGTGCTTTCATTGCGCAAATCACGCAAGAGCTCATATCCATCCGAAAAATACTCGCTTCTCATACTCTCGCGGAGATACAGTGCTACTACTTTGCCTATCTCGGGTTTGTCGTCCACAAGATAGATAAGGGGTTTTTGCTGGGTATTCATAGTATCATTGGTGTTTAATATATATTGGCATTATCTCTATAGGCTGCTTTATCTTGATACCAATCGGCATATTGTGCCCCCGAGGAGCTAGCCCATTCCATAAAATGCAGGTAAGTGGATGATATATCGTTCTTCTCGGAGGGGTAAGCAAAGTTCTCTGGCAGCGAAATAGCCCATGGCATACCACTCTCACTCAGGTAGTAGATTCCTTGCGAGGGCTTCGAAGCATCCGACTGAGTACCCAACAAAGACGAGTTTGCCAACGAAGTGGGAGGATTCCCAGGAAGATGCACCTCAACAGAGCGATCAGCAGCCACAACCATAAATGGATCAAAAGGCGCAGGCTTTAGGGCCGAGGGTGAAATAGGTGCAATAAAGTCTATGCGCACTGGTATCACAACTTCATCGATAGAGGGCTGCGTGGGGTCGGTATTGGCATTTTGTGGGAAACCAAAAAGCTCGTGAGCATTGGTAAAGATGGGTACCACGGCTGTTTGCACACCATTTTCGACTCCCGCACCATTAATATCAAAGAGCGTGGAGTTAAGGCGTGCGCCACTAACCGAAGCCACAGCCCCTGAGGCGCATCCGAGATTCACCGCAAAGCCATTATGATAGCTTGCTCCTGTGGCTCGCAGCACAAAGGTGGGCTGGGTGTACACTATTTTGTTGGAGGCGTTCAAAACACTGTGAACATTCACATCCACCACCAAATCATTAAAGTCATAGTCGCCTTTGGCTGGCCACAGATCCTC
Source organism: uncultured Rikenellaceae bacterium (assembly GCA_964371385.1). Taxonomy (GTDB): domain Bacteria; phylum Bacteroidota; class Bacteroidia; order Bacteroidales; family Rikenellaceae; genus Mucinivorans. The sequence goes on from CAYJLY010000007.1 coordinate 40,144, forward strand.
ATAGGCCAACGTGCCATAGACCCCCTTGGCGGGGTAGTAGCTATTGAAAGCCAACTCGGGGTCGTTGGGATATTCATCAGAATTATCGGGGACACCATCCTTGTCGGTGTCTATGGGTTCTTTTACGATAGGCAGTTGATCGCGATCGAGAGCCTCAAGGGGGTTAGAAGTAACATTGAAAATCACATCATTGAAATCCTTATCGCCACCATAGGCCTGAGAGATATCCTCGAAACAGATATAGATCATATCCGTTGCAGGGTCGCTCAGGGTCAAAGTCTGGGAAAAAGAGGATGGATTGAAGCTGGGGTGAGAATACAGCTGCCAAGTATTTGATGCGATGCTATTTCCTCGAAAAGCATTCGAGAGCACAAACCAACCAATTGAAGTCCCCGCGGGAAAAATATTAGAATAGGTATCGGTACTCTCATCCCAATACAATAGCTGTACTCTATCACCCTCAACCAGACCTCCATTTGAGTTCAAAAATGATGCATTGGGGAAAGTCACAAAGTGGCGTTGAATTTCAGAGACATTCGCAGGGGGATTGGCAGTTGGGTAAGTGAAATAGCCCATAGACGAACGATAGCCCGCCCCTTCCGATAGGAAATCCACGAACACCTCTCCATCCTCAACCACATCTACATCAGTTTTAGAGGAGGAATTAAAATAATCAGGATGCAAAAGAGCGGTTTGCTGGCCCTCGGGCAGACACTCATAAATCGTGGTGCGAGCCGAAGAAGGAACCACCGTGGGAGTTGAATTCTTATAAGTGGGTACTCCCAAACCATTAGAAAAATCGCCCAAGCTATAGAAAGTTCCAAAAAGCAACTGAGGGTTATAGCGGCTCAAATCAAATGGGTCATTTGCCCGTAGCATGGCAGATTTACTCTGCTGTGCCCCAACGGGTGCAAAAATCACTTTATCTATAAATCCCCTAGAGAGCTCGACCCCAATGGGCTGTGCATAGCCCGTGGCATTTATAGTCAGAAACACCGAGTCCACAGTCAGCGGGAGGTTCACTATCATCATCAACTCACCCCCAGCATCACTCACTCCTCGCATTATGGGATCTACCCCTGCGAGCCACTCTCCTGTGAGAGTGTCTACGGGCGATGTGGTGTAAAGCGAGATGGTCATACCACTCAGAGCTTGCAGGTCAGTATCCAGCACCTCAATATCTACCCCTCGCGAGGCTGTTGTGGCATAAGAAAATGGTGTGATCTCAGGAGGTACTGGAGGATCAGGGGGAAGGCCCATAGAGTCATTGTTACAAGCCCAAAAGCCTGAGATGAGGGTGGAGAGTAGAAGTAAAGTTTTTTTCATGGTCATCGATTTATTTTTGTTGATATTAGATCATTTTACTGTTTTGGGTTTTTCTCCTAGCGTATTTTTGTAGTGGAGTGTCTTTGCAAAAGCTGTACCATTTGAACTTGTAATCCTTCAAGGGGAGTTCTAAAAACTGGGGCACACTTTTTGCGCCACCACACACCACACATATTTCAAAACAAGCATACTATCATGAAACAAGAACAAGATCGCCTATCGACCACTATTTCTCTAGCCTCAAAACTCGCCCACATGGATAGTCTCAAGGGTTATAGCGGCGAGATACTCGACCAGCTCGCCCCTGGGTGTGGCGCCTCGTGGGCAGCGATATATAGGTTTTTCGACAAGAACCTCCAAATGACAGCCCTTTGGAAAGCCTCCATCGAAGGTTCGTGCCAACTATGCCAAACCACTATGCCACTCTCGGCCATCCCCTTACAGATGCTTGAGGATCTGCAAAATCACCACAAAATTCATATCACGGGCACCGAACAATGGGACACTCTGCTGTGGCTCCCCGATCTGCCCACGGGCGAGCACTCCCAGCTTGTGATATACCCGTTTAAAGTACGCGGCGAGCTCAGTGCGCTCACCGTACTGCTTTTTGAAGGCAAAGAGCTGGACAAAAAAACCATGAAAGACAACTGCAAGTGGATAGATGGAATGATGGAACTCTTTAGAGCCTCGCTCACTCGTATGATTAAATACCACAAGATCAAACGCAAGGTTCACATGCGAGATACGATCTATCCCGTGATTGCTCACGATCTCAGAGGAGCAGTGGGTTCTATTAGCATGTTGCTCGAGGCGGCAGCAGATGATACCATGGAAAAAGAACAACAAAAAGAGCTCCTCGAGTTGGTACAATCGAGCTCACGCGAGGCGTATTACCTACTCGACAAACTACTGCTGTGGTCACGCTCCCGAGAGGGTAAACTTGAGGTCAAGCCCCAGAGCCTCGATGTAACCAAAATCATCTACTCTACCATGGAAATTCTCCAAGTCACAGCCACCACCAAAGGGGTAGAACTAAAGCATCAATACCCTCCCCTGAAAACTCAGCGCACTATCACTACCGATCCCGAGATGTTGGGCACGGTGCTTCGAAACCTTGTCTCAAACGCTCTGAAGTTCACCTCCAGCGGCGGGGTGGTAAGTATCACTTTTGAGAGTTTCGAAAACCCAAAGAACCCCGAGAACAACTCGTGGCAAATCACTGTGAGCGACACAGGTCGTGGGATGCAAAAAGAGGAGTTGGCAAAACTCCTCGATCAAAATCAGTATTTCTCCAGCTACGGTACTAAAGGGGAGAAAGGCTCGGGACTAGGTTTTATTCTCGCACGGCGCTTCGCTCAGCTTTTAGGATGCTCGCTAGAGGTGGAATCTCAGTGGGGCGAAGGCACAGTAGTTACAATAAAATATCTCTCTCAAGACTAAAAAAACTAAAGGTTAGCCTTGAGCCGCAAGACCAATTTCACCACGCCCCAACCCAAGACAAGGGCTGCAAAAATCGCTGTACCCCAAAAAAACTTAGGGATATAGGGCTCAGCAGTCACCACCTCTTGCACCTCAACTAGAGTTATAGTGTCGCGCACATACTCCAGCCTATCAACATATTTGGTCTGCCAACGGGTCTCGACTTTGATGCGATTCTCGGTGAGCGACATTTGGGATGCCGCCGCTTCGCCTTTGAGAATTTCGAGCTCTTTAAGTTGCACTTGTCCCAGTGAATCGCACTCCAAAAGAGCATCCAACATAGCCGAATCACGGATCTCTCTAACGAGGGTATCGATGATCGTGTGGCTGCTGACCGTGGGCACATAGACTCTTCGGGTACAGCCCACAAGAGCTGCAAAAACACACAATATCAGCGCGCACAGTGTAAGAACATAACGCATCATTACGCCTGAAATTCTAGTATCTCGGTGGGGTCGTGCCATTTCCCGCCTATGTATTCGCGATACTGAAAATTCCATGTCCCCCCACGCTTTAAGGACAGGTGCAGGTGAGGCCCCGTACAGCGACCTGTATCTCCCACGGTGGCTATACGTTCGCCCTTGCGCACAATGTCGCCTTGGCGTACAAAGAAGCCATTTAGGTGGCACATCCCAACACGGATAGTGCCGCAATCGTCTGCAAGAATAAGTGTATTACCTCCTGTGGAGTGTTTGTAGCAGCCCATCACAGTTCCATCTATGGGCGAGAGTACGGACGTCCCTTTGGGAGCTGCTATGTCTATACCATTGTGATGGACCCACGTGGCGGGCATTAGGGGATCGGGGCGCATGCCAAAGGGCGAGGATATTTCGCCTTGGGTGACTTTTAATGTTTTTTTCATAAGAATAGTTTGTTTGATAATTATTGTTGATTTTTCTGAAACTTTTTTTTCAGGTTTCTTACTTTTTCTGAAGATAAATCATTCCACTCTCACTCTCATGGGGCAATCTCCCACCGAACAAGAATTGCTTTGAATAAGCCTCATGCGGCTTTGATGTTCTATCATCTCTATTTCGAGTTCTTTGCTGCGACGTATCAGTTCTATGATCTCATCGCGTTTGCGATTGATAATCTCCTGCATCTTGTCGATCTCCGTGTATGCTTCGCTCAGTTGCGATTGCAAAAAGAGTATGGAGTTTTGCTCCAAGTTGATTTGTTGTGCTCTAAGGGCAGTTTCGACCGAGGCAGCATCGGCTCGATGTTTGCGTTTGATGGAGGAATAAAATATTAAGGTTGTAATCAGAGTACCACCTAGTAGCAGATTCAGTATCAGGGATATAAGCTCTATCATCACTACAATCTCTATTTACATCACAAAACGCGAAGGCGAACCATAGTGGCCAAACTCCTGGGGGTGACGTCTAACATACCTAAGGGCTACTCTCAAAAGGGTATTGGCATCCGAGAGGGCACGAAATTTCAGGCTCTGCACCTGTGCCACGGAGGCGGGTCGATAGGAATTCACTTCCGTTTCTTTGTTCTGACTCTGCGAGGTGCTTTGCTCGCTTTCCCACTGCGAGGTGCTCTGGGTTTCATCGGCAAGGGTTTTGCTAATTCCGAGTGTTCCCGTTGCAGTATTGGTGTCGGTGGTGGTTGTAGTTGCGTCCTCACTCTGGTGTGTGGTAGCAGTGTTAGCACTCTCAAGAACAGTGGTCTGGGTTTGTGTATTATTGGTCGTACCTTCCATCTCCTTGGAGATAGTCACACTTTGAGTGAGCTCGGTTGTAACATCTTCGGCTTTGGTGTCGGCTGTGGTTACCGTACCCGTATCCTTGGTGTCCGAGGAGGTGGTGGCAGCAACTGTTTGCTCGCTAGTTCTCGCCTGAGTGGTACTATCTGTTTCCTCGGTAACACTCTCGCTACCGGTGATAGAAGAATCTGTGAGCACCTCACTCAAAAGACTATCATTCTGTTCCAGAGCAGTAGTCTCACTTTGAGTGGTATCAACCTCGCTAAGGGTGTTATTGGTTGTTGTAGTGGTGGTACTCACATCGCTATCCACTATTGTGTCTTCGGTGGTCGAATTGCTTTGAGTCTCGAGTTCGGTGGTGGCTCCCACGAGCACATCAGTTTGAGTTTGTTCTTGTTCTTTGCTCTCGCTGGTGTCACTCTCAACACTTCGTTCGAGCACCTGAGTTTTAACCACCGTGGCGTTATCGGCGGTACTTTGCTGGGAATTGCTTGATTGGGTGTTCTCTTTGTTGTCAGTTTGCGAGTGTTCTTTGGCAATAGTACCTTGGATGGCGTCTTGACTTTGGCTTTGATTTCCCAGACGCTGAATAACACCGTTGGTATCGACCATCGCCGAGAGCTCATCCAAAAGCCCATAACGCACAAAATACGCCAAGGGGGCTTTCAGGTAGCGTTCTGTAAAATCTGTGTGTTCTCCATTTTCGAGAGCCTCAAAAAGTTCATCACCCAACCTTGGGCGCAAGAAAAACTCCTGGGCTATGGCTATCTTCGAGGGCAGTATCACATCTACGCTGGAGAAGGTATTAGGTGCGAAGGCAAGAGTACTTACCTCTTGTGGGGTTATTAGTAACATATTTATTTGATAATATTTGGTAGGATTAATATTTAATTGAATAGAATTTCTCTATATTTATATCTGACTAATAAAGCCTCTTTGGGCGGGGTCCTCGGGGTCATAATCCAACCCATCTTCGGCACGAGCCTCCCACACATACATATAGGGTGGCTTGCCCTCAAAAGGCGGACGATTCACAAAATCCAATGACCCGCAGTCCACTCCCAACAATCCCGAGAGCACCTCCCTGAGAGGTTCCATAATAGAGCGTTGCTCGGAGCCTATAATCAGGTTCATGGCTATATCAAACTCATAGAGGATGCGGTCAGAAGAAAATCCAGTAGAGTATTCTATGCCGCTGAGGGTGCGAAACCACGAGTGCGCCACTATCACATCGCCCATCGCCTGAGAGTGCAAGCTCTTCCAGTCTCCATCGTTGCTTTGGGCAAAAGGCACGAATTTGGTGGTGTCGCCATCTATGCCATTTTTGACCATAAACATCACCTGACCTGGCTTGCCTGCAAATTTACGCTCTGCAATCTGCGCTATGTCCTGTGCCTCCTCGGGCGAATCGACCTGCCCATCAAGCACCATCACTCCCGAGGGCTGGAAGGAATTCTCGAGCCTCGAAACATTCCATTTATCGGTCTTATAGGCTATGGTTGCCGCTTGAATTGCACTGATATATTTAGGCACTCCATAGTGCTCAAACGAAGGCTCATAGTCCTTGTAGTGGATCACCGAGCGCTGCGTTCCATCCCCCTGGGCCTCAAAGCGAGGATATAATGGTAGGGTCACAGCCTCATCCACTGAGAATCGCCCCCAGTTGTGGTGCAAAATCACATGGGGACTATCTTTAGCTAGCCGCACACGCGAGGCGTCCTGATGATACAGGCTCACAAAATCTCTTTCCTGGTTGGTGACCACCTCCAAAAAGGCATTTCCAAAGAGTGATTTATCGAAGGCCACCCTCTCGATTATCTCCCGTAGGCTTTGGTTCTGTCCGTTTGCCTTGGCAATAAAATCTCCCAAGTCGAGATTTTCGGTGTCATAGCTAAATCCCCTCCCTGCTATGTAGTTCGCTTTGTCGTTGAGTATGCGACGGTGTATGGTCGAGGAGCGCGAGAGCGCCATCAAGGCCTCGGGCAGCAGATTGTCCGAACCCCATTTCCACACGCTTTTAACATTGGCGGTGGTGGTCGCCCCGAAATCCAGCATAGGAAACTGAGGTTGCCGTTGGCTCATTTTTATATACATATTTTTCATAGTTTTCGTCTTAAAAAAAAGGGGAGAGATGCCGCCCTCTCCCCATAATTAATTTTCTCTCTATGCGCTCTTAGAAAGAGGCAACAATAAGCTCAGGAAGCAGATAATCTGCCGCTGCAAGGAAGGTCGCTCTTTGGCGGTTCTCCAACTCATCGGGATTATACCACATTGCCACTTGCGAGCCTGGCAAGTCTCTGGTATTCACAGCCAAAGTCAGGTTGCGCTTGTCGGTCAAAATAGCAAACGACTGTGGCAAATCGCTCAGCGAGCTCAGGTAGTTATCAATTCCCATATCGATCACCGGAATACCACGATAGGTCAATTCCCCTATGCCGTTGATACGAGCCTCGCGAGCCACATCGTTACTGCCGCTATAAAGCGTCGTTTCGTAGTTCTCGATCACATCGCCCGTAACATAAAACGCCAAGTTACCTTCGCCCTTGATGGCTTTGAGTTTGGCGGGTGCTGCATCCCATAGCGCCTTGAGTAGTTTCTCTCCATTATCAGCAGTGGTCATAGGTAGTATAGCCACTTTTTTAACATCGTTCTCTGTGGCTCCCTCGTCGGCTTTCACACGCTTTAGGATACCGTCAAAAGTATTAAAGCCCGCCACGCGAGTAGAATCGCCCAACCAGAAAGTCGCACGCAGCGATTCGGCAATAGACTCCTTGAAGATATCAGTCTCGGCAACCTCAAGCTCCGTGCCCGAAAGGTCCGATAGGTTCACATCAGGCGAGCCAGTGACCTTCTCGTAGACCATAGAAAAATAGTCCGAGGCCGAATAGCTCATCTCTGCCTTTACTTTCTTGAGCTCCAGTGTTTTGGTGAATTTGGTCGATGAATTAGCACCATGCCAGCCTTTGGTGTATTTGGTCAGGATGTCATTTTTACCGCTCCACAGACCAATGGTAGTTGGCACAGGCATATTGTAGAGGATTCGAATGCCCATATCCGCGGTGCTAGTGCCGCCAAGGATAGGACGAAAAAAGATTTGCGAAAGTTCTTCGCCAGTGTAGTTTTTTGGATTTTCAATAATTTTGCTCATAGTTTTTTTTGTTTTAAAGATTTGTTTGTTTTCTGCTTTTGCAGAGTTTTGTTAAATAGTGTTGTTGATAAGTTTTCGAAAACTAGTTGATAAGTTGTTTAATAGTTCAATTGTTTTGTTGATAAGTTGTGGAATTCTTGTTGAAATAAATCCTAGGGGGCATACAGAAGGTTTTACTAAACCACCTCTACCTGTCGATAAGTTGTTGATAAGTTATTGACAAGTGTGAGCGAACGCGGACTTTTCAGCTAGAGCAGCTAACATTTAGATCAAGCCACACTTTTACAAACTCAACACTCAAAACGCCTAGCAATGCCATGGCGAGATTAATTCAAAACCTCACCTACGCAGGCTGTTGATAATGTTGATAAACTGTCGATAAACGACAGTAATTGTTCATAAAGCTCAACGGTAAGCCTCCGAGAAGCTCCCTGTGGCCGTCTTAAGCCAATCCATATTCAACACTCAATGACTGTCGATAACGTTGATAATTTGTTGATAAGTGACGAAAATTGTCAATAAGGCTCAACCGTAATCTGCGTAATCCCACCTTTAAGAGCTGTCGATAACGTTGATAACTTGTCGATAAACAGCGAAAACTGTCGATAAAGCCCAATCGTAATCTGCGTAATTCCACCTTTAAAGACTGTTGATAGTGTTGATAACTTGTCGATAACTTGCAGGAATTGTTGATAAAGAGTGGATGGCACGAGCGATGATTCCGTGAAGAGCTATATCATAAAGACGCTAGGCGTCCAAGTCGCACAGGCAAACGCGCCCTTTTCTCTAACATGGGTAGGCCAACCAGTGTCACCCTTGAGAGCGCAAGCTTACACTAAAGCGACACTAGTGCACGCCCTGCGATTTAGATGAACTCTTTGCACAAAGACCGCATCTGCTACGGCTCGAAGCTGATTCGTGCGAGTACGCACCTAGGAGAACTTAGAGAGTTCATCGGCATATGCCCTGCGATTAGCCCTTGGAGAGCCATCTGCTATGGAGAGCGACGAATCTGCAAAGATGACGGGATCTTCAGTGGGCTTAACTCTGCTAGGATTTACCTCACAACGCAATTCCTCGCGCTTTTGTAATTCCGCCCCCCGAGCAGACTCCGCCATCGAAACACCATCCGCCGAAGCGCCACCAGAGTCACCACTAGGAGTTCTCCAAGGGGAAGACTTCACTTGCGAGAGGCGCGAAATAGCATTCCTCACCCCACGCCCGAGCCCCCGGCCTAACCTAAGCAAAGGATTCATCTGCTCTACACTATCCGCCAACCCATAGGCAACAACCTCATCGGCAGAGAGCCATTGCCCCTGTCCGTTGTCGGCATTCATCAGCTCCACAAATCCCTCGATGGGGCGCCCCGAACGAGCTGCATAGAGTTCCGCCACGGCTCTATCGCTTTTTTCGAGAAGTTCAATTTGCGAACGCACCTGAGAGCTGTTACCCTCCAAAGCCGTACTGGAATTGTGTATCAAGTACAGCGAGGAGCTGCTCACAAAGCGACACTCAACACTTGCGGCCTGGGCAATAACAGTGGCTGCCGAGGCAACATAGCCATAGCAATGGGTTTCTATGGTCGCCCCGCTATCCACCAGCGCATCGTGAATCAATAGCGCATCGCCAAGACTCCCGCCACAAGAGCGAATATTCACTCGTATGTGCTCCACACTCAAAGCCCTGATTTGCTCCAAGCGCTCATCGAGGGCGTCATAAGTACTAAGACTCTGCGCCCCTTGCTCACAGGCAGTTTGCTCGCGCCCTATGGTTCCTCTCACATCTACGATAGCAACAAGTGGCGAGGAATTGTTAATTTTAATAGTTTCTTTCATTGTTTTTTAGGATAAAATTTTAGATAGTTTTTCTTTCTGCGAGTTTTTTTAAGGGAGTTTTAAACAAGTAAATGCCTCGCTAATCTTGATTCAAGGCATCAAGATACTCACTCATCAGCCTTTGGCACTGCGGATGGCGCTTAATACGAGTAATCACCGCAAAGGAGATCATCACGAACATATCTGCCGAGAGTTCACCACTATCGAGCATGGCGACAGCTCGCCTATAAGTCTGAAGATCATAGCGCAGCGAGCGAGGCGCGCCACCATTGGCAAAGTGAGTGGCTATGTAGCCTAGCATGCTTATTTGAGATAGATTTTCTCTTTGGTTTTTCATAGGTCATTTGGGTGTTTTGAGTTGTTTGAGTGTTTACATTTGTTGGCGTTTTAAAAAAATAAGTGTAAGGCAAAAAAATTAGCGTGCAATAAAACTTAGCGAACGAATACGCTTGGCGTGCCCTTGTCTTTGCCCCTCGGCATCCATCACCTGCTCTATGATGGCAGTGAGAGCATCGGGTGCATCGTCGTGGAGATTAGAGTGGAAATTCAGCTTAAATTCCCTTAAATCTGTGGCAAATCGCCCCCAGCGCTCCTGCCAGTCTTGAGGCATTCGCACACGGCGCATCACTGCGGTGGCGTTCGAGAGTATGCGCGCCTCTTTGGAGTGGCCCTGATGATAGGTCATGATCTCCACTCGTTTGCCCTTCTGTGCCAGCAGAGAGCCAACGGCTCGCGCAAAACCTCGCCCTCCATTATTACTCTCAAACCTCGCACGGCTCACCCCCGTACGCTCTATCATCCCTGCCACAAGGCCTTCAGTAACCTCCATAGGCGCATCGCTATAAACCACATCCACCACATAGACAAAGCCTTCCCCATCGAGATGATAAGCAATCCCACAGAGGAAATCTCCTCCCGTGTCAGCAGTATCGACTTGGGCAGCTACCGCAATTATGTTCTGCGGCAGCGCGCCATAGGTGGCAAACTCCCCATAGAGCAATCCCTCGCGAGATTGTGGATTACCCTGATAGAGCGCCTCGAACACCTTAGGATCCATTTCCCTGCGCTCTTGGAGCAGCTCTCGTGAGTGACGCTCGGGCCAAAGCGGCTCACCCATGCCTCGAGGGTCAAGTAGAGTCGCTGGACTTTCCTTAAGGGCCTCGAAATTGATTTTAACCCACACACGTGGCGGAATATTGGTGAGCTGCTCGAGCGAGGTGAGCTCCACTACCCTCTCATGCTGCGATATGCGTCCTATCAAGTCGGCTTGGTGCCAGCGGGTAAAGACCACTATCTCTTGAGAGAGGTTGTGCATGCGGGTGCGCACCACCGATGTGTACCAGTCCCAAGTATTTTCGCGCACTGTTGGTGAATTTGCCTCCAGTGCATCCTTATAGAGGTCGTCCAAGATCATCACATCTACCCTGTTTCCCGTAAGCGAACATTCTCTGCCCACGAGTTTCATCCCACCTCCCTTCCCCACACAGTCAAATTCCTCGGCAGTGAGCAGCGCACTATCATTCTTGGATGTGCCGTTTGCTCCCTTGAGATAGGTGTCGGGGAAGATTTCAGCATATTTAGGCGAGCCTATCACCCCCCTAACCCCTTGCCCAAACTTGCGCGCCAAGGCAAAGGAGTAGCTACACAGCGCAATGCGTAGCGAGGGGTCACGCCCCAACATATAGGCAGGCAGCAGGCGTGAGGCAGCAAAAGATTTTCCGTGCTGGGGTGGGATGGAGATCATTATCCTTCGGATGTCGCCTCGAGCAAAAGCATCGAGCACCGCATAGTAAGATTCATGAAAGGGCGTAAGTGACAGCGATGGCTCAAGGGTGGTAGCAAAATGTGTAAAATCTTTTCCAGCGAGGGCTTTTTGCACACTCTGAGGATCGAGGGTGATAATTTTATTGTCTTTATTGGTCATTTAGTGGCGGTGATTGGGTTAGTGTTTGAGAGTTGGCTTGATGGAGCACTTCGAGCAACTCTTTAAGGGTCTCATTCGATAGTCTATCCAGTGGCAGCAGCTGTTGATTATTTTCAGTGATCGGCGATAGATCTGCGGGCTGCTCAGATGCCGATTTACCTATTGCCGATGCGAGTTTAATACCCACATCACACACCGAGGCTATGGAACTCAGCGATTTGGTATCGCCCTGATTGTAGCTCTGCCAGTGGCTTTCGACCACCTCGCGCAGGGTCTGCTCAACCCACTGAAAAATCTGCTCGCTTTGCATTGTTTTTGTTATTTTAAGTTAGCCTGAAAACCCTCGGGGGAGGGCTTAGTTATTTTTTCAAATTATTTGCCCATCAAAGCAAAAGTTCGTACCTTCGCATATACACCAGCCAGTGATATACGTAGCTTTTGTTTTAATATTACAATACAAAGATAATATCATTAAATGATACATCCAAATAGTTCGATGATAAAATTATGAATAAACTTATTCAAATAAGAAAATACCTGGGCATCACCCAAAGCCAACTTGCTGACATAATGCGTGTTAAGCAAAATACAATATCTCTTATAGAAAATGATAAAAATTTACTCACCGAGCGCAACAAACAGGTTCTAATCGAGAAATTGGGTGTCAATCCCTCATGGCTCGACACAGGCGCGGGCGACATTTTCATAGGTCGCAGCAATCCAACCATACCTTCGTCATTGCCAGAGAATTTGGACGAAACCCAACGCAATATCATAGAATATGGCAACAGTTCATCCAAGCAAAAATCTCCCGACAAGGTATTCAAAGTCGGCCATACCCAAAGTTCATCAGGAGGTGTCCCCTTCTATGCCAAGCCCGTTACAGGCTCTCTTCTCGACTCTCACAGCGACATGGATAGCCTTGAAGCAGAATACTTTATCAACATAGAACCTCTCAACGACTGCACTTTCTACCGCCCCATCTATGGAGAGAGCATGTCGCCTCGCTACAACCCCGGAGATATTGTCGCCTGTCAAAGGGTGTGGAGCAAAGAGATCATAATGTATGGGGAGGCGTACCTATGTATGATAAAAAACGGAGCAGACTACTACGAGACCGTCAAAATACTACGTCGTCACCCATCCCCCGAGCTCATCACGCTCAAGTCTGTAAACCCCGAATTTGACGATACTACAATAGCCCTAGATAATATCATTCAATTATATATTATCCGCGGAAAAATAGAACGAAATATATAAAGCCAAAAAATATGAAAAACGAAGTACTAGAGCGCTTCTTGCGCTATGCCAAAATAGACACAGGTGCCGATCCCGCGGCCACCCAATACCCATCGACTCCCACCCAGACTCAATTCAATGAGCTTTTGATGGAGGAGCTAAAACAAATAGGGCTTCAGGATGTGGAGATGGACAACTATAGCTATCTCACCGCCACCATCCCCGCCAGTGAGGGCTTCGAGGGAGAGCCTACCATAGGTTTTATGGCGCATGTTGACACTTCGCCCGATTCGCCAACCGCCAATGTGCAACCCATCATCCACGAGAACTACTCAGGGGGCGATCTAGTGTTGCCTCATGGGGTAATTTCGCCGAACGACTACCCTGAGATGGCAGAATTTGTTGGACACACAGTGATTACCTCCGCGGGCGACACGCTCCTTGGAGCAGACGACAAAGCAGGTGTGGCAGCAATAGTGACCGCCTCGAAACATCTACTAGCACACCCCGAGATCAAACACGGCAGAATACGAATAGCATTTACCTGTGACGAGGAAATAGGCCGTGGGGTCAATCATTTTGATGTCGAGAAATTTGGTGCCGAGTTTGCCTACACGCTCGACAGCGGTGGCGTGGGTTTGGTGGAATACGAGAACTTCAATGCCGCCACAGTGAGCATAGAGATCACGGGTGCCAACATCCACCCCGGCTATGCCAAAGACAAAATGATCAATGCCCTAGAGCTGGCGCACGAGATACACAGTATGCTCCCAGCGCTCGAACGCCCTGTTTACACCAGCGGCTACGAGGGTTTCTATCACTTGATTTCACTTTCGGGCGATGTCAATAGCGCCAAGATGAGTTACATAGTGCGCGACCACGATGCAACTATCTTCGCCCACCGCCTACACACATTTACGGCCATCGCCAGCGAGCTTAATAAAAAATTCCCTAACTCTGTAAAAATCACCACCACCGAACAGTACCGCAACATGCGCGAGGTAGTGGAGAGAGACATGAGCATAGTACATCGCGCCCTAAAGGCAGTGGAACGAGTGGGGTTGAAGCCAAAAATCAAAGCTATCCGCGGTGGCACCGATGGTGCTCGCCTTTCGTTCATGGGACTTCCCTGCCCTAACATCTTTACGGGCGGTATGAATTTCCACAGCAAACACGAATATCTATCGCTCGAGGTCATGGAACTATCTGCCAAGGCAATGATAGAGATAGCTCGCGCGGATGTCTAAAGACAAATTACCCACCTTAATATAAAGGCGTGAACAAATACCACTGCAGTTTTTTTTAAGAACTCACCCAGTGGCTATTGTTAACTGCTCAACAAAAAATGCCATCAAAGTGAAAAAACTACTCCTGCTGTTAATCTTCTCTCTCGCAATCACCGCCATTATGCCCCAGCGTGGACGCATCACTCTGCCCAGCGCAGTGGGTGATACGTGGGAGCACCCCAGCTTGATTGCTCCCTTTGACATCCCCCTAGCCAAAAGCAGCGAGGAGCTAGAGGAAGACATAGTCACGGTCAAGGAACTTTTTGCACCTATTTTCACCCTCGACACCACATCGAGTTATCTTTTCAAGGGTGATAGCTTGATTTATGGCATCATCCAAAGCGGTATCATACAAAATGCCGAAAAGGAACGCTACGCCGATCGAGTGGTGCGCATCGCCACGGGTAATACCACCCGCATAACCTTGGCATCTGAACTGAGCACTCTGGATCAGGTGCAGGCTCTTGCATCAGCTCGTGGGGTACCCTCTTCGCTGAGCTATCAACTGCAAACCAATCTAAAATATGATGACAAACTCAACGAGCGAGCACTGAGGGAGGTACTAGATAATATATCGCCCAACAGCGGCTTTATTCGTGCCTCGGATTTAGTTATTGCCAACGGTGCGCCCATAGACAAGGCGGCCAAAAGGCGTCTGGAGTCCTACACAGCAGAATATGAGGTACGCATGGGTCACAGCTCGTGGGTATGGATGATGTATCTCTCGCGTTTTGCATTGGTGATGGGCATACTCACGCTCACGTGGTTGATGATAAAATTCTGGACTGGCGATATAATACATCGAGGCAGGGGCGTGCTATTTATATGGTCGCTGTTCTTCGCGATGGTCGCCATGGTTTCTTTGAGCTCTCAGTTGAGCTCACTCTCAGTCTATATAGTACCGCTACCCATAGTGGCTATCTATCTTCAGAGCTTCTTCAATACTCGTATTGCGGTGCTGGGTAATATTGCCATTGCACTGTTGTGCTCAGTGTTTATTGACGATGCAGTGGAGTTTTTCTTGCTGAATTTTGCTGGGGGTATGGTGGGCATACTAATGATGCGTCATTCGTACCATCGCATTAATCTTTTCAAGGCAGTTGGGATGATTTTCATAGTTCAAGGATTGCTGCTGGTTATATTCGAGACCCTAGAACTGCGTGCACCCTCGGGAGCAACCCTGCGAGAGGTGATTTTTGTGCTCGCTGGCAATTTTTTACTTCTAGGTTTTTATCAAACCACCTTTTTGATCGAGCGTGTGTTTGGTTTCACCTCCGATGTCACACTGCTGGAACTCTCGGACACTAACCAAAAAATTCTCCTGCGCCTTGCCCAGCAAGCCCCAGGCACCTTCCAACACTCAGTACAGGTGGCAAACCTCGCCGAAAGTGCTGCTAAAGCCATAGGCGCAAATGCTCTATTGGCTCGCTGTGGGGCGCTATACCACGATATAGGCAAGATGCAAAATCCTTTCTATTTTGTTGAGAATCTCACTGGAACCTTCAACCCTCACGATGATTTGAACCCCTTGCAAAGCGCCGAGATAATCCGCGGCCATGTGAGCGATGGGGTTACCATAGCGCGCGAAGGACGTATTCCACAGGTGATTATAGATTTCATAGAACGCCATCATGGCGATTCACTCATACGCTATTTCCTATCGCGAGCCGAGCTGCAAGGGGAAAAAACGGGCGAGATCATCGATCCTAACGATTTTCGCTACCCAGGCGAACGCCCCATCACCAAAGAGGTGAGCATATGTATGATGGCCGATGCCGTAGAGGCGGCTAGCCGCTCGTTGCCATCCTACGAAAAAGATCCTCTCGAGGCTATGGTCGATAAAATCATCGACTCACAAATTGCACAAGGCGAGTTTAGCGGCAGCCTGCTATCTTTCGCTGAAGTAGAAACCATCAAAGAGGTACTAAAATTCAAACTCAACACCATCTATCACGGCCGCATAGCCTACCCAGCTACCAAATAGTGCGAGCTTATGGGGGGAGCCGAGATTTTATGGGATACAATTCATAAAGATGTCCTGCGTCTGAGCTTACACGGACGGTGATTCTGTGAGAGATAAATCATAAAGGTGCTATGCGCCCTAGGCGAGCGCACCGCCCCCACACGGGGCGATCGTCTTTCCCTAAAGGAAAAACCCGCTCTTTAGCCCCATGTGGTGCGCACATCTTGAAAATACAAAGCCACAAAGAAAAATCATCGACAATGCGGCTCACACCAGTTGGAGCTAAACAAAAAAAACAATCTCCCTTGGTATCGACCATGTGGAAGAGCACAATCGCTTTAGCGATTTATTCTGGAACAGGGACGATACCATAAAAATAAAAGCTAGGTGTGAGCCGCACTGGTATTCATTTACTCATCACTGAAAAGGTAATACAAAAAGCAGGACACCCAGTGTCGCAATTGCGTTTCGCCCCAAAAGACAAACTCCATGAAGATAAATAGTAAAGACGCTATGTGTCCAAACAAAAAAAACAATCTCCCTTGGTATCGACCATGTGGAAGAGCACAATCGCTTTAGCGATTTATTCTGGAACAGGGACGATACCATAAAAATAAAAGCTAGGTGTGAGCCGCACTGGCAATTTTGCTATTAATGAGAATAGATCCCCCACAAGCTTTCGAATACTAATCATAAAGACGCCTTGCGTGCGAGTTTACGCGGGCAATGGCTTGAAAGACGATACAAAATGCAGAGCGAAAGCTTCCCCCCGCGGGAGCCCTGTTCTTCTGAGCGAAGAGAGCGCATCCGCAAACTTTCGAAAACGCAATCCTAGAGAATATAAATCATTACTGTTCCAACTCGGAACATCTATAACATATTACAGCCTCGGAGTATTTCACCCTCGATGCGCCCTGCAATGCGGAAAGTTCCATCGCTATGGGTGTACCCCCAATCACCAGTGGCGATAAACGAGCAACTATCCTCATTGGCAAGGTCAATAATATTCAGACCCACACGTGAGGGACTTCCTTCCCAGTGAATCTCTAAGGGGTTCTCCAGCGAGCGCCCCACTACCCTCAGGCTATCTGTGGGGTAAAACAAGCCTTCACATCGGGAATAACCCTGCGAGAGCAGCTCTGTCATGCCATATTCCGAATGAACAACAGGCACCGAGAAACTAGTGCTCAAGAGAGCATGTAGTTCTTCACGCTCAATGGCCCTCCCTCGCCCTTTCATGCCGCCTGTTTCCATCACAATGGCATCATGGGGCAGCTCTATGTTAAAATTGCGAGCATAGTCCACCAAGGCAAAAGTAACGCCAATGACAAAGATTTTCTCACCCCGTGCGCAAGCCTCTAGCAGCGCATCGTGGAACTGCTGCAAATCATTCAGGAAAAATCCACCGCAGGTGGGGTTGAAAGCATGCAGGTGATTGACCATATACACCAACGAAGAGCCACTTCGCTCAAGATAGCTTGGCAATAGTGCAAAAATCGAGTATTGCGAAGGATCACCATAAAATTTACGGAAGCCGTCCATGAAAGCCCTCTCATAGCGATCAGCAGATGCAACATAATGCACCGAGGTATCCGCGCCCGTCGTGCCACTGCTAGTAAAGGTTAGCTCCGCATCGGCGCATGCTGCGGAATATACCCTATGGGTGCGGAAAAACTCTATGGGTAAAAATGGTATCTGCTTATAATCATCAACCACTGAGGGTACGCGCCCCAACAGTTCGCACCACTTTCGATAGGGCTCGCAAACCTCCCACTGATGGCGATACAGTCTTAATAGCTCCTCTGAAATTGCATTGATATTCATTTGTGACTTTACTTATACCACTCTTTATACATCAGATAGCCTTCGGCGTTAGCCTTAATCATATTCTCTACTTCCTCGGCAGTGAGAGTCTTAACTTTCTTGGCAGGCACACCCGCATAGACCGCAAAAGGCTCGCATTTCTGCCCCGTGAGCACTAGCGCGCCTGCGGCTATGATGGTTCCACGCTCCACGATGACATTGTCAAGTAGGGTTGCCCCCATGCCAATGAGACAGCAGTCCTCGACTATCGCTCCGTGAACAGTTGCATTGTGCCCAACTGACACATCATTTCCTAGTTTGGTAATCGAACGCTCATAGAGGGTGTGGAGCACCGAACAATCCTGAATATTTACTCTATCGCCAAGAATGATCGAATTTACATCGCCTCTGAGCACGGAGCTATACCAAATTGAGCAGTCGTCGCCTATGGTACAATCACCTATGATAGCAGCATTTTCAGCCACAAAACATCTTTCACCTATCTTAGGCGTGAAACCCCTAAGTTCTCTTATTATTGCCATATTTTTATACTTTTTTTTTAATTTACCACAAAGGTAATGTATTTGCTCACAACGTGCAACAAAAAGGAAGCATACGCTTGGTGTGAGATCACAAAAAAAGAGGAGCGACTTAAAATTAAGTCGCTCCTCCGAAAGGTAATTAAAGGTTAGGATTGGGATTTGTATCATTAGGAGCGTTTGGAATGCTCCTTAAATTCCAATCTTTAGGTTTTCTACCAACCTGTATTTTGAACCAAGTTAGTGTTAGTTTCAATATTCTCTAGTGGAATAGGCCAAGTAACATACTTAGAGTTAGCCTCTAGTGTTTTCTTCGCGAAGTCTGAACTAACATCACCTCCCATTACAGTATTTGCATTTTGAGGTACACGGCCAGAGAAACCAACTCCCCAACGCTTCAAGCAGTCCATACGAACGCCCTCACCAATCATCTCTTTTGCCCACTCAGCTTTGATGAAGTCCATCGTAGCAGCGGTGTTCGAAGCACCACGTGCACTTTGAAGAGCATTTAGACGAGTTGCTGCAAGCGGATTGTTGCTTTGAGCATAGGCCTCGGCAGCGATAAGGTACATCTCGGCTACACGGAACACTTTAGGAGCATTTTGGTAGTTTGAAGTAGAGGTGTACTGGTTAGGGTTACCTGGGAATTTGTTTAGCATCATCACTTGATACGTAGCAGCATTCTGAGTGTTTGTTTTCTCAGCAAAGAAACCATTTAGACGAATATCGGTTGGCTCGTAAGCATCGATAGAGGTCTTTGTTGGGATCCAGTCTGGTTGGTAAGTTCCAGTAGCGTTTGAAAGCTGAAGATACACACCCATAGCGTTTGGAGTCTCAGAAGTAGAGATAAATAGCTGAAGGATTTCTTCAGTACCGCTATCATTTGTCCACTGAGCAACCATACCCTCTGCAGAGTTAGTTAGAGTATAACCAGCAGCAGAAGAGATAACCATATCAGCATATTTGGCAGCATTAGTGTAGTCTTTCATAAATAGAGCCACACGAGCTTTAAGAGCGTAAACTGCGTCTATGGTTGGAAGAGCCGCACGAACCGCACCAGCAGTTCCCGCTAGCTTAGCCTCAGCAGAGGCAAGGTCAGCATTGATCTGAGCGTAGGTCTCAGCCAAAGTTGCACGCGATGGGCGAGCCTCGATATCATACTCTAGAACTAGAGGTGCACCAGAGTTCGCAGCAGTTGCGCTAGAGGCGTCATAGGCTGGAGACCAGTAGCGAACGATGTAGTGATAGTAGTACGCACGGTAGAAGTGTGCCATACCAACCATTTGATCTAGACTTGCAGCATCCGCAGCCTCAAGAGTTGGAGCAAGGATAGCCGCCTGTGTGATGAAGTTGTTAGCCGAAAGGATAGCTAGGTAATAGCGATCCCAAGCGTCACGCACAAAGTAATCACCAGTGGTGAACGAGCCAGACATTTGGTGAACAGCACCACCACGGTTACCAAAGTCCAATGCAGCATTGAATTGATCCATCTGCATGTCTTGGTTATAGGTCCATTGTCCGTAAAGCGACTGGCGCATACGAGTTGCCATACCACTAGCATAGTTCTGGGCATCTTCGATGCTTTGGAACGATTGGTCAAGGGCGATAGAGGTCTTAGGCTTTAGGTCCAATTCGCAAGAAGTGAAAAGCGTAAGAGCAACACCCAAAATCGATATATTTTTTAGTATTTTCATATTATTTACTTTTTTTTGATTTATTTCTTTTTTGTTAATTGTCGATCATCAAACGTGAGAGTCTCTCACGCTAGGGGATCAAGCCTAGAAATAAAGTTCAACACCGAATAGGAAAGTTTTAGTATTACCAATGTTACCCAATGTTAGGTTAGAGTCAACCTCAGGATCGATACCTCTAAAGTCCTTGTTAGTGAAGGTCAATAGGTTACGACCAGTGAAGAACACTTTAAAGCCTGTCAAAGACTTGCTCTTACGAAGGAATTTCGCAGGAAGAGTATAAGCAACCGTTAGGTTTTTCATACGCATAAACGAAGCATTCTGGATAAGGTGGGTGTCAAATTGCATGGTTGGCATTTGAGTCCAGTCTGGGTAGTACACTACGTCACCCTCTTTCTTCCAGTAGTCAGCAACCGACGATGAGGTGTTGTAACCAAAGAAGTTAGTTGGGTTTTCAGAGAAGAAAAGGTCATTAGAGATCAGGCTCTTACCCAAAGAGTACACGAAGTCAGCCTGAAGCGAGATACCTTTCCAACCAGCCGAGATACCGAAACCACCATTGATTGGCGCGTAACGACGGATACCAGTGTTTTGTTTTAGGTAATCCTCGTTATAAACCGAAGTTACACCGTTGTCGGTTGTGTGACGGTCTGCGTCGATAGTACCATCCTCATTCTCGTAAGGCTTGTACCATTGCATTTGACCAGTCTCAGGATTTACACCCGCATAGATAGGATAATAGAACATAACTGGCTCACCAACTACATAAGCCACACCAGTGTTGGCGATCTCATAGCGAGAGCGACCATCGAATAGTTCGGTTATTTTCTCAGAGTTGTAGTTGAAGTTGAAGTTAGCAGATAGGTAGTAGTCTTTGTGCTGAAGGATGTGGTAAGACAAGTTGACATCGATACCATTGTTAGCCAAAGATCCTACGTTTGCAAAGTTGCTCTCGAAACCAGTAGTGGTTGGGATAGGCACACTCATAAGCATGTCTTCTGTGACACGGTTGTAGTACTCTACGCCGATAGAAAGTTTGCTCCAAAGGTCCATGTTGAAACCAACAGTAAGTTTCTTTTGAGTTTCCCACTTAAGACCAGAGTTTCCAGATGAACCAACAACCCAAGCAGGAGTGTTACCGTAGTTAGTTGTAGTTCCCTGAAGAGCAGTGTGGATATAACCATCGTTTGTGTAATCACCGAATGCTGAGTTACCTTGAGTACCGTAGCTAGCCTTCACATTAAGACCAGTGATTACATCGTTATCAGTAAGGAAGTTCTCTTTTTTCATATTCCACATAGCACCAACTGACCAGAAAGTCGCATCACGGTTCTCAGGAGAGAATTTAGAAGAAGCATCGTTACGAACAGTTGCATCGAAGAAGTATTTGCCTTTGTAACCATAGTCAGCGCGACCGAAGAAAGAAAGGAAAGTAGTCTCGTTGTAAGCGTTGTCTAGATCATAGAAGCTCTGAAGACCATTTTGGAAGTTCATCAGACGGTCATCGCTTTGTCCATCCGACTGACCAACCCAGTAGTCATAGCGGTTGTTAAGTCCCTCTTGACCCACCATAAGTGAAAGTTTGTGATCTTCGTTCTTGAAATCAAAGGCATACTCCACAGTGTTGGTGATAGTGGTGTTAGTGCGATACATAGTGTAGCGATTGTAGCTACCGCTACCTTGAGCACCTAGATAAGAAGGATAAGTCATCCACTCATCATCGGTGATACCCATATCAAGACCCAAAGACGAACGAATGGTAAGACCTTCCACAGGTGTTAGCTCCATATAGGTATTACCTAGGATACCATAACGAGTGTAAACATCAGGATTGTTTGCCGCACGGTAGTGAGGATTATAGGTATTAATACCTGGCATTACATCTGGCTCCTCGCCCTCGTTTGTATAAGGAGAGTAGAAAGGCTGATAAAGGTAAGAAAGACCACCAGCTAGGTAGTTACTACCATAGTTAGCATTTGTTTGTTGTTGGTCGCGACCTAGTTGTAGGTTCATACCCACTTTCATCCAGTCGTTCACCTTGCCGTCAATGTTCGAACGAACAGTGAAACGCTTAAAGTAGTTACCAATTGTAGTACCTTGCTCGTCAGAGTAGCTACCAGATAGGTAGTAAGCAACATTCTCACCACCACCCGACACCGAAATGTCAGCTTGTTTCATTGGGCGGTTGTCTGGCTGCATGTAGCTCACCCAGTCAGTATCCCAAAGCTCACCATTGGCTTGAGTGAAACCATTGTTTACAAGGTTTGTCTTGTAGTTTTCGGTGTAACCTGGCTGAAGGATAACACCTTCCCAACCTTGCCAAAGATCAAACAGTTGGTCTGTGTTCATCATATTGTCATAGTACGACTTGTCTGCCATAGAGGTCAAACCGTAGTTACCACGAGCAGTAAACTTAGCTTTAGAGTTGAAAGAACCACGCTTAGTCGAGATAAAGATTACACCATTTGCCGCACGAGAACCATAGATAGAGGTTGCCGAAGCGTCTTTAAGTACGGTGTAAGACTCGAAGTCGTTAGGGTTCATCGCAAGAACGGTACGAGCGTCAGTTTGAACACCATCAACGATATAAAGTGGAGTTGAGCTAGCGCCCAAAGAACCGATACCGTGAAGACGAACAGACTGAGTAGCACCAGCCTCACCAGTCGAAGAGTAAACCTGAAGACCAGGAACAGCTCCTTGAAGTGCGTCGATAGCCGATGAGCTCGCGCGGTTTTCGATAGCCTTAGCATCTACTTTCACACTCGAACCAACAGTCGTTCCCGCACGCTTAGGAGAACCGTAACCCGTAACAACAACTTCGTCAGCCGCTAGTGCGTCTGAGGTCATCTCTACGTCGTAGGTACCCGAAGTTGGAGTTGCGATTTCTTGGGTTGCAAGACCCATAGAAGAGAAGACCAATACCTTCTGCGCTGCATTTGCAGGGATGGTCAATTTGTAGGCACCATTCACATCGGTGGCAGTGCCTGTTGAGGTACCTTTCACCTGAATGCGCGCTCCAATCACTGGAGAACCATCCTCGGCATAAGTCACCTTACCGCTCACAGACACACTTTGCGCCGCTGCGGTTGCAACACTAAATAATAGTGCTAGAAAAAAGAGTTGAATTTTCTTCATACTTTCTTGATTTTTCTGAGGTTAATATTAGATTTGTTTATTTGGTTTCGTTTAATAATTATTTGTTCTAACCTGTACTCCATTTTCATCACCACTCAGCCGCTCTCTTACACTGATCATTCACCCACACTCTAGCTCCTGCAACTCACAATCACACCCACTTAACACTCCTGCAGCCCACCCCTTAGAAAATGAAAACATTCCTCGAACTTGCTACAAAGATAGATTTTTTTTATCATAAAACAAAAATAGCTTCTCTTTTTTATTACGATTTCCAAATCCCCAAACATCACCACCGAACACTAGCTCTATAACAGTTTATTGGGCACTTATTGTATTATGCAAAAATTTTAATAATTAAACATCGATAATAACTTACAATATGTAAGGTATTCCAGGAGCATTTAGTTATAGATTTTCACAAAAAAAGACTGAAAATATTTTTCTCTCGACCCCAGTTCTCCATTCTCAAAGCAGATGGAGCAATCAAAGTCGTCTCCTCATCTTACCGCAAACACACAAGGGTGTGGCAAAAAAAAGGAGCTATCACTACGATTTTCACCGCTAGAAGATAACTCCAATTTAACTGTTTTTTATGTCACGCACCTTAGCAAAGCGCGAAGTCGGTCTAGGTTAATCATAAACCTAGGTTCTTAATTTTAAGCCCGGTAGCCTACGCAAGGAAACCCAAAAGGATACCAGCCGCTACTGCCGATCCGATCACACCAGCCACATTAGGGCCCATAGCGTGCATGAGCAGGTAGTTGCTCTTATCATAGTGCTGACCCACCTCTTGCGATACGCGAGCCGAGTCGGGCACAGCCGACACTCCAGCATTACCAATGAGAGGGTTAATCTTATTCTCTTTCGAAAGGAATAGGTTGAAGAACTTAACGAACAATACCCCCGAGGTTGTTGCAACAATGAACGAGGCAGCACCCAGACCGAAGATCAAAAGCGAGTCTGTCTTAAGGAAAGTCGTCGCTTGAGTTGAAGCACCCACGGTAAGACCCAAAAGAATGGTCACAATATCGATCAACTGGTTGCTAGCTGTATTAGCCAAACGCTTAGTCACACCGCTCTCCTTAAGCAAGTTACCAAAGAACAACATACCCAATAGCGGAAGACCCGAAGGCACAAGGAAAGTCGTGAGCAGCATACCTATGATGGGGAACAGACGTTTTTCGTTTGCCGAAACCGAACGTGGTGGCTTCATACGAATCAGACGCTCCTTGCTAGAGGTCAAAAGTTTCATTATAGGCGGCTGAATCACTGGAACCAATGCCATATATGAATATGCCGAGATTGCAATCGCACCCATCATGTCTGGAGCAAGTTTAGAGCTCAAGAATATAGCTGTTGGGCCGTCCGCACCACCAATGATACTGATTGCACCTGCTTCTGCTGCCGAGAAACCCATTGCAAGCGAAGTCATGTAGGCACCAAAGATACCAAATTGTGCAGCAGCACCAATCAACATCAACTTAGGGTTGGAGATCAGAGCCGAGAAGTCGGTCATCGCACCAATTCCCAAGAAGATAAGCGGCGGGTAAACCCCCTTAAGTACACCAAAGTACAGGTAGTTAAGCACCGAGCCCTCCTCGTAGATACCGATTTGGTAGCCAGGAGTGAAAGGAATGTTACCAATGAGGATACCAAATCCGATAGGAACAAGCAGCATAGGTTCGAACTTCTTGGCGATACCAAGATATAGGAAGAAGAGTCCCACGGCTATCATCGCCATGTGTCCCCAAGTCACATTCGCAAAGCCCGTAAAGCTCCAGAATGTTTGTAAGTTTTCAAAAATAAAATCCATTTTATCTCTATTGCTTAATTTATAATGCGAACTCTGCCGTGCAGAACCCACATTAAAAATTAATAATTAACAATTAATAACTCTCTTAGCCTATTGTGATAAGCACCTGTCCCTCTAGAACTGCATCGCCTTGACGCACTTTAATAGAAGAAACTACTCCTGCCACTTCGGCATCGATGTTGTTCTCCATTTTCATCGCCTCTAGTAGTAGAAGACGCTGACCAACTTTTACAGTGTCGCCCTCACGAACCGACACCTCAAGGATAGTACCTGGCAGTGGTGATTTCACCGATGTTCCCGAACCTGAAGCTGGAGCTGCAACTGATGATGCAACTACAGGAGCTGTTGTTGGAGCTGCCACACGCGAGGCAACAGGTGCGCGGCGTGGAGCTGGTTTGCTTTTGAGACCCTCAATCTCGACAGTGTAATCGGTACCGTTAACAGACACTTCTGCTTTGTTGTCGCCACTCTCGGCAACAGTCACGTTGTAGGGGTTACCGTGAATTAATATCTTAAACTCTTTCATTGAATTATATTTTATTTTAATGTGTTAATACCTTGAGGCACCCTCTCGGGGCTCCAGATTTTATTATCCTCTAGGGTTTTTGGTTAGAGTGTGGATTTTCGAGCTCCAAGGAGAGTACACTCTTTGGACTTGGTTGATGGTTACAATCTCAGACTCAATATCATGTAGTTCTTGGAAGTACATATTGATAGCCACCGAGATAGCTGCCAACTCCTCGCCCGAGGGTTGTCCAGATTTGATTTTTTTGGGAACCTCAACCCCAGCGCTCTGAGCGCCTTTGCGGCGAGCCTTAGAGTAAGAGGCGATAGAACGAGCACGCTTGCGAATCACATTGCGCTTGTTCATATAGCCAATAAAAGCAAACACCGAGAACAGAGCCAATAGCGCAGCAAACACCACAGACATGGCAACAGCAGCCATCGAAGTTCCTGATGGGTCTTCACGACGGAAGATCTCATTTTTAGGAACCTTGACTCTCACCTCGTTGCTTTGAAGTGGCGTAGTTGATGAAAGTTCGCTATACTCAAATACAGTTTCATCATCCACATTAGAGATACGTCCATAAGAAATATCTGGCTTCTGCTGGTTTTGATTAAACTTAATAAAATCAATCACATTATCTCCCTGATTTAGCAGTTCGAGAGTAACATCAGGCACCCCTGGTGAGTCCATCAAAAAGTTAGTGTGGAAAGTTCCACGATCTGAATGGCCGCTAGCAAAGAAGATAGCATAACCTTGGGGAGCGATGGCTGTGCGAGCATCACTTTTAGGGATGGTGTAGGTCGTTGTGTCAGAACCTTGGATCATACGCAACTTCAGACCTGCCACATTAGCCGTAGCAAAGCCTGAGTTGTAAAGCTCTATCCAGCCTGTGTGGGCAGAGTGATCGTCAGTATATCCACTTTGGTTCTTAACCAAAATTTCGTTTATCTTCACATCTCCCACCGACTGGGCGCTCGCCGATAGCGAGACCAGAAGGCACAGGAGTGTAAGTATTATATTCTTTTTCATTCTTTTTAACACTAAAATTTGGCTTATAGTGGAATATTTGAGTGCTTCTTAGCTGGCAGTGACTCTTTTTTGGTTGCCAACGATTGTAGAGCGCGAATCACACGGAAACGAGTGTTACGAGGCTCGATCACATCGTCGATATAGCCATATTTTGCTGCCTGATAAGGGTTTGCAAATTTTTCGCTATATTCTGCCACCATCTTAGCCTTAACCTCAGCTGGGTTTTCAGCATTCTTAAGCTCTTTAGCCATCAATACCTCAACCGCGCCGTCAGCTCCCATAACCGCAATCTCGCCCATAGGCCAGCTGTAGTTAATGTCACCACGTAGGTGCTTAGATGCCATTACACAGTAAGCTCCACCGTAGCTCTTACGAAGGATAACAGTAATCTTAGGCACTGTTGCCTCGCCATAGGCGAACATTAGCTTAGCACCGTGAGTAATGATTCCGCCATACTCTTGCGCTGTACCTGGAAGGAAACCAGGAACGTCAACAAGGGTCAAAATAGGAATATTGAAAGCGTCGCAGAAACGAACAAAGCGAGCCGCCTTACGCGAAGAGTTAATATCTAGTACACCAGCAAGGAATTTAGGCTGATTAGCCACAATACCCACTGATTGTCCGTTGAAACGAGCAAAACCAGTTACGATATTAGGTGCAAATGCTTTTTGACTCTCAAGGAATTCACCATGATCGACAATAGCCTCAATCACCTCAAG
The DNA here is from genome assembly GCA_964371385.1 of uncultured Rikenellaceae bacterium. Taxonomy (GTDB): domain Bacteria; phylum Bacteroidota; class Bacteroidia; order Bacteroidales; family Rikenellaceae; genus Mucinivorans. The sequence goes on from CAYJLY010000007.1 coordinate 67,295, forward strand.
AACGTCGTAAGGTTTATTTGGATTGTCGGGGATAATCTCATTTAGACTCTCCTCCAAACGGTTGATATCGTCAGTACATGGCTGCAAAGGCACATCCTCTAGGTTGTTTTGAGGGATGTAGCTAATCAGGCGACGGATAGTATCGAAGCCTTCCTCTTCGGTCTCAGACACGAAGTGTGCAACACCCGACTTGCTAGCGTGAACCGAAGCACCACCAAGTTGTTCTTGGGTAACGGTTTCGCCCGTAACGGTTTTCACAACCTTAGGACCTGTGATAAACATGTAGCTGATGTTGTTGTTCATCAAAATAAAGTCAGTCAGCGCTGGCGAATACACCGCACCACCCGCACAAGGACCAGCGATGATAGAAATCTGAGGGATCACACCCGAAGAAAGGATATTACGTTTGAAAATTTCGGTATATCCCGAAAGAGCGTTCACCGCCTCTTGGATACGTGCTCCACCCGAATCGTTGATACCAATACAAGGCGCACCCACTTTCATTGCCATATCCATCACCTTGCAAATCTTCTGTGACATGGTCTCCGAGAGCGAACCACCAAAAACAGTGAAATCCTGAGCGAACACATATACGATACGTCCCCCTATTGTACCATAACCAGTAACAACACCATCACCATAGTAGCTTTCTTTCTCAAGGCCGAAGTTCGTACAACGGTGTGTAACGAACATATCGAACTCCTCAAACGAACCCTCGTCCAGCAGCATATCGATACGCTCACGCGCGGTTAGTTTTCCTTTGGCGTGCTGCGATTCAATGCGCTTTTCGCCACCTCCCAAACGAGCCTTCTCTCTCAGGGAGATAAGGTTGTTGATTTTATTTTGATTCTCTGACATCTTATAATTATATAAAGTAAGTTAATTTTCGGGTATGATTATTCTTCGCAAAGCTCGGTAAGTACACCTCCAGTTGATTTTGGGTGAAGGAACGCGATGTTAAGTCCCTCGGCACCTTTGCGAGGTGAGGCATCAATAAGCTGGATGCCGTTAGCGGCCGCTTCGTCTAGGTTAGCCTGAAGACCATTAACCGCAAAAGCGATATGCTGAACACCTTCGCCTTTTTTCTCAATATACTTAGTAATTGGGCTATCCTCGGCTGTACCCTCAAGAAGTTCGATTTTAGAGTCGCCAACTTTAAAGAAAGCAGTGCGCACTTTTTGCTCCTTAACCTCCTCTATGCTGTAGCAAGGAGTTCCTAGGATTTTCTCCCAAAGAGGGATAGATACTTCAAGACTTTTTACGGCGATGCCGATGTGTTCAATGTGGCTTAGGTTCATTGTAGTTTATGTATTTTATTAATTTCTTAAAATGATTATTATCATCAAAAAGGACTAAAAAGGGGGCGGGGGACAGTTTTTTCCATTACCTACATATAGGTATAGACTACAAAGGTAATTGAAGTGTTTGAGAAAATCCAATTTTTTTTCAATAAAATAAGTTTTTTTCTCGTTATGGGCTAAAAACGCAGTTTTTCAAGCGCAAAACACTACCTTTGCAGTCACATTGGAGTGCAAATTCGAGCAGCTCCACAACAAAAAATCACAGAAATCAAGATTGACACTTATGAAAATCGCACTCTCATCAGATCATGGCGGATACGCCCTTAAAGAATTTGTAGCAGGCTACCTTCTAAGCCTAGGCCATGCAGTTGTAGACCTTGGCTGCCATGACACCACAGCTGTGGACTACCCCGATATGGCTCACGCCCTAGCTCAAAACATCAGTGAGGGCACCAGCGAACTAGGCTTTGCGTTCTGTGGCTCAGCAAATGGCATATCCATGGCGCTAAACCGCCACACGGGCATACGTGCCGCGCTGTGCTGGTTGCCCGAGATTGCAGCCCTAGCGCGCCAGCACAACAACGCTAATGTGTGCTCTATGCCAGGAAGATTTATTGACGAGGCAACCGCAGCTGCGATTGTAGATCAATTCCTTGGCTCGCAGTACGAGGGCGGTCGCCACGATGCTAGAGTTCAAAAAATAGAAATTTAATCAAACAAACAAAATGACTCAAGGCGTTGAAATAATGGCTCCCGTGGGATCATGGGAGTCACTGACTGCTGCCATAGACTCAGGTGCAAACTCTGTGTACTTCGGGGTGCAGGGTCTCAATATGCGTTCGGCATCGAGCGTAAATTTCTCGATAGACGACATGCTCACCATAGCACAGCGCTGCGCTGAGGCTGGCATCAAGAGCTATCTAACGCTCAACACTGTACTCTATGACAGCGACCTGGAGTACATGCACGAGGTGCTGGATGCAGCAGTGCGCGCCGAGGTATCAGCTGTTATTATTGCCGATCAAGCGGCAATGTTGGCGGCGCGTGCTCGTGGCTTGGAAGTACATATTTCAACCCAAGTGAACATCAGCAACATAGAGGCTGTGGCCTTCTATGCCCAGTGGGCGGATGTTGTTGTGCTGGCTCGTGAGCTGGATTTGGCGAAAGTAAAATACATCTACGAGCAGATCGCTCAGCGCGATATTCGCGGCCCCAAAGGCAAATTGGTGCGTATAGAAATGTTTGCCCATGGCGCTCTGTGTATGGCAGTTAGCGGCAAATGTTATTTAAGCCTTCACGAGGCGTGGCGTTCGGCAAATCGTGGTGCATGTCGCCAGATATGCCGCCGTAAATACCAAGTCAAAGACATAGAAACCGGTGCCGAACTTCAGATAGACAATCAATATATCCTATCCCCAAAAGATCTTTCGACCATAGAATTTCTATCAGAGATGATCTCTTCGGGTGTTCGTGTTCTAAAGATAGAGGGACGTGCTCGTGGAGCGGAATACGTTAAGCGTGTGTGCGAGAGCTATCGCACCGCATTGGATTACATCGCAAAAGAACAATACAGCCCCCAGAAAGCCGCAGAGCTAGAAACAGGGCTCAAAGAGGTATTTAATCGTGGTTTTTGGGGTGGTTATTACCTCGGGCACACGGGCAAAGGTGAGTTTGGGGAATGGACTTCGAGCTATGGCTCGTCTGCCACTCGCACCAAAGTATATATTGGTCGTGTGAGTAATTTTTTCAACAAGATCAATGTTGCTGAGATCGAACTCCAAGCAGGCGACCTAAGCGTGGGCGATTCACTGCTTATCACAGGCGAGACCACAGGGGCTTTCGAGATGATCTGCAGCGAGCTGCGCGAGACCAAAGGCTCTAACGTTCAAAAGGTCAGCAAAGGCAACCGCTGCTCCATCCCCACAGGCTCGCAGCCTCTGCGCCGCGGAGATAAAGTCTACATTTTTTAGTGGACGCATGGCGTCTTTATAATTTATCTTTATACAAGCTGGCACCTCAGGGGCGACGCTGGGTGTACTGCGTTCGTAAGAATGCAGGGCTCCCGGGGGGAGCGTCGCCCTGCAGGGTCTTGCGACCCATCTATCATTGCCTCATGTGGGGTATCAGCTTACGTCTGCAATTGTTTGAGGATCAATGCAAATAGCCGCGGACGGGGCACTACGAGCCGTAGCAGCATTGAGAGTTAAACCTACAAAGAGACTGACTAACCGCACAGCCCATGGCTTGATCTGCCTTCGAGGGAGCTAATTCAAAGAGACGG
>CAYJLY010000008.1:0-5700 GCA_964371385.1 uncultured Rikenellaceae bacterium
GCTCTGGTGGTGGAATGGTAGACACGAAGGACTTAAAATCCTTTGGGCAGAAATGCCCGTGCGGGTTCAAGTCCCGCCCGGAGTACGAAAAGAGGGATTGACTATTTGTAGTCAATCCCTCTTTTGCATTCTAACGCTTATGGTGTCGCGAGACTCTTCTATTGAGCCTTATAGGTATTGGTCTCGTTGCTCAAAGACTCAGCCGGCAAAGGCAGACGATAAGTCCCTCGGTACCCACTATTTGAGCCATCCTCTACGAATTGAGCATTCGTGCGCATAATCTTTTCGCCATCCTTATAATAGATGACCATAGGCATGTAGCGACCAACCACTTTCTTGACCCACGCTCCATTAATCCATATAGTCCCCTCATACATGGTTCTCCAGCTAGAGCCCGTGAGATACGCATCCAGGAATCTGCTGCCATAGAGCGTCTTAGCCAAAGAAATAGCCGTCTTTTGGAAATTATCCACTCCCGTAGCTCGCTCAGGCATAGGTCTATTGGCAAGTTGCTCGTTTTTAATTCCTTCCATAATTTGACTCTCCAAGCCATCCACTTGATTCATCTTCTCTCTAAGCTCATAATGCTCAGGAGCACTAGTGTCTCGCTCTTTGTGGTAGAGATAGATACGTTCGTAAGCCTTCATAGCTAGATCCCAATATCCTCTGGCTACGATAAATTTTTTCTGCTGATAATTGCTAATCACCGCATCTGCTAATCCATCAATATACTCTCGAAGTTCGGTGGGATCTAGGTGTTTATTTACGGCTGTTTCTATGGCTTTTAGCTGATTGCCTATGATTGTAGTACCGATTGAAGCTGGATTCATAATACACTTCAGCCCCTGCTCATTTATCAATCCATTATAGGTATCGTACATGTCGTAGGTGTAGGAGCGATTGAACACAAGAGCCTTGTTTGCGTACTCAAAAGCCTTGATGCTTGAGGGATCGGCAAGATACAACGTGGTGTAGGCATTCATCGGAATAAGATTGATGGGCACCCCCACCTCGGTGCCATCGGCTAGGGTCACTTTCTCATATTGATCGATAATCGTTCCTTTGCCATTGGCGAATTGATCGAAAAACCAACTTGTTAGCTCCTCCAACTCCTTGGTATTCTCGGGGGTATTCATCACAAAGAAGTCGGGGTACTTGTAATAGGGTGCAAAGGGGAAAACTTGTTTGTTCTCCATCAAGTCATAATTGCAGTGAAGCTGCCCGATGGATTTGGTAAAACCAGCTTCGATGGTCTCATTGGCGGCATTGGGGTCACTCGCAAGAGCCTCGGGGGTGGGAGTGAGCACAACCGCAGGGGCAGGTTCTTGATTTTGTGGCTGTGGCGCCTCGCTTGGAGTTTGAGGTGTAGCGGCAGGCTCTGCATCCTGAGTTTTTTCAGATTTATCACTTTTCACTACATTTTTGAGGTTCTTCAACTTACCAAATTGAGCATGGCTAGTGGAGGTTGTAGCAGCTACTGCAAAGATCAGCAATAGTGCGCCTAGGAGTTTTTTTGTTTTCATATAAGCATTATTAATAGTTAGATATCTGCTTTCTGCGAGTGGGGTGGGATAAACCAAAAAAAAGACTTACCGAATAAGTTATAAATCAATGATTGCTAATCAAAATTACACAATAAAATCATATTTTACAAATTTCACTACCAAAGAGTCGTATTTTAACAAAAAAAACACGAGGCATCTGCAGGCACAACACTGCAAATACCTCGTGAAATCATGTATTATTTCAAACTAGATGACCGCCTAGAAACGATAGCTCAAAGAAACATAGGGAGTAAAGCTACCACCGACATACTCATTCACATTCATTTCGACACCTGCGCCTATGCCAAAATCGCAATCAAAAGTATAGCGATAGTCCACATTCACTGAGAAATTAAAGGGCATCTGATAGTCGTGATAGTGCGAATAGTTGCTGTGAGCAGGCAGAGTAGCAATAGATGTGGCGGTAAACCATTCATTGGCAATAGAGGCAATCCCCACTCCTATTCCAGTGGTCAGGCGTGAGTTACCATTATCCACTGGATAAAACTCCAAATCCACCTCGAAGGTCATCACTCTTAGGCGTTCCCAATCAAAAGGACCTGTTTTTGTGCTAAGGGTTTCAAGCATACCTGGTTGAATAGTTGAACTTTCATAGAGCGACTTTGCATAGTCGGGGAAGTTGTTGTAGTTGTCAAAGCGGAACGAGAAGCCAACGCCAAACCACTTGGTAATTTCGGTGTCATAGGACAGGCCACCTGAAAAACTAGTTAGATCGCCAAAATTCGCACCTCCCTGAACAGAGACTGAACTTGCTTTAGTTGGTTGGTTTTGTTGTGCGAGAGCGAGTGTGCAAGAGAATGCAATTAGCACTAGGGGGAGAAGTAATTTTTTCATAATTAGTAGAGAGTTTTAGTTGGTTAATATTAATTACCCACTACAAAGCTAATAACTTTTTCTTATAAAGCAAAATAACCTTAGATTTTTTTAATATTGTATTTTAGCGAAAGGCTATCCAAGACACGAGCAGAAACAATACAAGAAATGCACAGTCGCAGCTAAATGATAGTTGCTCCAGTTCGGAGTGGCTGTGTCGCTGACACATGGTTCCAACATAAAAAAGAGCAAGACCACCCGCGAGGGGATCCTGCTCTTTTCACACAACTAATTTACTATATACTAAAAACCAATCTTAGCCAAAAATTATTTATTTAGTGCGCGAGCGCGTCTCGCCAACACTTTATTGAGGCCATCTACATAGGCCTCGACCGAGGACATCACAATATCGGTGTGGAGAGAAAAACCATGAACTATTCGTCCATCGCCCTCCATCTGCATATGCACACGTCCTATATCGTCACTCCCCTTGGTCATCGCTTGGATCATAAATTCCTGAAGCGTGATACCATTACCAGTGACGCTCTTTATTGCCTTGATGGCAGCATCAACAGGACCGTTACCCTCGGCATTCGCAACATGAGTTTCGCCATCTACATCCAGCACAACAGTGGCACGTGGTTGCAGCGAACCGCTCATTACTTCCAAATGGCGCAATACCACTGGACGTTGGATACGCTCTGCCATTTTCTCGCCAACAAGGGCAAGCAGGTCGTCATCTGTGAAATTCTTATTCTTATCTGCAAGTTTCAAAAACTCCTCGTATGCCTTATCAAGAGTGTTGCGCTCCATGATGTGTCCGAGTTGCTCGAAACGTTTTTTCAGAGCAGCGCGACCACTACGAGCAGTCAAAACTATAGAGTTATCAGCCAATCCTACCTCAGCGGGATCCATAATCTCGTAGCTCTCACGATTTTTCAATACCCCATCTTGGTGTATACCCGAACTATGCGAGAAAGCATTACGTCCCACAACGGCTTTGTTTACCTGCACAGGAACGCTCATTAGCGAGGAGACCATGCGCGAGGTTTTGGTCAGCAGTTTAGAATCGACATCCGTGTAGTAGCCCTTCGAGCCATGACACTTAAGAGCCATAACCACCTCTTCCAGAGCGGTATTACCTGCTCTCTCACCAAGTCCGTTGATCGTACACTCAATCTGTCGAGCGCCATTAAATACTCCCGCAAGCGAATTGGCAGTTGCCATTCCTAGGTCGTTGTGACAGTGGGTCGAAAGGATGGCTTTGTCAATATTGTTTACGTTACCCATCAGAAACGCTATTTTCTCGCCATACTGCTCAGGCAGACAATAGCCCGTTGTGTCTGGGATATTAATTACGGTTGCACCAGCTGCGATAACTGCCTCGACCACTCGCGCGAGATACTCATTATCGGCACGCCCTGCATCCTCGGCATAAAATTCTACATCCTCCACATAACGCTTGGCGTATTTCACTGCCGCCACCGCACGCTCTATAATACCCTCAGGCGTTGAACGCAGTTTATGTACTATGTGTTGGGGAGAAACACCTATGCCTGTATGTATGCGTTTTAGTTTTGCATACTCCAAAGCATCAGCTGCCACGTCTATATCTTTTTCGACAGCACGAGTTAGAGCACAAATTCGAGAAGCTTTGATGGTTTTCCCTATCTCGCGAACCGAACGATAGTCCCCCGGGCTCGACACAGGAAAGCCTGCCTCGATCACATCCACACCCAGCAACTCCAACTGACGGGCTATTTCTATCTTCTCGACTGTATTGAGTTGAGTGCCTGCCATTTGTTCGCCATCGCGAAGGGTGGTATCAAAAATTTGAATCTTTTGCATCGTAAAACTGGAATTATGCTTTTTGAGTTTCTTGGTACAACAAAGTTACAAAGCATCTGAGCATGAAAGTTATAACAATAAAACTATCATACGATTTCCAAGTCACAATTTCAATTTATAGTAAACTGAAAACCAAACACTTAAACACAGAATCACTGTCGTGCAAATAATTTTTTATACGTGAATAAGAGTTGAAATCCTCCACGGCTGGCTAGAAACAGAATATATGCCAACCACAGAGCATCATTGCCCAAAACTGGGCGCAGCAAAAAGAAAGTAGTGAAAAAGATAGCTGCGCTGATTATCATCACATTACGCATAATTGAGGTCGAGGAAACAGCCACCAGCAACCCGTCCAACAAATACGCCAAAAATCCAGCCATGGGCACTGCCACTGCCCACCATATATACTCCCTTGCCACTGCTAGAACTGCGGCCGATGGGTTGAAGAATCCTAGCACACTCTCCGAAAATACGCCGTACACTCCCGTAAAACACAGAGCTGTCACTCCCGCCCACAAGGTAACCCACCTTGCCCCATGGCGCATCATCGTAAAGTTTGCCGCACCATAGAACCTGCCCACTATCGCCTCGCCAGCATAGGCAAAGCCATCCATTAGATAGGAATAAAGCAAGAATAGCTGCATCATCAGATTATTAGCCGAAAGAATCTCATCGCCCATAGAACTAGAGGCAGAGGTAAAGAAAACCATCACGGCAATCAAGCACACAGTGCGCAGGTAAATATCCCTATTTACTCTAAAGAGTTCGCTCAACGATTCACGAGCGAAAAGCCCTACACCCTTGAAATATTTTCTCCAACGACCATAATACCTAGATATAATCAATAGCGAGAACACTACCCCACACCACTGCGAGAGAGCTGTCCCCAGCCCCACACCCTCTATGCCCATATCCATGCCAAAACACAAAACAAGACTCAAAATCACATTCACCACATTGCTCCCTATGGCAATCCACATGGGTGAGCGAGCATTCTGAACCCCCGTGAACCAACCATTAAAACCATAGATCATCATCGCTGCGGGAGCTCCCCAAATTCTATAATAGTAATACTCCAATGCGGCAGCTCGCACACCCTCGCTCCCATCCATCAATTTCATAGCCCCCCAGCCTATCACCCCTTGAATGGCCAGGAGCACCACACCAATGATAAATGCCACAAGGATAACACGCACAAGATTTTGGGTCACACGCTCAATATTGCGAGCACCGTAGGCTTGAGCCGTAAGCCCGCTAGTTCCCATCCTTAGGAAACTAAAATTCATATACACTAGTGAAAAAATAATATTGCCCAGTGCCATGCCTCCAATAAGCACGTCGCCTCCATACCATCCCACAATGGCAATATCTATCAGCCCCAGAAGCGGAACTGTGATATTAGAAATAATATTGGGAATCGCCAAACGAAATATCTCGCGGTTAAGCCGCCCTGCGACACTCCCTGCGACAC
>CAYJLY010000008.1:5800-16389 GCA_964371385.1 uncultured Rikenellaceae bacterium
CCCTGCGACACTCCCTGCGACACACCTACGCCTTTGCATCACATGCAATCTGCTCTAGCAGACCTTCCAAATAATCGCGCGTACCGCTCAGGCGGGGCACTTTATTCTGTCCACCCACCTTTCCACGGCTCTGCATCCAGCGATAGAAAGTCCCAGCGGGGGCAACCGTAAGCCTAAGAGGTGACATAGTGGCATCGCCCGAACGCTTAGCTGCGTAGTCTGAATTACATTCTTGAAGCGCGAGATCGAGTTTGGCTCTAAAACCCTCAATATCTGAGGGCTCTTTAGAAAATTCAACCACCCAGTGGTGAGCCCCCTTCTCGCCCTGTTCCATAAACACGGGAGCCACAGTAAATTCCTGAACTCTAGCACCTGTGCTCTCGCCCACTTCATCCAAGGCTTTGACACAGTTATCAATGATAAGTTCCTCACCAAAGGCATTGATGAAATGCTTGGTGCGGCCCGTAATCTTAATTTTATAGGGCGTAAGTGAGGTAAACTCCACCGTATCGCCTATCATATATCGCCACAATCCACCCGTGGTGGTAATAATCATCGCATAGTTCACCCCTAGTTGCACACCTTCGAGGGGCACAGCTCTTTCGGGATGATCGAGATCAGAAAATGGCAAAAATTCGTAGAAAGTCCCATAGTCGAGCATCAATAGCATAGAGCTATCATTGGGGTCGTCTTGCAGGGCAAAGAACCCCTCTGATGCGTTATAGGTCTCCATATATTGCATCTGTGAGCTAGGAATAATGCGCTGATATTGCTCACGATATGGATCAAAACTCATACCCCCATGAATAAACAAAGAGAGATTAGGCCAAATATCCAGTAGAGAATCAACGCCATTGTATTCCAATATCTTCTCCATCAAAACCAAATTCCACGAGGGTACCCCCGCAAAACTAGTCATATTACTACGCGAACAAGTGCGACAGATAGCCTCGACCTTCTCTTCGAAATCCTCTATCAACGCTACACTGCTCTTAGGTCGGCGCATGGGCGTGATTATAGATGGAGCATTGCTAATGAGAATAGCCGAAAGATCGCCTGCAATCAATGAACTCTGCTCGCGAGAAAGCTTTTTGGAGCCTCCAAGCGTCAAAGATTTACCTGTAAATGCTTTGGATTTTGGAAAATTATCAGTGAATAGAGCCACCACATCACGCCCGCCTTGGTAGTGACAACCATTTAGCGAGGGATTGTTGATGGGGATAAATTTACTTTTGTCGTTGGTCGTACCAGAACTTTTTGCAAGCCAACGAGTTGGAGAATTAGTCAAAGCGCTGTGTTCACCCTGCAAAACCCTATCTATCCATGGCATAAACTCCTCATAGCTCACTGTGGGCACGGAGTTTGCAAATTTTTCGTAGCTAAGAGATTCCCCCAGAGCATGCTCTGCAAAAAACGGCGTTTTATTTGCCTGCTTCAGCACTCGCAGGAGTTGCTCATTCTGCGTTGAGATAGGTTCCCGACGAAACTTTTCGATAGCCTTCAGCCTGCGGGCATAAAGGTTCCTTAAAATAAAATTCTGAAACGACATAAACCTCTCTCTTATCTAAAATTCTAATATCTAGTCTATATCCATATCACGCATCTTAGGCTGATACTGGCGCAATACGCCACGCTTAGAATTGCGGATAAATGAAATAATCTCATCACGATAGTCGCTCTGCGGGATTGTTTGCTCCACCGTGTCACATGCTTTCGAATAAGGCAGGTTAGATTGGAATATAATGCGTGCAATTTCCTGAATATCAGCAATCTGAACACTATCAAAACCGCGGCGGCGAAGACCAATAGTATTGAGTCCCACGAAAGTTACAGGAGCGTGAGCGCATTTAACATACGGAGGCACGTCTTTGTTGATCAAAGTTCCACCCGAGATCATCGAGTGCGCGCCTATTCTCGAGAATTGATGAACAGCCACATGACCTCCCAAAATAGCCCAATCCTCAACCACAACTTCGCCTGCTAGCGAGACGCGATTAACCAAAATACAGTTATTGCCTATGGCTGAATCATGCCCCACATGAACATAAGCCATCAAAAGACAGTTATCTCCAACAGTGGTCACTCCCACCGCTGCGGTGCCACGATTGACAGTAACGCATTCGCGGATAGTGGTATTATTTCCTATTTTAACATAAGTTTTCTCACCCTTGAATTTCAAATCCTGCGGAACGTTGGATATAACAGCCCCAGAATGGATAGTACAATTATTGCCTATGCTCGCTCCGTCCATAATCACGGCATGCGAGTGAATATGACAATTGTCACCTATGGTCACCTCGCCAGTAATCACTGCAAAAGGTTCGACTGTTACATTTTCACCAAGTTTAACACTGGGCTCAATATGTGCTAGTGGGCTTATCATTTTTTCTTATGTTTTATTTGTATGAGAGAAATTTAGATCTCTCAAAAATCATTGTTTTGTTATTCTACTTCGTATGCACTATCAAAATTCGCTTTCAAGTACGCATGCTCAAAGTGATATACTATCTATTTTTAGTAATCAACGCCTTAAGAGATGCCTCGCATGCAAGGGTGTCACCAACAAAAGCTTTGGCGTTCATCATTACTATACCTCGACGAATGGGGCCTGCAAGGGTAAGCTCAAACAATAGAGTATCCCCTGGGACAACCTTACGTTTGAATTTCACACCATCGATAGTCAGGAAGTAGGTTGAATAATTCTGCGGATCCTCAACAGTGCTCAAAGCCAAAATTCCACCACATTGCGCCATCGCCTCAATCTGCAATACCCCTGGCATCACTGGCTCATCGGGGAAGTGACCCACAAAGAAATGTTCGTTCATAGTCACTTGTTTCACTCCCACAACCGACTCTGATGTTAGTTCCATAATCTTATCGACCAACAAGAACGGATGGCGGTGAGGCAAAATACCCTTGATTTGATTTATATCATACACAGGTTGGACGTTAATGTCATATTTGTAGCTTGGCTTGTCTGCCGAGGCTTTGATTTCCTTGCGAAGAAGTTTGGCGAAATTAGTATTTACGCTGTGTCCTGGGCGAGTTGCCAACACATGGCCATTGATACGAGCACCCACCAATGCCAAATCTCCCATCAAATCTAGGAGCTTATGGCGAGCAATCTCATTTTCATATCTAAGTCCCCCTTGGGCTAGGTAGCCTGGATTCTGAGCCGCTTCTACATCACACTGGAAAGTTTGGGCAATCTGCGCCGCATCATCTCCTTCCAAAGGCTTCTCGACCACCACAATAGCGTTGGCAAGGTCTCCACCTTTGATAAGTCCTCCTTTAATTAGAGGTAGCAATTCGTGAAGAAACACAAAGGTGCGACAAGGTGCAATCTTTTCTGCAAAGTTATCGCCTGCCTCAATAGTGGCGTATTGTTTGCCGACCACCGCCGAGCCATAGTCTATATGAACCGAGGCTGTGAAATGATCGTCTGGATAAAGAACAATCTCGCTATTTCTGTCAGCATCCTTAATTTCATATTTTGCCCCTGGGGTAAAATACACTCTATCTCCATCCTGCTGGGTGGTGCCACATTTGGCTATGAGCTCCATCCACACCGCTGCCGAACCGTCAATAATTGGCACTTCAGGACCATCCAATTCCACAAGAGCATTATCCACTTCCGATGCCCAAAGAGCAGCCAACAGATGTTCGATGGTGGACACACGCGCCGCACCCTTTGCAATTACAGTGCTACGAGTTGTCTCGCTTACATTCTCAGCCAGAGCCTCGACTTGGGGTGCACCCTCTATGTCTACTCTAGCAAACTTAATACCGTGACCGCATGGAGCTGGTTTGATACAAAGATTAATCTTAGCTCCAGTATGCAAACCTTTGCCGCTATATTCGATTTCGCTCAGTAATGTACGTTGTTTTACCATGGTTGTTTATTGAACAATTTACTTTATTTTATTCACACTCAGGGCACACTAGGCTATATTTTCTAGCATATTTTTACCCAAATGTATAATTTTTCGCGAACAAAGGTACTAAAAAAACATTAATTTATACTAATTTTGTGCTCACAACTTACACTAATTTTTCGGAGCTCTCTATTTTCAACATGTCAAAGCTACTAAAATCCATACTACCCAGCGGCAAAAACAAGCGTAAAACCCAAGCAAATAGCGCGCAAAAACATACAGCACGCCCAGGGGTAAGACCTCTCCCACCTGCCCCCCCACAAAGGCAGGGTGTGGATCGTCGCCCCAACGGTCCTATGCCTCTACCCTATTTGGGAGCACAGGGAAAACCCTCTATGGGCACTTGGGTCTATCGCCACAGGATGGGATTGATGGTGACTATTATTGTACACCTTACACTAATTATAGCATTTTTGACCTACCAAATCATCCTACAACCCACCGCCTCGAATATGGTCGAGATAGAAATGATAGACGAGGTTGAAATGGTAGAACAGATGGTGGAAGAAACCCCATTGGAGCAAGAGGAGCTCGACATGCAAAATATCAGCAACCGCATATCGAACGAAAACTCAAAGCTTGACGCATCGTTACGCGATGACAGAGCAACTGCCAGCGACGAGCTCTACCAAGAGGCACAACGTGTGCAAGATGCACTCTCAGAGAATAGTTCCTCGCAAAACGAAGGTCTTGCCCAGCTTGACGCTGCCAATCGCAGGGCGCAAGAAGAGCGTGAGCAGCGACTAAAAGATCAGCAACAAGGCGAGGCAGGCAATGACGACAAGGATGAAACAGCCCGCTATCACGGCAATGTAATGGTAAGCTATATGCTAGATAAAAGGAAAGACACAAACAAACTAAAAGTCCCAGGTTACCAATGTGAAGGAGGGGGCGAAGTTGTGGTAAACATTACAGTTAATCGTAATGGCAAGGTTATAGATGCAGATATTAAAAGCACAACAACAAACGATGAGTGCCTAATTAAAACCGCCCAACGAGCAGCAATGAATGCAAGATTCAACCTCAGCAACACTGCTCCCGAAAAACAAAAGGGGACTATCACCTATCTTTTTGTTGCGCAATAAAAAAAGTAGTTTGATGAAATTTCTTTCATCAAACTACTAATAACAACCGATATATCTATAACTTACAGCGTTTCGACCTGCCGTTTTCTACCATATATATATCATAAAAAGCGACCAAAGGATAACCCCTTATAAACAAACCCTTTACGAGGCCATACAAACACATAGCCTAGAGCCTGAAATCAAAAGTCTAGCTCTCGTTGGGGTTTACAACCACCAGCGGCATGCGCTCGCTATTATACCACGAGCCATAGGGGTAGCGAGTGAGGGTAAAAGCAGCCTGATAGGCACCCGTATCTATATCCTCGGGGAAAATTATGCGCACTCGCTCATCAATTTCTCCTCTAGCGGGCAGTGTATCACTAAGCATAGGTACTACTATTTTATATGTTCCATTCTCTTTGCTCACAAGGCGCAACGAGAGTTCAAAGCGATCACGCCCAGCCCCCAAAGGTATATCGTGAGAATATGGATTCTCTAGGTGAACATCCACCATCATATCCTGCAACGATAGCACTTTTTCGGGCAGTACCGTCTCAAGGCGTACATCGCGCGAGGGAATATAATTTGAGATGGTATCATACCAAATGTGGTATTGGTGAATCTGTACAAACTCAAAGAGAGAGTCCTTCGCCTGGCGGCTCAATGAATTATTTGCCTCGTCCGAAATCTCTATGGCAACAGGGCGATTATACAACCCACGATCCATATCCATAAATTGATAATGACTACTGCGCGAATTGACATCGGGGTGAGCAAAGGCAGGGTTTTGCCCATAAAAACGCATCTTACTGGCGGTGACATAGTTAGCATTACTAATAAAGGGGCGATAGTTCAGTTCGCGGGCAAAATCGCCATAGGCCTCATTACCAAAGAGTTCATTACTGAGCACCCTATCTGCATAGCTCACAATAAACACCCTTACCCCTATAAATAACAACACAAACACTCCGCTCACTTTTAGCAAATAATTCTTTAGCGGAAGGCGTTTTTGCGCTCCCAACACCAGGAAATACAACACGGGGAACACTAAAGGAATAAGCCACTGCGCCTGAACATGAACACTCATCAATGAGCGAGCAAAGAACAACACAAAACCCCACGTTATCCATTTAAGAGCCCTCGCAAAACGCCATTCTATCAACTCCTCGCCTTCTAGATCCTTGGCTTTAAGTCCTGATTTTTTGAGAATCAGAGCCACAAAGATGGGCATAAACAGAGGATTAAAAGTCGTAACCAAATTCAGTAGATAGATCCACACATTCTCCCACTCGAAGCCCTTAGCACGAAGGTTCAAATGGTAATCCAGCGACACCCAATCGTGGGAGTACTGCCACAGGATGTGGGGCATAAAAGCAAGTGCGGCCACCGCCACTGCAATATAAAAACGAGTGGTGGTGGCCACCCTAATGTTCGATAATACGATGAAGCCTATCACCAGCACCCCGTGGTACTTGGCATAGCAAATCGCTGCCGCAGCCAAACCCAGCATAGCCGAGGTGGCAAGCGATTTTTTCGAGAAATCATCCTCCAGTCTTAAAAATCTCTTATAACACCACAACAGCAAAGCCGTACAAAACAACAGCGGAGCATCGGGAGTCACCACAAAGCCATACAATTGGAGCAATGGCACGCTAAATGCGACCAAGGCATAAACCAGCGCAAGCGATTTGGAAGGCTTTTTTAGGGGAATCAACCTCCAGAACATAAACAAATAAATGGGCTGCAACAAGATAGTAATAGCCCTCACCCCAAACTCCGTATCTCCGAAGATAAAGCTAGAGAGAGCCACCAACCAACCAAACATAGGGGGGTGGTCGTAGTAGCCAAATCCCACATCGCTCGAGAGCACCCAGTAGTACGCCTCGTCGTTGGCAAGTTCGGTGTAGGCACCCTGAAAGAGATTAATAGTTGTCCATATTGCAAGGAGTACCATCAAAAGACGGTCTGCGGGGTTGAGATATTTATTCATAGCGCGAGGTTTAAAATCGAAATAAATTGACTAATTTCATTACCTTTGTGCTCGCAAAGATAATAAAAAATAACGACACGGGAGAAAACACAACTCCCCCTTCATATAGATAATGATTAATTTCCAAAAACGAGTACTCGATAACGGGTTGACGGTTATTGTACACCGCGACACCTCAACCCCCATGGCAGCAGTAAACCTTCTATACAAGGTCGGCTCACGCAACGAAGATCCACAAAACACGGGCTTTGCCCATCTTTTCGAACACCTAATGTTCGGGGGGTCGAAGAACATCGAGGATTTCGACCTTCCCATACAAATGGCTGGAGGCGAAAACAATGCTTTCACCAATAACGACTACACCAACTACTATATCGCCCTACCAAAAGAAAATCTCCACACTGCTCTGTGGGCTGAGAGCGATAGGATGGGCTTTTTGAATTTCGACGAAAACTCGCTCGAGGTGCAGCGCAAGGTTGTCATTGAGGAGTTCAACCAACGCTACCTCAACCAACCCTACGGAGACTTGATGCTACTGCTTCGCCCCCTGATCTACAAGGTACACCCCTACCAGTGGGCAACCATAGGCAAATCGCCCGAGCACATAGAGCGTGCGACTTTGAGCCAAGTGCAAGATTTCCACCAGCGATACTACACTCCCTCGAACACCATACTCACCATTGCTGCCGATTTGTCCGAGGCGGAGATGTTCGAGGCGGCAGAACATTGGTTTGCCGAATTGCCCTCTCTCCCCGCGCCCAAAGACAAACTCCCACAAGAACCCCCACAGAGCCAGGAGCGTCGATTGGTGGTCGAGCGTGATGTACCCGTTTCGTTGATTTACATCGCTTTTAGAATTGGTGGACGTACATCTCGCGAACATGCAGTGTGTGATATGATAACCGATATACTTAGCAACGGCACTTCCTCGCGAATGTACCAAGAGCTTATCAAGGAGCAAAACCTATTCTCGAGCGTGAATGCCTATATAACGGGCGAATTGGACGAGGGTTCGTTGATTGTCACCGCTCGTCTGTTGGACGATACAAGCCCCGAGGTAGCAGAAAAGGCACTGTGGGCTCAGCTCGACAGACTGCGTACAGAGGCAGTCGAACAATACGAACTAGGCAAGATGAAAAACAAATACGAGGCTCAAAACGAGTTCTCGCAGATCAACGTTCTCAACAAAGCCATCAATCTATCGTTTTTCGAGATGTTGGGCGATGCAGAGATGATTAACCAGGATGTGCAGTGGCACAACTCGGTGAGTGCAGAGGAAATCCTCGCCACCGCCCAAGAACTATTCACCCCCTCTCGTGCCAACACCCTACTCTATCTGAGTTCAAAATCGCAGTTCGCACCATCGAAAACTAAGTAAATCGCACCATGAAATATCCAACACCCAATAGAACTTCCGCCCCCCCAACTAGCCTACCCAGCAGACTAACACTCCCCCACTATCAGACGCACCAAGGTGCTAACTCCATTAAACTCTACACCATGGCTGCGGGTGATAGTCCCGTGGTGCGACTTTCGGTGGTGTTCCATGGGGGCAGCAGTCATCAAAATCATCCTTTTGTGGCTAGCTCCACCATTAATATGCTATCCGAGGGGACGCAAAAATACACCTCGGGCGAGATTTCCGAGATACTCGATTTTTACGGTATTTTCTACGACACTTCTATAGATCGTGATTATTCTATTGTCACTATCAACGCCCTCGAAAAATTCTTGCCAAAGGCACTAGAGCTACTCGAGGAGCTGATTATCCGCCCCGTTTTCGATGAGCGCGAGCTCAATATCTATAAAACAAAACGCAAAGGGCAATTAAAAATCGAGCGTGAAAAATCTGCCTACCTAGCCCGTGAACTTTTCTCAAAGTCGCTCTTTGGCGAAAACCACCCCTACGGTACTATATACGAGAGCTCTGAGTACGACACCCTCACAGTGGAGCATCTAAAAGAATTCTTCGCCCAAAACTACTGCGCCCAGCGAGCGTTTGCCGTGTGTAGCGGTTGTATTAGCGAGAGTTCGAGCAAAGCAATACTATCTGTCTTGGAAAAACTCCCCATGGGCACGCCGCAAGTTCAAACAACACATATCGACCTTCTGAGCACCCCCAGAGCACACATAGAGCGCGAGCGAGCATTACAAAGTTCCATTCGCATAGGGCTTCCGCTATTCAAGAAAGGCGACCCGCTCTACGATCAAATGCAGGTTGTGGCGATGATACTCGGGGGTTACTTTGGCTCTCGCTTGGTTCAGAATCTTCGCGAAACCAAGGGCTACACCTATGGAATTTATGCTGCAATGGTGTCGATGGAACGCCTTGGCTATTTTGCCATCGCAACTGACGTCACTGCTGAGTATACTGAGGATGCCATCGAAGAAATATTCTCAGAAATCGAACGCTTGGGGCGTGAACCTATCTCAGAGCAAGAACTTGAAGTGGTACGCAGTATGATAATTGGTGAGGTGATGCGCATCTTGGATGGGCCATTCGGGGTGGCAGACATACTTATCGACAATATTCAAGCTGGGGTCTCCAGAGATTATCTTGAGAACTTCCTCGAACTAGTGCGCAGCATTACCCCCGAGTGTATCAGCGAACTTACCTCTAAATATCTCCCTAGAGAGAAAATGGTGGTTGTGACTGTCGGAGCTAAGGGTGATAGTTTATAAAGGTGCGAGGTGCACTGGCGGTGAATTGGCTATAACTGTGCCTTTCTAAATCCAACAGCAAGTCCATCGCAAGTGCCGCTGGCGCCTAAATAATAAAGATGCCATGCGCCTGTCTTTTGGACGTTGGCGCGCGGCATTATTTTTTAAAATCCTTGGTGATAGCGCCCCGCTGTGAGAAATAATCTATTATTGGGTCAGCCCACTCTGGGTGATTTGTCTGGTGCGAATGAAACTGTCTGCCGTCGTAGTAGCGCAAAGTAACAGGATTGCCGTCTAATACAATCTCTATACTTTCAAGAATAACAGTTTCACCCTTATCATTGATTATGGTATCCTTCGGCAGAGGCTTTGGCTTCACCTTTTCATAGCAATCATTGTAAAGTAAAACGCTCTCTTTGTACAGTTTTTCAGCCTCTTGGGGATTTAGGACTGTTTTAGTACTTTGAATCTTGAAGTTTTTGTTGTAAAACGCTATTCTCTGTTCAGCCCAGTGGTCAATGGCAGCCCGTCGCGCCTTTTCTTTAGCTTGATATTCGGGGGTGTGCTTGTTTTTTTCTCTATCTTGCATGTGTTTTTCAAATTCCTCGCCCGATAGCCCTTTTACGGGGTAGGGGTGCTTGACATCAAAATCATCTACGACCGGCTGATAATTAGTGACTTTCTTGATTTCAAAAATCCATTCACCGCCTTCATTTTGATACAATCTAGCAGCAAAGGGAGATGAAAACGATGGAGCGCAAACATATTCCACCAGCGAGTTGTGATCCGAGAAAAACGACACCTCTGCGGCTTCTCTTTCAATTTTAGCCATGCGAGCCTCTTGTGTCAAAGAAGGGATTTGCGCCTGTGCTTGGTGTGCCATCGAGGTCAGAATGACCAAAAGCACTAAGGGGATAAAGCGTTTCATAAGGGTCT
>CAYJLY010000008.1:16489-46935 GCA_964371385.1 uncultured Rikenellaceae bacterium
CGCTCGACTATTTTTTGTGAATTTAAGCTCTGACGCTCTCTCTGCCACACATCGTTTATCAACCTCAAACAAGGCATCAAATTCGATGGGCTAATAAGCATAATTCGACGTTTGAAAGCGTAATCCCACAGCGAGTTATCCTTTTCGATGGCAAGCATGTAGGCAGGCTCTATGGGCACGAACATAATAGTAAAATCCGATGCCTCCTTTAGTTTATCTTCGTAGCGTTTGGTGGCGAGAGTGTCTATGTGTCCTTTGATAGATGCAAGGTGAGCTGCGAGTGCCTGCTGTTGCTGAGTCTCATCCTCGCTCGAACAATAAAGATCGTAGGCAACCAGCGATACCTTGGAGTCCACTACAACTGTGCGCTCCCCAGGCAAAAATATCAACGCATCAGGTCTTTGACGGCGACCGCTTTCGGAGTCAGTAAACGATTTCTCTAGCTCATATTCTCTGCCCTCTTGCAGGCCTGAGCTCTCCAGTACTCTCTCCAATACAAGCTCCCCCCAATTACCTCGTATCTTGGATTTTCCTTTCAAGGCCGAGGCGAGATTGTTAGCCTCGCTCGAAATCTTTGCACTCTGAGTAAGCATCACCCTCATTTGCTCCTCGAGCGAGGAGCGTTGTTTGGTTTCCTCGGTGAGGTTTTTTTGAATTTGCTCCTTGAATTCACCTAGGCTTTTTTGCAGAGGATCGAGTAGTTGCCCCACCGCCTCGGAGTTTTGTTTGGTGAATTTCTCACTCTTTTTTTCGAGTATTTCGTTAGCGATGTTCTCAAATTCTATCTTCATTTGCTTTTGGAGTTTCTCTACCTCCTCTTTTTGACCCTCAAGTTTCTCTTGCAGCGAACGATTATTTTCATTTTGCTTTGCAAGCTCTTTTTCGAGATCGACCTCCTTAGCATAGCGCTCTTTAAGTTCCTGTTCTAGTTTAGCCTTGTCCTGCAGCAGGGATTGGCTCTGTTGACGGAGGTTATTGTTTTCCGCTGAAATCAAATTGTTTTGCCCCAAAAAATCGCGCTGCTGAACTTCCGCTTCTTTGAGATTGGCGATAAGTTGGGCAATTGCATTTTTTTGACGCAGGTACATATATATAAGTATACCCGAGAGCGAAAGTGCAATAGTTGTGATGATAATATAAATCGATGAATTCATTGTTTTTATAATTTTACTAGTTCGACTATGAGTCTGCTATACAAAGGTACAAAATCTAGATTAAAATTGCGGCCTGGCAACGGAATATTTTTTTGGGCGTCGAGCGTTTGGATTTGAACAGAAAATACATATCTTTGTGGGGATGTTTAATAAAGCGTAACGATGAATCAATTTGGAAATAAACTTCGAGTTTCTATCTTTGGCGAAAGCCACGGCAAAGCAATAGGTGTGACCCTTGATGGTGTACCCTCGGGCTTGGAGCTGTCGGTGGAAGATTTTACTGAGGATATGTCTCGCCGCGCTAGTGGTGCCAGAGGGACTACCCCACGCCGTGAGAGCGATGTTCCAAATATTGTGAGTGGACTCTTTGATGGTCACACAACTGGCTCGCCTATGACTATTTTGTTTGAAAATAGCGATACCCGCAGTGGCGACTATCAAAAACTACTAAAACACCCACGTCCATCTCATGCTGATTTTGTGGCAGCGCAAAAATGGTCATCTATGAACGACTATCGAGGTGGAGGACATTTCTCGGGCAGGATAACAGCTCCACTAGTGGCGGCTGGGGTCGTGGCGAAGAAGATATTGGGCGAACAAATTAAAATACAAGCCCAGTTGATAGAGGTGGGCGGCGAGAGTGTGGAGAACCTTGATAGTGTTATTGCCAAGGCGCAAAGAGAGGGGGATTCAGTGGGAGGTGTGATTGAGTGCAGAGTCACAGGGGTACCTGTGGGCTGGGGTGATCCGTTTTTTGATAGCGTGGAATCAGTGATTTCACATGCTATTTTTGCTATACCAGCGGTGCGAGGCATTGAGTTTGGAGCAGGCTTTCAAGCCTCGCGCATGATGGGCAGCGAACATAATGACCCTATTATCGACGCTCAAGGTACAACCGCCACCAACCATGCCGCAGGTGTGGTGGGAGGCATAAGCAACGGCAATGAGATTTATTTTCGCGTGGCTATCAAACCCACCCCAAGTATCTCGAAGGGGCAAATGAGTTATAATTTTGAAACCCAGAAAGTAGAGGAATTAAAAATTGGCGGGCGCCACGATTGCTGCATAGCTCTCAGAGCGGCGGTGGTGGTCGAGGCGGCTACGGCACTAGCTCTTGCGCAGTTCAAAGCGCAGGGTTAGTAATCTTAAATTAGAACAACATAAACAAACAATAAAAAACTAAAACGAATGAAAAAACTATTACTATCACTTATTCTAAGTGTATGCGCCTTGAGCGTGAGCGCACAAAGTGTGCAAGAGATCATGGATCGCTATGTTGAGGAGGCGGGTCTTGCGAATTTTGACTTAAACGACCCTGATATGTCTGTGCGCATGGTTATGACAATGTCTGTGCAAGGGCAAGATATCCCTATGGATATTATAATGGAGGGACAAGAGAAGTTTCGTGTCGAAATGTCGGCTATGGGTAATGACATCTTGATGGTGCGCAATGGCGATAACGGTTGGATGAAGATGGGAGCAATGACCCAAGCTCTTCATGCCGAAGCGCTCGAGCAACAAAGCAAACAAACAAACATCCTCAGCGGACTGCAGTTCGATCTGAGCCAGTTCGATTCTAAGTACCTTGGCGAAGAGGACGGCATGCAGAAAGTGGAATTGGTGAACAAGAGCGATAAAATTAAAGCTGTGCTATTTATGGATAAAGCCACAGGATTGATTTCTAAAATGGAAGCTACTTTGACCGAGGAACAAGGAGCTGAAATGGCAGGAAAAACAGTTACAACAGCCTTGAGTAACTATGAGGACTTTGATGGCATGAAGGTACCAACTCTTTGGACTATTAGCATTGAGGACATGCCACAAGGTAATTCCTCTGTTACTATCACTGAGCTAGAGTTGGACTACCCAGTGGCGGCATGGATGTTTGCCGAGCCAACAGCGGAATAACAGACTAGGGCTTAGAAGAGCTGAATAATTTTAGCTCGAATACTCGATTTTGCAATAAGAGGCGAGGTGCACCCATTAAAGTGTACCTCGCCTTTGATTTTTTTAAGAATTTTTTTTGCGGATGGGGCTGTGAATTATTTAACAAAACTTGAAATTCTAAGAAAAAATAATTAGCTTTGCCGATTGAAAAACAATTAAATACACAAAATAAATTTATAGTACCAAGATGAATGTAATATCACCTTCAGAGGCGGTAAAGGTTGTTAAAAATGGCGACCACATCCACCTAAGTTCAGTGGCGAGTGCTCCACAATGTCTAATCAAGGCTCTTATGGAGCGCGGCTCAAAGGGCGAGCTAAAGGATGTACATATCCACCACCTTCACACAGAAGGGGCAGCTCCTTATGCCGACGAGCAGTATGCTGGTATTTTCCAAGCAGACCAATTCTTTGTGGGGGGTAACCTCAGAAAACAAACTCAAGCGGGACGTGCGGATTATATCCCAGTGTTTTTGAGCGAAACTCAAAAGCTATATCGCTCGGGCACCCTGCCTATCAATGTTGCAATGATTCAGGTTTCACCTCCAGACAAACACGGTTTTGTATCACTAGGAACTAGCGTTGATGCTACCTTGGCTGCCGTTGAATGTGCGGAGTATACCATCGCCGTTATTAATAAATATGTACCACGCTCTTTTGGTGATGCAATGATCCACAGCTCAATGATCGACCTTTGGTGTGAAGATCACGAACCACTTGAGGAGGCACACTTCACCACCCCAGACGACACAGAGGTGGCAATTGGTAAGCACTGTGCAGAACTTATCGAGGATGGAGCTTGTCTTCAGATGGGTATCGGCGCTATCCCTAACGCAGTGTTGGCGCAGTTGGGTAACCACAAAAACTTGGGTATCCACACTGAGATGTTTGCCGATGGAGTTTTGCCACTAGTTGAATCAGGCGTCATCAACGGTGCTAATAAGTCTATCGACAAAGGCAAGATGGTTTCGACCTTCTTGATGGGCTCGCAAAAAGTTTATGACTTTATCGATGACAACCCTATGGTATTGATGAAAGACGTGGCATACACTAACGATCCATTCATCATATCTCAAAATGACAAAGTAACCGCTATTAACTCAGCTCTTCAAATCGACCTCACGGGTCAAATCTGTGCTGATTCTATCGGAATCAAACACTACTCGGGTGTTGGTGGTCAGGTAGACTTTATCTATGGTGCATCTCGCTCAAGAGGTGGTAAGGCGATTATCGCAATGCCATCGAAGACCAAAAAAGGTCTCTGCAAGATCTCTCCAACTCTAACCCTCGGGGCTGGTGTTGTAACCACTCGTTCGCACATGCACTATTTCGTAACAGAGCATGGCGCGGTGAATCTTTACGGCCATACTCTTCAGGAGCGTGCCCGTTTGATCATCTCGGTTGCCTCGCCAGAACACCAAGAAGAATTGGATCGCGCGGCTTTTGAACGATTTGGAACTCACCACCATTATATCAAAACTCGTATGGGTAAATAAACATTTAACCGTAAAGAGTAAGTTATGCGGGCAGCCACAGTTGTGTGGCTGCCCGCTTTTTTGTGAATGACCAATAAGTTTTGAAATAAGTGTGAAAAAAGTTTGGTATTATAGATTTTAGTTATTATCTTTATGGTCGTAAAACAAAAAATATCTAAATGGCAATTTATGGGAGTCCTACATTTTGAGAAAGCAGAGTTGGCGAACCTGCAATACTCACTAAAACGCGAAATGCTCGCTACAAACCGTGCAGGAGGCTATATGAGTACAACCATTGTGTGTTGTAATACTCGCAAATATCATGGATTAATGGTGGTTCCTATCGAAGAACTGGCGTGCGAAGACTACGTTTTGCTTAGTTCTCTGGACGAAACTTTGGTTTTGGAGGATCAGCAGTTTAATCTCGCGATTCATCGCTATCGAAATGTTTACGAACCCCGCGGTCACAAATATATTGTAGATTTTGCCTACAATCCAACTCAATCCATAACCTATCGAGTAGGTGATGTAGTTCTAAAAAAAGAGCTCTTATGGATACACGATTCTTCTCAACTTCTCATAAAATATACGCTATTAGAATCCTCTGCCGAGAGTGTGACTTTGCGCCTGCGCCCTTTCCTTGCGTTCCGCAGCCGTCATCAGCTTTCAAAAGCCAACGATCACGCTCAAAAGGGCGCTGTGGAGCTTGAGGGAGGAGTGGCTTGCCGTCTGTATGATGAGTTCCCTTGGCTTAACATGCAATTGAATCGCGCACACACGTTCATTCATGAACCAAATTGGTACTATGATTTTGAGTACCAAGAAGAGCAAAAAAGAGGATTTGACGCTCTGGAAGACCTAGCAACTCCAGGTTACTTTGAATTGGAGCTGAAAAAAGGAAAGAGTGTTGTATTTTCGGCATCGACCCAAAGCGAAGATGCTGGGGCTTTCAAAAAACAATTTAAAGACGAACTGGCTCGCCGCTCGCAAAAAACGGAGTTTCTACCCATTTTGCGTCACTCGGCACGACAGTTTTTGATCAAATACAACGGCCGCAGCATGCTCACGGCTGGCTACCACTGGTATAACCCACGCTCTCGCGAGACGTTTATGGCTTTGGCGGGGTGTACCCTCACACAGGGGCTCGTGGATGAATTTGCAGAGGTGCTAGACTACCACGTAGGACGTTTGCGCAATGGGCTCTTTGGGTCGCATTTGGCTGCCGACACTCAGCTATGGTTCTTCTATGCGCTGCAACGATACAACCAACACGTCTCCAAGCAGGAGATCTGGAGCCGCTACTCGCATGCCATGAAACTCATCTTGGATACTTATCGCCGAGGTAAAACTCCCTCTGGATGTATTGCAATGCACGAGAATGGTTTGATCTATGCTTCGATGAGTGGTAAACCTCTCACATGGATGAATGTTGTTTTGGGTGATAATGCGCTCACTCGCCGCCCGGGCTACGCCGTTGAGGTGAATGCACTATGGTACAATGCAGTGTGTTATGCGCTGGATTTGGCGAGGGTCAATGGCGATCAAACTTTTGTTGAGGCTTGGGGGGATTTGCCTGAGCTAATTGCAAAATCGTTCAACGAAACTTTCTTCTATGCCGAAAAAGGACGCCTAGCGGACTATGTTCACGAGGGTTATCAACATCTCGAGGTGCGTCCTAATCAAATTTTGGCTGTATCACTAGAATACTCCCCCTTGTCGTTTGCCGACCAAGGTTCGGTTGTCGAGACCGTAAAGAGTCACCTACTAACCACTCGCGGCCTGCGCACGCTTTCGCCTCGCCACCCTCTGTATAAGGGTAGCTATCGTGGCGATCATCACGAACGTGATATGCAGTTGCACCAGGGAACAGTTTGGACTTGGCTGTTGGAGCATTATGTGGCAGCTAATTTCAAGCTCCACGGCAAGGCCTATTTGATGGAGGCCGAGGAGCTGCTAGAGGGATTCCACGAGGATCTTTTGGGGTACGGCATAGGCTCGGTAGCGGGTCTGTATGATGGAGACCCTCCACACAAGGCGGCTGGCGCAATCAGCTATGCCCCTAGCGTGGGAGCAGTGCTCAGTATTCATCAGATGATTGAGAATTACAAAAAATAATCGAATACAAATAAAAATTAGAAAAAAAATGTAGCTTTATGAGAGTACTCATGTTTGGGTGGGAATTTCCACCGCACATTGCAGGTGGATTGGGGACAGCGTGTTATGGTCTAACAAAAAGCATGTCCCAGCAGGGATGTGAGGTGATTTTTGTGGTACCAAAGGCCTATGGCGATGAAGATCAACAATTCGTAGAGGTTAAAAATGCCTCGGATGTTGAGGCGCCTTATGGTCAGATTCTCGAAAACGAAGATCTAGTGACCAAACTCAGGGTCATTGAGATCAATTCTAACTTGGTGCCTTATCTCTCTCCCGAGGAATATGAAACCCACAGAGATGAGTATAGCTCTTCTACCAAAACCCATTCTCGTGATGCTTGGCGCTCTCGCTACAGCTTCAGCGGCACCTATGGCGCAACCCTCATGGAGGAGGTTGCACGCTATGCAGTGGTGGCTGCCGAAGTAGCAAAACAACTCGAGGGACAGTTTGATATTATCCATGCCCACGACTGGCTCACCTATTATGCTGGAATATCCGCAAAACATGTTAGCGGCAAACCACTAGTGGTACATATGCACGCCACTGAGTATGACCGCTCAGGGGAGAACGTAAATACCATAGTGCACAGCATAGAAAAAGGCGGTATGATGGCGGCAGATATGGTGTGTGCTGTGAGTAATCTCACTCGCGACACTGTTATCAATCGCTATGGTATCCCTGCCGAAAAGGTTACCACAGTCCACAACGGAGTAATGTTCAAACCACAAGAAGAAACAGAAATAGAGCGTGGAGTAGACGACAAGATCGTTACTTTCCTTGGACGTATCACCTACCAAAAGGGCCCTGACTATTTTGTTGAGGCTGCAGCTAAGGTGCTCTCTAAGATGAAGAACGTTCGCTTTGTGATGGCGGGCTCGGGTGATATGATGAACCATGTGATTCGCCGTGTGGCAAAACTTGGCATAGCAGATCGTTTCCATTTCACAGGCTTTTTGAAGGGTGACGACGTTCAGAAGATGTTTGCACTCTCGGACATTTACATCATGCCCTCTGTGTCGGAGCCTTTCGGGATTTCGCCTCTGGAGGCTATGCGCTCGAATGTGCCAGTAATCATCTCCAAACAATCAGGTGTTGCCGAAGTGTTGGATTATGCCGTTAAGACTGACTACTGGGATGTGGATGCAATGGCAGATGCGATATACTCTATTCTGAGCTACCCTGCCCTTTCGCAGGTCTTTAAAGACAAGGGTTCCAAAGAGGCTGCAAGTCTGAAGTGGGATTCGGCGGCAACAAAAATCATCAATATCTATAATAATCTATTGAATGCCTAAGGGGCAGTTGATGACCAAAATAGACAATATATACCAAACTTTTTAAGACAAACTTTACTTATGAAACAGATTTGTTTATACTTCCAGATACATCAGCCCTATCGTTTGAAAAAATACCGTTTTTTCAACATAGGCAAGGATCATTTCTACTTTGATGATTTTTCTAACAAGACCATTATCGATAGAGTGGCTACTAAATCCTATGTGCAGACCAACGAGATGCTTCTTCGCTTGATTGAGCGTTATGGCGATGCTGTGAAAGTGAGTTTCTCGATAAGTGGTATTGCTTTGGAGCAGCTGCACGCCTATGCCCCTCAGGTGATCTACCAATTCCAACAACTAGCCGCTAGCGGTTCGGTGGAGTTTCTGGCAGAGACCTATGCTCACTCGCTTTCTGCGCTCAAATGCCCCGATGAATTCAAAGCACAGGTGAAAAAGAGTGCAAAGAAAATAGAGGAACTTTTCGGTCAAAAACCAAAGGCTTTCCGTAACACAGAGTTGATCTATAGCGATAAGATAGGCGAATTGATTGCCGAGGCTGGCTATCAGACTGTTCTTACCGAAGGCACAAAGCATATCCTAGGATGGAAAAGCCCTAACTTCGTGTATTCAAATCCAATTGAAAAAGGTCTGAAATTGCTGCTACGCAACTATAAACTTTCGGATGATTTGGCTTTCCGTTTTGCCGATACCTCGTGGAGCGAGTACCCACTGAGCGTTAATAAGTACATGGATTGGTTGAACCTTGAGGATAACCGTGGCGATGTGATTAACCTATTTATGGACTATGAAACCTTCGGAGAACATATCAAAAAAGAGTCGGGCATCTTTGGTTTTATGGAGGACTTGATCACACGCATAGTCGAGAATCCAGACATGGAGATGTCTACCCCTTCGGAGGTGGTAGATCGTTGTCGCAGCGTCGCCTCGTTGCACGTTCCCCACCCCATCTCTTGGGCAGACGAAGAGCGCGATCTATCTGCATGGATGGGTAACGAACTTCAAGATGAGGCTATCAGCAAGCTCTACGCCCTAAAGGATATGGTGGACAAACTCGACGACAAGGACCTCAATCACGTGTGGTTGGCACTTCAAAGCTCAGATCATTTCTACTACATGTGTACCAAGTGGTTTGCAGATGGCAGGGTTCATCAATACTTCAACCCTTATGACTCTCCATATGAGGCGTTTATGAACTACATGAACGTATTGAGTGATTTTGCTCGCGAGTTGGAGCTTCGTTGTAAAGCCTTGGGTAAGAAGAAAAAATAGTGATGAGCATGACTATCACAAAAATCAAGAGAGTGTGGCTGCTAGGTGCAGTTGCACTCTCTTTTTTCATGGGCGAACTGCGCGCTCAAAGTCCCAAGGATAGCCTAGTGAGAGTGGGCTTCTTGAATTGTTATAACCTCTTTGACACGATCAATGACCCAGCATTATATGATGGAGATTACACCCCTGAAGGTCGCTACGGATGGGATAGTGAGAAATACCAAACCAAGACTAAGGCTCTGGGTAAACTTCTCGGCGGCTTGAACCTAGATGCTATGGGTTTGTGTGAGGTGGAAAACCGTAAGGTGGTCGAAGACATGCTTCTTTACCAGAGGCGCAACTATCATATTATCCATTACGAAAGTTCTGATTCTCGTGGAATAGATCTTGCCTTTGTGTATGACCCAAAGGTGGTTGAAGTGCTCGAGAGCCGCTTGATAGCCTCATCTGCAGAGACTCTCTATAAAAGACGTGAGGCTCTGCATGTGAGGACACAAATCAAAGGCGAGGAGCTTTCATTCGTACTTGTACACCTACCCAGCAGGCGAGGGGGCATAAAGGCAAAGCGTGATAGGGCGATAATACTCAAAGGGTTGCAAAATGAAATCAGTTCATGGGACGAGGATGTTGTGTTGATGGGCGATATGAATATTGCGAAAGCTGTTGAGCTGGCTCCTCTGGAGAACATTACCCGAGGGTTAATTCGAGCGGGTCAAGGTAGCTACCTCTACCGCGGGGTTTGGAGTATGTTGGATCAAGCCTTAGTATCGGTGGGGCTGATGGCTAGGGTCGCAGAAGTAGCTCTATATTCGCCTAGCAATTTGTCTCATCGTGCAAACGCTAACTTTTGGCAAGAAGCAAGCGATCATAAACCCTTGGTATTCGTGCTTAATTTTACTAAATAGCACCCTTGCGAGGATTTTAGAAAAAAACCACCGAGCTCGGATTACTCAAGTTTGTTTTTCTGCTAGAAATTGTTTAAATTTGCTATCACTTTAACAAAAACCAACAATCATAAAATAAATTAACCCAAAATTTAAGTATGAAGAACATTAAAAGAGTGTATTCCTTTGGAAATAGAGCTGCCGAAGGAAACGGAAAAATGAAAGAGCTCCTTGGGGGCAAAGGCGCAAACCTTGCCGAGATGAACTTGATTGGAATCCCTGTGCCCCCAGGGTTTACTATCACCACCGAGGTGTGTAGAGAGTTTTATTCTCAGGGTAAGGCAGGGGTAATAGAGTTAATACGCTCAGAGATTGAGGCAGCAATGAGCCAAGTGGAGGGACTGATGGGGGCAAAGTTTGGCGACGACGAAAATCCACTTTTGGTATCGGTACGCTCGGGTGCGAGAGTGTCTATGCCGGGGATGATGGATACGATTTTGAACCTAGGACTTAACGACAAGGCTGTCGAGAGTGTCTCTACAAAGAGTGGTAACCCTCGTTTTGCGTGGGACTCGTATCGTAGGTTTGTTCAGATGTATGGTGATGTGGTGTTGGGATTGAAACCTCAGACCAAAGAAGATATTGATCCCTTCGAGGAGATTATAGATCAGATGAAAGAGGAAAAGGGTATAGAAAACGATACTGATTTCACGGTCGAGGATCTCAAGTGTATGGTGGCTCGCTTCAAAGCGGCAGTGCTTGAGAATACTGGAAAGGATTTTCCCACTTGTCCATGGGAGCAACTTTGGGGAGCGGTGTGCGCAGTGTTTGAGAGCTGGATGAATGAGCGCGCAATTTTGTATCGCTCTATGCACAAATACCCTGCCGAGTGGGGTACTGCTGTGAATGTTCAGGCCATGGTGTTTGGTAATATGGGACAAAACTCTGCAACTGGCGTAGCTTTCACTCGTGATGCCTCGACGGGCGAAAATATATTTAATGGCGAGTACCTCATCAATGCCCAAGGCGAGGATGTGGTGGCAGGCATACGCACGCCCCAGCAAATCACCATAGAGGGTTCTAGGCGATGGGCTGCTCTTCAAGGCATTTCAGAAATAGAGCGTAGCTCGAAGTTCCCATCCCTCGAAGAGGCGATGCCTGTGGTTTATAAGGATTTGTTCCAAACCCAAAAACACCTCGAGACCTATTTCCGTGATATGCAAGACATTGAATTTACTATTCAAGACGGCAAACTGTGGATGCTCCAAACCCGCAGTGGTAAGCGCACGGGAGGGGCTATGGTCACTATGGCTATTGAGATGTTGGCTGAGAGACTCATTGACGAGGAAACTGCTGTTTTGAGGGTTGAACCGTCGAAACTCGATGAACTCCTGCATCCTGTTTTCGATAAAAAAGCATTGAAGTCTGTCGAGGTTCTAACCAAGGGGCTTCCTGCCTCACCTGGGGCTGCCTCTGGGCAGGTTGTATTTTTTGCCGAGGATGCCCACGATTGGTCGGTGGAGGGTAAGAAAGTTATCTTGGTGCGCATAGAAACCTCGCCCGAGGATCTCAAGGGAATGAACGCTGCTCAGGGTATTTTGACCGCTCGCGGTGGTATGACCTCTCACGCTGCTGTGGTGGCGCGAGGCATGGGCAAATGCTGCGTAAGTGGCGCAGGAGGCGCTTTGATCGACTACAAAGCTCGCACTATGACCATAGGCGAGAGAGTATATAAAGAGGGTGATTGGATTTCGCTCAACGGAACAACGGGCGAGGTGTATGATGGACAAGTCGCCACAGTGGATGCTGAACTTTCGGGCGATTTTGGTAAACTAATGAGCCTTGCCAAGAAATACGCCCATATGAAAGTGCGTGCCAATGCCGACACACCTGCCGATGCAAAAGTGGCATTTGGCTTTGGCGCAGAGGGCATAGGTCTGTGTCGCACCGAACACATGTTCTTCGAGGGTGACCGCATTAAGTTGGTGCGTGAGATGATTCTCTCTAGCGATGTAGCAGGACGTTGTGAGGCGCTCGATAAACTACTACCAATCCAACGAGAGGACTTCGAGGGCATTTTCATGGCTATGGGTGGACACCCCGTGACTGTGCGACTTCTCGATCCACCACTTCATGAGTTTGTTCCTCATTTTGAGAAGGAACAGAAAGAATTGGCCTCTGACATGAACCTCGACTTGAATATTATCCAGCAGCGTGTCGAATCGCTCAAAGAGGCGAATCCTATGCTAGGGCACCGTGGATGTCGCTTGGGCAACACCTACCCTGAAATTACCCAGATGCAGGCTCGTGCGATTATCGAGGCTGCGATGAATGTTAGAGCAAGAGGTTTGGAGGTGCACGTAGAGATCATGGTGCCACTGGTTGGTAACCACAAAGAACTGCGTTACCAAAAAGACATCATAGATGCGGTGGCTCAAGAGGTATTTGCCGAGCGCAACGATAAAATGGACTATCAAGTGGGTACTATGATAGAGGTGCCTCGTGCGGCTGTCACTGCTGCTCAAATTGCCGAGGTGGCAGAATTCTTTAGCTTCGGAACTAACGACCTCACGCAGATGACCCTCGGGTTCTCGCGCGATGACATTGGCAGCTTCTTGCCTGAATATCTCGAAAAGGGCCTATTGAAAGACGATCCATTTGAGGTGCTAGATGTTAATGGAGTTGGAAAATTGGTGCGCCGCGCTGTGCAGGATGGTCGCAACGAACGCCCGCTGCTCAAATGTGGCATTTGCGGTGAACATGGTGGCGAGCCTTCGTCAGTTGAGTTCTGCCACTCGGCAGGCTTGAACTATGTGAGTTGTTCGCCTTTCCGTGTGCCTATCGCATTGCTAGCGGCAGCACATGCCGCCATTAAACAAAACAAGGGTTAATCTACTCTCGCTTGCCTATTGTAAAGAGTGTGTCTTTTAATTAAAGGGCACACTCTTTTTTTAGACCCAACATGCGGTACACATAAAAGTTATACTCATGGCGGCCACAGCGGTAGATCTTCAGTGTATCTGCAGGAGTTATACTATCAAAACGCCCGCGGTAATACTCGTGTGGGTCTATGACCTTGCGCGAGGTCGAGATGAAATACAGCGAATCACCAAGAGTGAGTCCTCCTCGGCGAGCATTGATCCACTCCCAGTAATGAGTCGAGATGGTATCCCCTAGGGTCTGTAGTTCGAACCCTTGGGGCAAAGCGAAATAAGCATCCAAATGAGCTGCATCATACCATTTATTGTGGATAATGGTCACTCCGTTCTTAGGCATCAAAGTATCGGCGGCAACGTACTGAGCAAAGAGTTCTCCGCCCTGCTTCCAACCATAGGTGTCGAGAGAAAAATCCCTACGCCCCATATCTACTACCCCCTCTCTGGAGTCGAGATCCATCACTCCATAGCGAATCTGTACAAAACCAAACACACTCACCCCAAAGGTCAAAGCGCAGGCCATCACAGCGAGCATCATTGCTCGTTTTTTCTGGGAGAGATAGACGGCACCAAGCACGATCAAAGCCAAATATGCGGGTGCAGCCCAATGGGGCAGAGTCTCGCGAGTTAGCGAAACAAACAAAAACAGCGCTATCATGGGTAAAGAAAAAACTACCGCCAAACGATAAATCTCCTTCGATACAAAACGTCTTTTGCGCCAAGCAAACAAGGCCAACACAGCCACAAACCACACCACAGGGTTATTATAAAGTAATCCACCCGCTAATTCTCGTCCAAAGAACAGTGGGTTAATCGAACTCTCTGCCGTCACTCTTGCCCCATGGAAGGTGAAAGTCACAAAATCGTTCTGAACATTCCAATAAATCACTGGAGCAAATACCACTAACGAAAGTACACCTCCCGCCCATAGCGACCAATCTACCAACCACTTACGATTAAACAGCAAGATATAAAGCCCTGCGGCTCCCCAGAGATAAGCTCCCGTGTACTTCGAGAGCATCGCCATACCCACAAATACTCCAACAAGTAGCATAGAGCGGCGCTCAGATTTTCCAATCTTACCGCAGGGTAAAATTCCCCAAAGCCTATCTATTGCCAAGAGCCAAAACAACACCAAGGGGGTGTCAGGCATGATAAAAGTTCCAGAGATAATAAATCCATAGATAGAGGCGGTGTAAAGCAAGGCACCAAGCAGTGCAGCTTTTTGGTCACGGGCAATTCTCAGCACGATACGATACACCAAATAGGTATTAATTGTACCTATGACCACCGCCCCCAAGCGCACCAATCCATCGGGCGCCACCTCTGAGCCAAGGGTTGTCAGACGAATAAGCCATGCCACCAAGGGTGGGTGATCAAAATAGCTCCAGTCGGGAAAAAGTGCAAAGATACGGTAGTACACCTCGTCATTGCCGAGTTCTATCCCAAAAGCCAAAGCGAGCCTTAGGGCAAAGGAAAACAGCAGAAGATATAGTAGTTTTGGGTTCATAGTCGAATAAAATGTTTTCACAAAAGTAGCAAAATCCACAAAAAAAACGGTACTTTTGTACTATAAATAAATAGCTATCAATCATGAAACTATCCTTTAGCCCCTCCATTGACGATCTACAGAACGTAGAGAGTGATGTTGATTTTCGTTCTATCCTCTCGCATTCCGAGCGACTTTTCGAGCGTGGTGAGATCGAAAAAGCTTGCCAAATACGTCTTGAAACAGCCCTTGAGGTGCTCGAGGAGCTCGACAAGAGCGACCAAGAGATTGAGCTCGACATGAGCAAGCCTGAGAACTGCCCCATCGTGGAGGTGCTGGTGGTATCGGGTTCAGATCACTATCAGATCTGCGATTTTGAGATGGCTGCAACTCTACTCGAGACTGCTCTACTATTGGATTCTGAGGATAATTTCTCGTGTGTCACAACTCTTGCTTATTGCTATATTGCACTAGAGGAATGGGATATACTCGAGGAAATAGAACCACTGCTGAGCCTATCGAGGGTGGAGGCTGAGTTTTATGATACTCTCAAAAAGATTGCTCGCAAAGAAAAGGCAAGCCTTAGTCCCGCCCTACAAGTTGAACTTACCAGCACTCTCTCAACTCTTCGCCCGAAAGTTGAGCCCCTGCTGCTACACTTCCCCTCTTTATTATCAAAATAATCCTTCACACAGAGCCTCTCTACTCAAAATCCATAGGACGTGGTGGCGTGGGTGTGTAGCTATCGTTCTCGAAGGTGCGTTCGTTGCTAAAGTGATACCAATTATACCTCGCATCGGGCAATCCTTTGATGAGGTAACCAACGCGTAGTTCTATGTTATCGAATATAAGCCTCTCGTTTTTTATGCGCACACCAATCCCAGTGGTTGCAGAAAAGGGATTCCTAAAGACATTAACTCTATCACCCAGCCAGCCCAAATCTCCCCACAGAAAGAAAGCGAAACGAAAGTGGTAGAAAAACATGGGCGCAAAAAGCACCGATTCACTTGAGAGCATAAATCTTCGAGTGCCCATAGATGCCACTGGTGTGCTCAGACCAGTAATCCCTGGGGAGTGGTAATAAAGCCTCTCTCGCTCTCCCAACAAACGATTGGCACCAGCAGTATAACGCATAAAAAGAAACTGGCGCAGATGGAGCGACCCGAGCTTGGCTAGGGGCGAAAAATAATTTAACTGTCCATCTATCATGCTCTGCGAGGGCAGTCCCCCATAAGAGAAATAGCTCCCTACTCTCGCTCTCAAATCGAAATACCCCATACCCGTATAGCTCCCATAGCGAAGTTCTGCTCCCGCGTACCAACGCCTACCCAGAGTGTGATTATCCTCCCAACCTCCCACCAACTCAGTTTTAAAACCAAAGGGAATATCCTCGGTGCGCCCATACCCATAGATCATATTACCTTGAAAGTACTGTTGGCGAGCTAATCCAACTGAGAGCATGGCCGAAAAACGATTAGAATAATAGGGATTCTCAGTGGGTGTCACCAGAGGTGAATCCACAAAACGATGATAATCGGCATTTAGAATTGAATAGAAATAAATATTTTTTCGAGAGTCGATCTCGTGAGCAAAACCATAGTACGCTCCCCAATTCTCATGATACACATCCTCTGTGGTGTCAATAATTGGCATACCTGTAATCTCGCGAGTATAACCAGCACGCACCCCCCAGATATGGTCGGTGGGTAGTATCAGTTCGCGGTCGAGCTCAAGGCGTAGAGCATTATTGGTCTGCCCCACTCCCGCGATTAGTTTGGCTTTGGCAAAGGTTCCCCAAAGGTTATCGATCTCATAGTCCATCTGCGCTCCCTCGCGTTGATAATCGCCATTACCATAGTAGCGAAGTGAAAGCATATTGCCACTTCCCATAAAATTTCTATCATATAGATCTATATAGGGAGCACCCGCCAATTGCCCTGCCATTGATATGGACCAGTTGTCTCGCACAAAAACATAGACATCAACTTTCTGTACATCGTCGGGGCGGTGGTTTAGGAAAATATACGCAGATGCCAAATATGGTTTCCCACGCAAAAATTGTTCGTTGATCGAGAATGTGTAAGGGCTAACTATATCGCCCACCGAAAAAAGCAGATTCTTGCGCACTACCCCATTCACTGTGGGAGCATGAAGGTTATTGACTGTGCGTTCGGTCCACGATAGTCGAGCATTTATCGAATCTTTGGCCTGAGTATCAGAATAAAAGCCACCGAAAATATTAGCATTCACAATGTTTATTTGTGCAATTTCCTTGCCCTCGAACTCCTCGAAATACTCTTGATTGAACTCTTGTTCGGCCAAAGCCGAGTTCAAATCGGGATTGGGGGCACTAGTGATCACTAGGTTTGAGAGCCACGACCAGAATCGTTTTTCGCTATTAACCATTCGATCATATAACTTCTGAGAATGCTCTTCCCTCTTTCGAGTGTAATCCTCCACCCCCAGAGAGTCGGCAAAATATTTCCTCTTGACTATCTCTCGTCGCCCCTGCGCACAAACCTCCACTGTGGCAAGTAGCACCACAACACAAGTGAGCACAAAATATTTGAACGGGGACTTGCTCATAGCGTTTAACGACTGGGACGTTTTGCCACTTTCAGCAGGGAGTGTTCGCTCTTGGTGTTGAATTGTTCCACGCTCACATGCGAATCGGCTGTGTAGTGTGGCACCAGCAGCTCAAATTCGTCTATCACATACAATAGCACCCTTTCGAGTATTTCTATCAAACTCTCGCTCGATAGTTTATTTTGGGCTATATCCTCAAAGCCTCTTACGATTTGAGTTTCGCCCTCGACCATAAAATGCAACTTGCGATTGACCAACACCCTCAACACCAAGTGTCCCGTATCGCTCGAGCGGTTGTGTTTGAATGAATCCGAGAGAAAGTTATACACATTTATCACCCCAAAATAAGCATCCAGCGGATCATCGCCTACGTTGATGGCTCCTTCGATGGGGTTGTTTTGATCGTACTTGAAAACATTGGTGTGCATCACAAACAGCAGTATGTCCGATGCAACTTGTACTTGCGCCTCAAATTTTCCGCGGTCTTGATATGCCATTTTCACTCGCCTATCCTCACCCTCGAGGGTTTCGTTCATCTCGACTGCATACTCTTGGAGAGTGTTCTTGAGGCGATTGAACACCTCTATACTAATGTCGTAGACTTCTTGTTTGATGGACGTCTTGGTTTTGAGTAGTTCTATTATTTTTTCTCTATTTGCCATTTCTTTATAGTTCGGGTTTTATATTCTTCTTCAGAGAGTGAGCGTTCAGGGATATTAAAGCGAGTTCACAGTTTGGCGGATTTTCACTAATCGCTCCAATAAAGGACGCGCTAAATCCAGCGCTAACATATTAGCTCCATCACTTTTAGCCTTTGATGGATCGGGGTGGGTCTCCATAAAGAGCCCATCGGCACCCGAGACCACAGCACAACGAGCAATGGTTTCTATTAATTGGGGTTGTCCGCCAGTCACACCGCTGGTTTGGTTGGGCTGTTGGAGCGAGTGGGTAATATCCATCACCACGGGATGTCCCATGGCACCCATGGTGGGTATGCCCCTGAAATCTACTATCAAATCCTGATAACCATAATTCACACCTCTATCCGTTAGCATCACATTTGGGTTACCTGCCTCAATGACCTTATCCGCAGCAAAAGCCATAGATTCGGGTGCAAGAAACTGTCCTTTTTTGATATTCACCCATTTGCCAGTTTGGGCGGCGGCTAGCAAAATATCGGTTTGACGACACAAAAAAGCAGGAATTTGGAGTACATCCACATACTGTGCCGCCATGGCTGCCTCTTGGGCCGAGTGAATATCAGTGACTGTTGGCACTCCAAATTTCTGTCCAATTTCTGCCAATATCTCCAGAGCCTGCTGGTCGCCTATGCCCATAAACGAATCCAAACGACTACGGTTTGCTTTGCGATAAGAACCTTTAAAGAAATAAGGTATCTCGAGCTCTGCACACACAGAGCTCATGTGCTGGGCTATCTCCATGGCATTTTCACGGCTCTCGATAACACAAGGTCCTGCAATCAAAAAAAAGTTATTCTTTGGGTTCTGGGGTAATTCTATCTTTTGCATTATTATATTCTTAAATTAAGATTTCTTGACTAAAATTTTTTGTTCCACAATCTCTCCATTCTCTCTCTTAGAGCTGCTTCTGCGCTATTTTGGGCGGGGTTCCAAAACTGTGTATCCTCCAAACCCTCGGGCATAAACTGCTGAGGGGCAAAATGTTCAGGGTAGTCGTGGCTGTATTTATAGCCATCACCATAGCCCAAATCCTTCATCAGTCCAGTGGGCGCATTACGAATATTGAGGGGCACGGGGCGATATTTGTCTTTGGAGACAAATTGCATGGCGGTATTAATAGCCATATATGCCGAATTGCTTTTGGGCGAACACGCCAAATAGATGGTCGCTTGGGCTAGTGGAATTCTCGCCTCGGGCATGCCTATGTTGTGCACCGTCTCGAAAGCGGCATTGGCAATCAACAACGCATTGGGGTTTGCAAGCCCCACGTCCTCGGAGGCGGAAATAACCAACCGTCTAGCAATAAAACGAGGCTCCTCGCCCGCTGCCAACATACGCGCTAGGTAATAAATTGCTGCATTCGGATCGCTCCCACGGATACTCTTGATGAAGGCCGAGATCACATCATAGTGCTCTTCGCCGCCTTTGTCATAGCGGATAGCATTTTGCTGCAAAGCATCCGTCACACTCTTGTCGTCCAAGACCACAGGATCGCCATACGCCCCAACGACAGTCTCAAGGATATTGAGCAGACGGCGGGCATCTCCCCCCGCAAAATTGAACATGGCGGCGGTCTGCGAGATAGTTATATCACGCGAGCGCAGGTAATCATCCCTCTGCAGGGCATTCTCCAACAGAGAGAGCATATCACTATCACCAAGGGGTTTAAGCACATAGACATTACAACGCGAGAGCAGAGGTTTAATCACCTCAAAAGACGGATTTTCGGTGGTGGCTCCAATTAGAGTAACCACCCCCTGTTCAACAGCCCCCAGCAGTGAGTCTTGCTGAGATTTATTGAAACGGTGTATCTCGTCGATAAAAAGAATGGGGGGTTGGGCATTGAAAAAAGCCGAACTTTTTGCTTTTTCTATCACCTCGCGCACATCTTTAACCCCTGCATTGATAGCCGAGAGGGTAAACTGTGGGCGATTCATGGCCTTTGCCATGATATTCGCCAGAGTGGTTTTCCCCACCCCTGCGGGTCCCCATAAAATAAACGAAGGCAAGGCACCTTGTTCTATGAAACGCCTGAAAATCTGTACAATATGCTCCTGCCCTAAATAATGATCTAGGGTAGCTGGGCGCATGCGTTGTGCTAGAGGTATGTTGGGTAAAGGAACTTCCATCGAAAGCCAAAGTTATAAAAAATCTTTGAATTATTCACTCCGTTTTCCATTATTTATTTAATTTTGCACACTATCACAGACCTAACACCAGCACCATGAGAGCCCTACTGCTACTTATAATATTTTTCGCCAGTACACTAACCCACGCCCAAACCCCCTCACAGGTACACAAAGACCTCACTCCTCAAGAATTGCGTGAGATCAACCAATACATAATGGAGCGCATGGGACGCACCCCCAAGATGTTCAACCAGTGGGAAAGCGCAACCATAGTCCCAGTGAAGCTTACCCGTGCTGTGGCATCGCTTGGGCGTGTGGATCTACACTTCGACAAAGCAATTTCACGTATTTCGATTCGCGAAGAGCTTTTGGATGAGTGGCAAAAAGCAGTGCGCGACTCCCTTGGCGCACCCTACATTGATGCTCACATTGGTTTCTATGCGGGAGATGTGCCCTTGCAGCGCTATATTCCAAATTTCTTTCGCGATAGCGTGGAGCAAGACGCCAAACGCCTAAAAAACGCCCCCTCCATCATCCCTCTTGTGCGCAGGCTCGACAACAAACAGCCCACACAAGGACTCTGGGGCAGGCAAATCGCTCTGTGGCCTAGCCATGGGTATTATTACGACAACAAAGAAGACAAATGGATGCTCCAACGCCCAGCGCTTTATGGAACTATCGAGGACATTCACAGCTATCTCTACACCAATGAATACTTGATCCCCATGCTCGAAAAAGCTGGAGCAGTTGTTTTCTCTCCTCGTGACCGCGACACCTCTCGCACAGAAATTATCATCGACAGGGACCGTAGCCGTGGAGCGAAAACCAGCTTTACTTCCAGCGAGGGTTTTAGCGAAATGCGTGGTGGTTTTATGTGGAAAGACACTCTGGGCGAGGGAGACAATCCTTTCGAGGACGGAAAATATCTTTTGAGCCCTCCCACTGGCGGACAAGTAAGATATAGCGCCAAAATAAAACACCCCGCTACACATGCAGTTTATGTTAGTTACAAGGCTCAGAGCACCAATAGCTCTGAGGTACTCTACACCATCAAAAGCGGTAGTCAGACCTACAACTACGCAGTAAATCAGCGAATGGGGGGCGGTTGGGTCTTTTTGGATAGGATACCCATGCGAGATTCTGTTGAGCTTAGCGTTTCGAGCGAAGAGCAATTCAGCGTGGATGCTGTAAAGATAGGCGGAGGCATGGGCAATGTCAAACGAGGCGAGAACACCTCGGGCAAACCTCGTTGGAGCGAGGCTGCACGCTATTTTATGCAATACTCGGGGGTGGATAGCACCATTTTTGTTCAGAAGCACGACCCAGACGAACCTTCGGACTACAAGGACGATTACAAGTCTCGTGGCGATTGGGTGAACTACCTCATCAACAAACAGCGCAGCCCCATCGATGCCTCTATCACCCTACACTCCAATGCTGGCATTGTGGACTCTATCTATGGCACCCTCACCATACACTACACAAAAAATGGCGAGGCCTCCTATCGCGACAAGCGCAGCAAATACAGCGGACGCGACTATTCAGATCTAATTCAAAGCCAAATCGTGGACGATCTGAGAGCTCTGTTTGACACCACATGGACCGAAGGGCCCCTCTTTGACAAGGGTTATGCTGAGGTGTCTCGCCCCGATGTCCCAGCAACCATAGTCGAGATGTTCTCTCACCAAAACCTCAAAGACATGTACCTCGGGCTGCAACCCAAGGTGCGTTTTGCTATCGCACGAGCAGCATACAAGGGAATCTTAAAGTTCTTGGCTCACAGCTACGACGTCCCCTATCGAGTTGCTCCTCTGCCAGTTAAAAACATCACCCTCAACCAAGACAGCCACAATTTTGCATTGAGTTGGAAAAGCACTCCCGACTCCCTAGAGCCTTCGGCACGCACCACAGGCTATAGAATTGGCAGAGCATATCAGGATACGAGCTCGCTGAATTTTAGAGCTAGACGTGATGGTAAACACCACCGCATCGAGATCACAGCTATTAATTCGGGGGGCGAGAGTTTACCCACCACCGCCCTTGAGTACGCCGCATTTCCCATACCCAAATCATACACTATGATTATCAAAGACTTTGATCATTCTCTAGTGCTTGACACCCTCACCAGCTACCCCACTCGCCGCGGTATTGTAATTGACCCCCTCAGGTTCACCTATGATGATTATAGCATAGTTGGTGAGCAGATAGATTTTGAACCCTCATCGCAGTTCATTGACAACGATAAGCCTGGCTGGGGAGCTAGCTCAAGGGATTGGATACTCAACGGGGTTGTCTCGCCAGCGACAACTCTCATCGAGCGTTTCACCCGCACCATGCGCAAGTTGAGCATGAATTACATAGTTCTCGAGGCTGGAGTATTGAAAGAGATCCCATCGAGCACAAATCTGGTATTGGTGGTGACCAACAGAAATAAAGAACTGGTGCACAAGCACTACTCCCAAATGATCAGCCCCTCCATGAAGCTCGAAGTTATGAACCTAAAGGAGGCTAGCGTCTATCAAGACAAACCCACTCAAGAGGCACCACAAGAGTACATTCCTGTTCTAAAGAAATTCTCTTTCATGCCCTTAGAGGACAGCCTTGAGGTGGTTGAACATCAAACCCTAGCGCCCCGAAAAGGCCGCAAGCAACGCTAAGAGCTCATCACGCAGAGCGCGCGGGGTAACACTTTTGCGCACAACAAGTTCAGCAGAATTATAAATCTGCTCACGAATAAAAGCATCGCTCAAGTCGCGATCAACGTACACATCATTCCAATGGCGCTTATTGAAATGCCACGCCGGTTCAACTCCATGGTGGCACTCACGTAGTTCGACTGCTAGATCGGGGTCGCATTTGAGAGCTATGCGATCGAAGTTTGTCATGTTCGCTAGAGCAAACATTTTTCCGCCTATCTTATAAACCAAGTGCTCATCGCCAAAGGGTGTGGTTTCGCTCACAGCTGGCAGCGAAAGACAATAGTCTCGAAATTCTAGTATATCCATACCGCAAAGTTGGTAATTTGCGCTGAGAATTACAATATATGCACGAGATTTGCATATCTTTGTGAAATTCAACTCTAAAAACTCTACATTAACCATGGTATACTTCCAAGAACTACTCGCCATTCTCAATGAAATGTCGCCCTATTTGCTACTGGGCTTCTTTATCTCGGGGCTGCTTCATGTCTATGTCCCTCGCACAATTTATCAACGATTCCTAGGGGGCGGAGGCCTGCGCTCGGTGGTGGGAGCATCATTACTGGGTATACCCCTGCCGCTTTGCTCGTGTGGGGTAATCCCAACGGCTGTGTCGCTCAAAAAAGAGGGAGCATCGGATGGTGCTATGGTGTCGTTCTTGGTAAGCACACCCCAAACGGGCATCGATTCGGTGCTTGCAACCTACGGGCTCCTTGGACTACCCTTTGCGATAGTTAGAGCAGCGGCAGCCTTTGTAATTGCCATATTCGCGGGGGTGATGGTCAATATTTTTGGGGTGAAGAAAAAACCAGCACCTCAAAAATTTAAATACCTTGGCACCTCACAAAAAGAGGATTGCGGCTGTGGCTGCTCATCTCATCCCCACTCCCCCGCCCACATTCATTCCCACAAAGCCAAAGGGCGCTTCACGCAAGCCCTACGCTATGGACTTGTGGATATGATACAAGATTTTGGAGGCTGGCTAGTGATGGGACTACTTTTGGCGGGTGCTGTAACGGCTTTTCTGCCCGAGAGTGTGTTTGCAGCCCTCAAAGAGCATTATTTTTTGAACATCCTGCTAATACTCGTAGTATCGACCCCTATGTACGTGTGTGCTACGGGTTCTATCCCCATCGCTCTCACGTTGATGCTTATGGGCGTAAGCCCTGGGGCGGCGCTAGTTCTGATGATAGCAGGCCCGGCGACCAATATCGCCTCGCTGATTATCCTGCGCCAACAGATGGGCATGCAAAAAACAGTCATCTATCTCACAACCCTTATCCTAGGGGCAATAGCATGGGCGCTGGTGGTGGATTTTGTGATGCCTAGCGATTGGTTCTCATCACTAGGATCAATAGGGACAGAGTGTAGCCACGGACACCATCACCATGGGCACGATCACGCCCACGAGCTTTGCAGCCATGGTCCAATTTGGTGGCAAACAACAACTAGCACAATATTTGTAGCACTTTTTATGTTCGCATATTATCTTAAACTAACTAAAAAGCGCAAACAACATTAAAATGGGCAAAATTTCAATCTACCTTCTTCCAATTATTATCTTATTGCTTATGGCACTAGCGGTCTACTACATTGGCCGACGCTATGCTTGGGCATTTTCATTACACCGATGGTGGACAATAATACCACTTGTGGTTATTGTAGCCACATTCTTAGTTAGCGCAGTGGTGATCATGCGCACCAACTCCACCACCACTATGGGGCACCTGATGAATAATATCTCGACCATAGGCTTTGGAGTATTCGCCATTTTGCTGTGTTCTACCTTGGTAGTAGATTTTGCCAATATTTTCGCAAAATTCACTCCTCGTATC
The DNA here is from genome assembly GCA_964371385.1 of uncultured Rikenellaceae bacterium. Classification (GTDB taxonomy): domain Bacteria; phylum Bacteroidota; class Bacteroidia; order Bacteroidales; family Rikenellaceae; genus Mucinivorans. The sequence continues at coordinate 41,042 of CAYJLY010000008.1, forward strand.
TTTGGAATGATTGGCCTGGGGCTCACTACTCTCTTGTCGGTTTATTCACTTTGGAATGCTCAAAACACTAAAGTTTTCCATGTGAGCGTAGACTTACCCAATATGACTCAACCTGTGCGTATTGCTCAACTCTCTGACATTCACATTGGGCATTTCTGGGGTAAAAACACTATGCAGAAATTGGTAGATTTGGTTAAAGTGGAGAATGTTGATGCGGTGGTCATTACGGGCGATATGTTCGATGGACGCGTGCGCCTAGAGCAAAGAGTGCTCGAACCTCTCAAAGAGCTAAGCGTGCCCATCTATTTTATAGAAGGCAACCACGATGGTTATTCAGGAGCAAAAGAGATTAAGACCATGCTCACTGAGAATGGTGTCACAGTGCTGGACAATAAAAAAATCGAGCTTGGTGAACTTCAAATCGTGGGGCTAGACTATCTAATACCCGACAAAGAAAGCGTCGATCAATTCCATGGCTCACTATCAAAGACCACCATCAAAGAGGAGCTTCCTCGCATGGCGATAGACACCACTCGCCCCTCTGTGCTTTTGCACCACAACCCCGTGGGGGTGGACTATGCTGCTCAAAATGGGATTAACCTCTATCTTGCTGGGCACACTCACGCAGGACAGCTTTTCCCTGCCACGCTAATCGCCAAGATGATGTTCCCCTACAACAAAGGGCTTTACAAAGTTAATGACAACACCCAAGTCTATGTTTCGCAGGGCAGCGGCACTTTTGGCCCACCTATGCGACTGGGTACAAGCAGCGAGGTAACCATTCTCGATTTGATCTAACGCATTGGTACAAAAAAAAAGAGAGCGATACCTTTTTGAAAAAGGTATCGCTCTCTTTTTTTTGATTAAAATTTATTTCTTAGAAGCGGAAATAAACACCAACCACGAATGATGAAGTTTTAAGATCAAGTTCATCAAAATCATAAGTTTCAGTAGTTGAGATGTTGTAACGCACATCAACACCAAGGCCCATATCTGTTGTGTAGCCAATACCAACTGGTATTGAGAACGCTCCATTCTTGATTTTATCTGAAACATCACCAAGTGAAGTTTTTGCAGAAAGATTAATCGATGGCTGAATACCAGCTTTGATGTGGAAACCCTTAGCGAAGTAGTAGTTTGCCATGATAGGAATATCAAGGTAACCTAGCTTCAGGAAGTCATCAGAGGCATCCTCATTAATTTTAGTTTTAGAATACATAGCGTCCACAGTAAAGCTAAGTTTTTCAAATGGACGTAGCTCTGCAGTTAGTCCAAAGTTCCAACCAGCGTCACTAGACACTTCAGCAGCATCGCCACCTGTTAGAGAGCTGAAGTTGATTGCACCGCGCGCACCAATGCTAAATAGATCTTGGGCTTGGGTTGTTAGAGTCATTGCTAGAGCTGCAAGAGCTGTTAGAAAAAGTTTTTTCATAGTTGTGTAATTTAATTGGTTTACATACACAAAGGTAATACATTTTTTTTCTCAAGCAAATTTTTACATTAATATTTGGATAGTCATATTTTTTTACTATCTTTGCGATATGCAACAGCGACAAAACAACATAAACCAACGATGGTGGTGGCAGAGTTCAGAAATTCTTCCATCATGGTGTTGTTATGCTCGTTTGTTTTAAGTGCAAATAATATGATTTTTTCAAGTATGTAGATTAGCTCGCATTCTTGACTGAAAGATACAGACGCCCTTTGGAAGTTAAGCTCCAAAGGGCGTTTTTTTTATACCCTAACCCCAGAATATTGTATTTACTAACCAAAATAAAAACACAAAATCATGAAAACAACAACAAATCCATTCATCTGCGACGAAAACGGTTACTACGGACAATTTGGCGGATCATTTGTCCCCGAGTCACTCACTGCCAACATTGAGCATCTAACCACCATGTACCACCAGATACGCGACACACCTGAGTTCACTGAGGAATTTAATCGCCTGCTGCGTGACTATGTGGGGCGTCCCTCGCCTTTGTACCTGAGCGAGGAACTCTCAAAGAAGTTTAATCTGAGGGTTTATCTCAAACGTGAGGATCTGAATTTCACAGGCTCTCACAAAATTAACAACACTGTGGGCCAAATCCTCTTGGCAAAGAAAATGGGCTGCACACGCGTTATTGCCGAAACAGGAGCAGGCCAACATGGGGTGGCAACGGCAACGGTGTGTGCCCTATTGGGCATGGAGTGTCAAATTCACATGGGTGCGCTGGACATAGAGCGACAAATGCCCAATGTCGAGAAGATGCGTATTCTAGGGGCTGAGGTCATAGCAGCTACCGCAGGCACAGCAACCCTTTCTGATGCAGTGGACTCAGCGCTGATGGAATGGGCTCAGAATCCTCAGAAGTATTACTACCTGCTGGGCTCTGCCGTTGGTCCTCATCCTTACCCTAAGATGGTAACTGATTTTCAGAGTGTAATCTCCAAAGAAATAAAAGCTCAATTGCTCGAGAAGGAGCAAAATGAACTCCCCGCCATGATCATTGCTTGCGTGGGGGGTGGCAGCAATGCATCGGGTGCTTTCTTCCATTATATCAACAATCCCGAAGTTCGACTAGTTGCAGCCGAAGCAGGGGGACTTGGGCTTGAGAGCGGCAAAACAGCAGCCTCTATGAGTCAGGGCAAAGAAATGGTTTTGCATGGCGCAAACACGCTGGTGATTACCGATTCGAATGGTGAAGTTGCCGAGCCTTACTCTATCTCAGCGGGTCTAGACTACCCTGGCGTGGGGCCGCTGATGGCATCGATGAGCGCTCAAGGGCGCATGGAGGTGGTTGCTATAGAGGATAAAGAGGCAATTCAGGCAGCTGGGAACCTTATACAAAAAGAAGGTATTTTTCCCGCTATCGAAAGTTCGCACGCTCTGGCTGCACTCGAGAAAATGGCTCCTACGCTCGAGGCTGGCAGCGTGGTAGTGGTGAATCTCTCGGGCAGAGGTGACAAGGATAACGAACTGTATCTAAAGGAGTTTATGAGAAAATAAATCACATAAAGCTCTATAAATAAAATACTAAACTTGATTGAAGGAATACTCGGTGCGCTAGAGCGTACTGGGTATTCTTTTTTGGCGTTCATTATAGTTTACAACTACAATTCCTCCCTATAATTTAAGTTGAAAATAAAAAAAACTTTGCCTTTTAACAATTTATTGTTATATTCACGTGTTAAATACTGACGGGTAACTTAAACTTTCGTACATTTTGCATGACGATATATTTAAGCAACTCACTGATAGTAACAACTAAATACATAAACCTAACGCATAGAAAAATAACGTATTAACACCATTAGTACGGTAAACCAGAGAAATATGGAGCACCGAATTACTCAAATAATAAAAAATTCTTATCTTTGTGGTGCTTTACAGTAGCAATATACGATAAGACGTGGACTATGAACCAACGCAGTGAGCTGCTCCACGACAAAAGTGTAGACACTGGTGTAAGATGGTAGCGATAGTAAATTAAATGAAGAGACTGATATTAATAATTGCATTTGCGATAACTTGCGTTTGCGTCCAAGCTCAGAGTGATCACCCTCGTACTGATGTGCTCTATGAGTTTGCAGACGACAAGATAGTCGCGCATTATGCTAATAACCAAGTAGCTCTGGAGAATCTTAAAAAGACTCTTGAGGGATTTAGTGCACACGATAAAGCGTTAATTGAGAAAATAATTATTGAGAGCTACGCCTCGCCCGAGGGTAGCAGGTTATTCAACAAAAAGCTATCCGAGCGTCGTAGCGCAGCGATAGTGGAGTACCTAAAGAGCAATTTTGCAATCACCGACAGCCTCCTTGAAGTGCACAGTAATGGTGCGGCTTGGGATCGCCTAAGGGAAATGGTCGAAAATTCTGATATGCCCCACCGCAGGGAAATTCTCTCGATTATCGACAATGTCCCCCAAGAGACTTGGCGCAAGGTAAACCCAACTGACAGGTATATGACTTTGGTGGATAGTCGCATCAAACATCTGATGGATTTGCGTGGCGGACGACCCTATAATTTCATGGCTAAAAATTTCTTCCCCGAGCTGCGCAATAGCAGCACGGTAACTATTTTTTTCAAGCGTGAAATCCCCGAAATTATCGCGCAACTCACCGCAGTACCTAGCCTAATGCCAGTGGAAAGCACACCTGAACCAGATTTCACTATCCACACGCCTCAAATTGAGCTAAGCGAAAGAGTACCTTGGTTTGCGGTAAAAACCAACCTGTTGTATGACATGGTTTTGGTTCCCAATATCGAGGTGGAGATCCCCATAGGTAATCGCTGGAGCGTGGCGGCAGAATGGATGTTCCCTTGGTGGGTGACTGCCAATAATGGCAATGCTCTGCAGATTCAAGGTGGAGCCATCGAAGGGCGCTATTGGTTTGGGCAAAGAGACCACCGCCCACTGCTCACGGGGTGGTTTGGCGGAGTGAGTGTGATGGGAGGATATTACGACTTCCAACGCCACGACAATGGCTACCAGGGCGAATACACCGCCTTTAGTGTTATAGGTGGATATGCTCACACTATCAACAAAAAAGGGAATCTTCGTATGGAATATTCTCTGGGGCTGGGCTATTTGAGTACGGATTATAGATATTATGAAGGCAGGGATGCCAATGCGCATTTGGTGTGGCAGCACAATGGGTCGTACTCATGGTTTGGTCCCACCAAGGCAGAAGTGTCGCTAGTGTGGATGCTCAATCACAAGCGCAAAAAGAAAGGAGCAGTGCGATGAGAAAAATACTATTGATATTGTGTGTGATGGCTCTAGCACTAGCCTCATGTAAGCGACGACCGCTAACCTATGGCTACTACCCATATAGCGACATACTATTGGTGCCCGATTGGAGTCAATCGCTTGTGGATGAAGAAAAACCTCAGGGAGTGAGTGCTATATTCTACCCCAAGGATGGCGGTGAGCCGCTGAGTTTTCGATCAGGCAGTGTGGATGGTTTTAGTGTACCTATTCCAGTTGGGGTGTACGATATAATGGTGTTTAACCGCACCGAAAGTGAATTTTCGACTATTGGCTTTAAAGGCATGGATAAAATATCTACTGCCGAGCTATACTCCTTTGAGGATGACTCCAAAAGCTGGTATTCCAAAACCGAGGATGAGTTGGTTGTCAAACATCCTGAAAAGATAGCCACAGTGGTGCACCATGACTTCGAGGTAACCCCCGAGATGATAGCCACAACCTCACGAATTAGATTGGGCGAACCAACCCCAAGCGATACAGTAACAAAAATACACGTCATCCCCGAGTTGGTTACAAAAGTCATCGACGTAAGGATTAAAGTTATCGGCATCCACAACCTGCGCAGTGCTCGCGCCACAATTAGCGGCATGGCTTACGGACACTGGGTACAGGAGAACAAAAATAACACCACAGACGCAACCTACATACTCTCACAATGGAGCGCCGTTGGGCAAAGTGGCGAAGGAGAGCTGTACTTTAAGTACAATACATTCGGACTCAAGAGCGACACTGATGCCAACACCACAGGTTATGACTATTGGAAGGGCTTTATGAACCTAGAGATACTGCTGGTGGACAACAAAACCACACTTAAATTCCCTTTACCCCTTGATCCTTCTATGATAACAGAGAACAGCGCAGGTGAAGTTGATTTGACCATCACCATAGGATTCGACCCCACAAGCCCCGTTGATCCGCCTGTGCTACCCGATGTGGAGCCAGAAGAGGGAGGCGAGGCAGGCTTTAACCCAGAGATAGGCGGCTGGGAAGACCCCGTAGAAATACCTATCCCTCTTGGATAGTGAAACATCCCTTGATCGGACAACATAACCCGCTCGAATTAAAATAATAACATACCCCTAAAACTAAACGAGGACAAACTAAAACTAAATTAAAACTAAATTAAAACTA
>CAYJLY010000008.1:47035-48260 GCA_964371385.1 uncultured Rikenellaceae bacterium
GCAGCTACTGCTGCTGCTGTTTTGAGTTCATGCTCAAAGAACGAAGAGTTCAAAAACGAGGCTCCCGACAATGCTGTAAGCTTTGATGTTTACAACAACATCACCTCTAAGGGGGCGGAGACTACAAACACCACGATTCAAACTTCAGGTTTCGGAGTATTTGGATCGTTCCTTGACAATGGAACTGCAACTACACTCCCTAACTTTATGTACAACCAAAGTGTGACCTATTCTGGTGGCGCTTGGGGCTACTCTCCAATTAAGTATTTCTCTAACGACGCAAACGACCGCTATTCTTTCTATGGTTATGCTCCCTATAGTAGCAATGCAGCGGCTAACGGCCGTCTTGCTGTAAGTGCTGTTACTGCAACTCCATCTATTACTTACACTATTGACCCAACAGATCTTGCCTCAACTGTAGACCTTGTTGCAGGGCAGCAAATTTCTTACGCAAAACCTGCGACAAGTGGAACAGCTGTTACAATCAACATGAAGCACCAAACAACTCGCTTGAGTGTTACAGCTAAAACCAAAATTGAGGACGCAACAGCAGATGGAAAGACAAGTGTTATCATCAAGAAAATATATTTTGACCACACTGACGCCACTGCAGTTAAGTTCCCAGTATCGGGTGTTTACACCTTCGGAGATGCTACTACTGAAAACACCACCGCAACTGACCATACAGGAGATGGTTCTTGGGTTACAACAGGTGCTACTACTGATTTTGATTTCAACGGACTACTTGATGATGCCAAAAAGAACGACGCCATAGGTACAAATGGTACTAATGTAAAACAATATCCTGCCGACAGAGGTGTTCAGGTTTCAGATGATGCTTCTGTAGTATCGCTATTTGCAGATAATAACTACGCATTCCTAATTCCTCCTGCCTCAACAACAGGCAACTTTAAGCTAGTTATTGATTATGACATTATTACTGTAGACGACGCGCTTGATGGTGATTATACATTCTCATCAAACCAAGCTACATTTACGCTAGCGGCAACTGACATGTTCCAACAAGGTAAGGCTTATAACTTTGCACTAGAGTTTACTCTACGCGGTGTTATGCTAACTGCTAGTGTAGCCGGTTGGGATAACGGAACAGATCCAACAGTTGTACTTGTAGAAGAAGCAGAAGTTGTTACAACTCCTATTCCCTAGTAGTGGCTTGCTGTTTTTCAAGTGAGCTGATGAAAACACAACAAATAGGGGCTTGATC
>CAYJLY010000008.1:48360-67165 GCA_964371385.1 uncultured Rikenellaceae bacterium
CCAAATCATTGCAAGTACGACTAGCACAAAAAAAATCAGGGCTGACCTCCCGATAAGGAGATCAGCCCTGATTTTTTCTTTCTCTAAAAAGTCTTGATTACTCAGCTGTGATTGCCTCTACTGGACAAACGCCAGCACAAGCGCCACAATCGATACAAGATCCACCATCGATAACATAAACATCACCAGATGCAATTGCCTCTACTGGACATTCGTCGATACAAGTTCCACATGCAGTACAAGTATCTTCTGCAATTTTGTAAGCCATAATTGTATTATTTTTTAATGATTTGTAACTTCACCCTCTCACATCCTACCTAAAAGTAGGTATGCAAATGTAATGCCTATCTTTGGGTTTTCCAAATTTTCATCTAAAAATTTCTACAAAAACGAATATTCATTCGAATAAAGCAGATGCTGCTGCACGTAATTAGCGGGATATGAGATACTTACATCAACGATTTCACCATTCTCATTTTCAACCAATTCATACACGGGGTTGACAAAACCCGAATAGGGCGCAATACCTAGTTTTGAGTATCTATCCAAAACCTCTTTATGGAGCTTTTGATCAACCCTCACAGCATAATCCTCGATTAGTTTTGCACCAGCTGCATAGTCCCCTTCGCTTTTAATGCGCTGAATCTCTGCGAGCATCTCCCCCAGGATGGTGCGTAGCTTATCATAGTCATTGATCTTTACAAAAGTCTTGCCATCAATGTTCTCTAGCTCGATAACATTCTCTTTCTTGCCCAACTCATACGCCCACCACGAGATTAAAGCACGGCTGCGCATGTGTGCCTGCTCGATGTTAGCTCCTTGTTTGAGGCGAGTTAGTTGGCCCATCATACCGTTGAAGATAAAAGTATAATACTCAGCCTTCGCAGCCTCAAGCGTTGGTAGCACACCCAACTCTACTAACTTAGGATCTGCAATATAGTATAGGGCAAATAGTTCGGCGCGAGTTTCTTCGAGGGGCGAAGAATAATTTTTGAGTTCATCGCCTTTGGTAGTTGGCAACAACTGTCCGCTGCCATGACCTAAGCACTCGTGAAGATCTACTGCAACATCGTGGGATGCTGCACTGTATTGTTTGATGCGCTCTCGCTCACTCTCAAGATAAAATTCTGCACCAAACCCGCTACCCGACGCCGCCATATCGTAGGCCTTGGTAAAATTGGCAATGGTCACTGACTTACTACCGTGGTCACGGCGAATCCAGTCTGCATTGGGCAGGTTAATGCCTATGGGAGTTGCAGGGTAGCAATCGCCACCTATGATAGCCGCAGTGATCACTTTGGCAGACACACCCTTAACCACGGGCTTTTTGAATTTTTGGTCCACGGGCGAATTATCCTCGAACCACTGAGCGTTGTCCGATATTTTCTCTGTGCGTTTAGTAGCCTCCATGTCTTTGAAGTTCACTATAGACTCCCATGTGGCTTTCACACCCATAGGGTCGGTGTAGTTTTCGATAAAACCATTCACGAAATCCACGCTCGAGATGGTATCGCGTACCCACTGCACGTTGTACTGGTCGAATTTGCGCAGGTCGCCAGTTTTGTAGTAGTCCACAAGATACTCTATGGTTTGGCGTTGGTGGTCATTCTGGGCAACTGTGGCAGCTTTTTCGAGCCAATAAATTATTTTCTCGATTGCCTCAGAATATTTCCCTCCCAATTTATAAACCTCCTCAGTGATTTTACCATCGCTATCTTTCACCAAACGACTGTTTAGGCCATAAGAAATAGGAGTTTTATCGTTAGGATCACTCATTGCGGTATAGAAATCCTCCATTTCTTTTTGAGTAACGCCCTGATAGAAATTCACTGACGAAGCGGTAATCAAGTCCTTCGTTGCGTCTTGGCTCACTCGCTTGGGCATCACTTCTGGATCGAAAATCACGCTTAAAATTTCGTGGTCTGCGTCAATAGAACATGCCTCAAGCAACGAAACATAGTAGTCCTTCGAGAATTCGGGAGTGAATTTATCGTTAGAGTAATGGTGGTGGATACCATTAGCGAACCACACTTTTTTGAGATAAATCTCAAAGGCTTTCCAATCGGGGGATGTTTTATTGCCCAAGAATGTGGTGTAGATTTTCTCTAGCTCTTGTCGAATTTGCAGGTTATAGCGATTGTGTTGATCGAAGAGAATATCACGACCACATAGCGCAGCTTGAGATAGGTAGTAGATTAGTTTCTTTTGCTCCAAAGGCAGAGCCTCAAAGCCCCCCACACGATATTGCAAAATTTTAACATCATCGAATTGATCAATTTGCCATTGGATGTCCTGTGGATTTTCGCTCGAGGCAGTTTGTTTGGGGGTTGAATCGCCACATGAGGCTAGAGTGAGTGCCATTGTTAGGTAGGTTAATTGTTTCTTCATTTTTTTCATTCAAAAAGTCACTTAATATTGAAGCTACAAAAATAACTATTTTTTCGTTGTTGCGCCTTGTTTAAAAAAAGAAATTCAGTATATTTGTCAATCATCAAACCTTAATATTAATTTATGAATTATCTAAAACCTTCCCTTACTTTACTCACCCTTGGAGCTGCCCTACCCTTTGGCACTTCTATGGCTCAAGAGAAACCCAACGTGCTGTTTATTATGGTAGACGATCTACAGTCGTTTTCCATCGCCCAAAGAGGTAACCCTGATGTTACAACCCCCAATATCGATTCTATCATCAGATCGGGCACATATTTCAACAACACCTATTCTAATGGTGCTCTGGGCGGCGCGCTGTCTATGCCCTCACGAGCGATGGTGATGACAGGCAAGAATATCTTTGAGGTCAAAGAAGACGGTAGCTACATCCCCGAGGCTCATAAAACGATGCCTGAGCTTTTCGGGGGGCAAGGCTACCGCACTTTTGCTACGGGCAAGTGGCACAACGACCGCAAATCATTCCACCGTTCTTTCAAAGAGGGCGATAACATCTTCTACGGAGGCATGCACCAATACGGCAAAGGTCAAGGACACCCCAATCCTGTGCTTCACCATTATGACAATACTCGATTTGTGGGAAAGGAATTTTCTTCGAAAATGTTTGCCGACGCGGCAATTAAATTTCTCGAAAGCACCCAAAGTCAAAACGAGCCATTCTTTGCCTATGTCTCTTTCACATCGCCCCACGATCCACGAAACGCACACCCCGACTACGTCAAGCGAATGAATGCCCAAGATATAACCCTCCCTGAAAACTTCCTCGCAGAACACCCCTTTGACAATGGGGAACTTCAAATACGTGACGAATTGGTTGTCCCTGCTCCTCGCACACAAGAGGTAATGAAGGAAGACTTAGCCGACTATTACGCTATGGTCGATGAGGTGGATATTCAAATCGGGCGTATCCTCGATGAACTTCGCAAGACGGGCAAAGAGCAAAACACCATAATCGTATTTGCCTCGGACAATGGTCTGGCGATGGGGCGCCACGGTTTGATCGGCAAGCAAAGCCTCTATGACCACAGCATGGGAGTTCCTATGGCTATCGTGGTGCCGGGCGAGAAACCACAAGATAGTGAGGCTTTGTGCTACCTATCGGATATTGCACCAACGCTCTGCGAACTTGCCGATATTGATATGAGCTCGGCGCAAATGAGCGCGAAATCGCTTGCACCCGTCATCAAGGGTAAAAGCAAGGACAGCCATCACGAATCTCTGCTATTGATCTATTCGGGGATACAGAGGGCTGTGGTGACAGATCGCTACAAACTTATCAAATATAATGTTGCGGGCAAACAAACAAGCCAACTTTTCGACCTCAAAAAAGATCCATTGGAGATGAACAATCTCATCGATGTGAAAAAATATCAAAAGAAGCTCATCCCTGCTCTAAATGCCGAGCTCGATGAGCAAATGAAGCAGCAGAATGATTTTTGTGATCTCGCCGACCCTACGTGGTGGGGCGAAAATCGCATAATCCAGTGGAGAGAGGCACTAAAGATAGTAACCCAAATGCAAGAGCAACAGATTACTAAGTAGGACATGGTGTTCAAAAAACGATATATAATTCCCTTGGCGCTTTTGTCGCCCCCGCTTGTGAGGGCTCAGAGCGAAAGCCTGCCAAATATTGTGCTAATCAATATCGATGATTTGGGGTGGAGCGATCTCAGTGGCAATGGTAGTGAGTATTACCAAAGCCCCAATATCGACAAACTCAAGGACATGGGCGTTTGGTTTTCGCAGGGCTATGCGGCTGCTTCAAATAGTGCTCCTAGCCGTTCGAGTATGCTCACGGGGCTATTCCCCACTGCCCACGGAGTCTACACCGTAAACCCAGCCGACAGGGGAAAAGCTAAGGATAGAAAATTAATTTCAAGTCCAAACCGTAAGCATATTCCCGATGAAATGCCAACTCTACCCAGTGTATTGAAAGATCACGGCTACACAACCTATCATGTGGGAAAATGGCACATTAGCGATGACCCCAAAAAACACGGAGTAATGTTTAGCGTGGGTGCAAACAAGGGTTTGGGGCATACCAAGTCATTCTTCTCGCCCTATCGCAATATAGATTTGAGCGATGGCAAAAAAGGTGAGTACTTGATAGATCGCCTCGGTGATGAGGCGGTAAACTACCTCAAAAGCATAGAAAAAGACAGTCCATTTTTCCTCTATTACGCTCCCTACGCTGTTCACACTCCGATTCAAGCTCCACAAGAGATAGTCGACAAATACAAGAATATCCAAGGAACCGAGGCTCATTTCAACCCCACTTACGCGGCGATGATAGAGGTAATGGATAATAACGTCGGAAAAATACTATCAGAGCTCACACAGATGGGAGTCATGGACAACACCCTAATTATCTTCACCTCCGACAATGGGGGCTACTACCCAGTCTCTAGGCAACACCCCCTGAGAGCTGGCAAGGGAAGTTTCTACGAAGGGGGAATTCGTGTGCCACTGATAATCTACAAGAAGGGTGAGTGGGAAAAACGTAACATTGATAAAGCCTTGGTTTCGCATTTGGATATTTTCCCAACCATCACCCAAATGCTTGGCATTGACAATCACAACATTGACTTTGCAGGACGAAGCCTCACGGGGCTACTCGATGGGAGTGATCGCTCGCTGGAGCGAAGAGACTTATTTTGGTTTTTTCCTGCCTACCTCGAAGGTGGGCACACAGAATGTTATGACTCGATTTTCCGTGCTCGCCCTCAGTCTGTCATTCGTCAAGGCGATTGGAAACTGATTGAGCATCACGAGAATGGCGAGTTGGAACTGTTCAATATCGCCAAAGATATCTCAGAGAGCACAAACCTCAGAGATTCTCACCCTCGCAAAGTCAAACAGCTTCACAAAGCGTTGAAACTTTGGCAACAAGAGAACAAGGCACCAGTGCCCCATGAGCTCAATCCAAAATACATTGCCCCTTAAAAACAAAAAACCATCCTACGTTACTCGAGAGCCGTTGGATGGTTTTTTTCGTATCTAATTGAGAAGGGTTACATGCGAGTAATGGGCGCAATATCGAGCGAAGAAAACTCCTCTTTCTTATATTTGTAATAACCCGCAATGCCTATCATGGCAGCATTGTCAGTGGTTAGCATAAAGGGTGGAATATGAACTTTCCAGCCTTTCTTTTCACCCAATTTCTCGATAGCTCCACGCAAACCTGAGTTAGCAGAAACACCTCCAGCAATGGCTAATTCTTTGATATCATAGCGTTTTGCAGCCTTGGTGAGTTTGCTTACCAAAATATCAACGATGGTGTGTTGGAGCGAAGCACACAGATCCGTTTTATTTTTTTCAATAAATTCGGGGTCCTTTGCCATTTCATCGCGCAGAGTGTACAAAAACGAGGTTTTCAGCCCCGAAAAGCTAAAATTCAATTCATCCACCTGAGGTTTTGCGAATTTAAACGCTTTCGGATCACCCTCTTTAGCTAGTTTATCTACGATAGGTCCCCCGGGATATCCTAGACCCATCACTTTGGCGCACTTATCAAAAGCCTCGCCAGCGGCATCGTCTATGGTGGTGCCCACTATTTCCATATCAAAATAATCTTTCACCAACACTATCTGGGTGTGACCACCCGAAACCAGAAGGGTCAAAAACGGGAATTTTGGCAGCTCTCGAGGAGCAGATGGTATTTCAACAAAATGTGATAGGATATGCCCATGAAGGTGATTCACCTCGATAATGGGTATATCCACACCCAAACAGAAACCCTTGGCAAACGACAAACCAACAAGCAGCGAACCCATCAATCCTGGACCTCGAGTTACGGCAATGGCATCTATCTTATCGGGTGAGATACCAGCCTCTTTAATGGCAGAATCGATCACGGGGACTATGTTTTGCCCATGGGCACGAGACGCCAACTCAGGCACCACGCCTCCGTATTTTGAGTGGACAGCCTGTGAGGCTATCACGTTTGAAAGCAATTTTCCGTCGCAGATTACTGCTGCGGAGGTGTCATCGCAAGAAGACTCTATTGCAAGTATTGTTATTTTCATAATAAAGTATTAATTTTGTCGGGGGAATAATTCTTGTAGTTACATCTCTATTGAAAACGCAAATATACGATTTTTACTCTTGAAAAAGGCATTAAAAATATTCTTTTCTATAATATCCTCGATAATCATCCTGATTGTCCTACTGCCGATATTAGTTGCTATGCTGTTACAGGTACCCCCAATCCAGCGTTGGGCGGCGGGTGTTGCAACGCAGTGGCTTAGCGAAAAGACGGGGGTAGAATTTTCTGTCTCGGGCATCGAAATTTCTCTTTTTAATCGTGCCTATTTTAAGGATCTGTATATCGAGAGCCCCACTGGCGATACGATGATCTATGCCAAAAGCTTGGATGCCTCTATCAACAACATCAACTTTTTTAATGGCAAGATATCCCTAGGCAATGTCACCATGGACGGTGGTAGGATTGCTCTGGAGGAGGACTCCACAGGGCTGATGAACATAAAAGCTGTATTCGACCACCTGAAAGCTAAACAGCCGCCAAAGAATCGCCCCAACTTTAGAATGAGTGCCACGCAGTTGAACCTACTAAACACTCACTTCACCCTCGCACGCAATTCTGCCACGCAACAAAGGGAAGGGAGCATCAATTTTAAGAATCTTGATATAAGCGAAATTAATTTTCAGGCTCAGAACATCGAACTATTCAACTATGATGTGCGTCTAGCGATTAATCACTTCTCGCTCAAAGAGCGTTCGGGATTTCAAATTGACCATCTCTCCTCGCCCGAGTGTGGGGTGAATGAAACAGGTATGCGATTCTCTAACCTCAGGCTAGAGTCTCCGCTGAGTACTCTAAATTGTCCTCACTTCAATTTGTTGTACGAATCGTGGTGGGACTACAATGATTTTGTCAACAAAGTCACCATAGACACCGAAATGGTGGGATCAAGAGTGGATCTGCGCACTATTAACTATTTCGCTATCAATGGAGGCTTGGATATTGCGCAATCCTTTACGCTATGGGGGCGAGTGATAGGGCGAGTACCTGCGCTATCGGGCGAGATTGCAAAACTGGAGTTGGACTCCGAGACATCTCTCAATGGTAGTTTCACTATTTCGGGGCTTCCTGAGGTTAAGCGTAGCGATTTTCTCTTTACTCTCGACCAACTCTCAACCAACGCCCGCTCGGTCAACAAAATCACAGAAAACCTCACAGGTAAAGCCCTCGAAATGGGGGTAATGAACATCCTGGAGCGTGGGGGTAGCATCCACGCCTCGGGAGAATTTTTCGGACTGTTGCAAAATTTCAAAGCAGAGTGTCACTTCCAAAACCAAGCAGGATTGATAGATGCCTCGCTGGATTTGCACCCCGATTCACTGGGTAGAGGAGCCGTTAGGATGGTGGGTACACTCAAAAGTCGCAACTTTGACCTTGGGCGCACACTGGCATCAACTAGCATTGGACGAATTGATATTTCTTCGGACGTGGACGCTTTGGTATGGGGTGACTCGCTGGATATAAAGACCAATGCACATATCGACAGCCTTGTGTTTGGCGACTATAAATTTACGGATATAGACATTGACGGAGGATTCAACAACCAAATATTTGTGGGTAGTGTGGTGTCGGCAGCCGATAGCAACTTACTCTTTGAAACCTATGGTGCCTTTGACTTTAGAGACCCTGAGCTTCCCGCCTATAATTTTGATTTGGACATACAACACGCCAATCTTGTTGCTCTGGGCATTAACAACAGAGATTCGATTTCCACTATACAAGGCGAGGTGACCGCAGAGTTCACAGGAACTAATATCGATAACATCAATGGTCGCGCACTCATAGATAGTATCTTTTATAGCAACCACCTAGAGGATACCCGCACGGGCGAGATTACCCTTGGGATGCAGAATTCCTCGACACAAAAAGAGTTTACTCTTCGCTCGGAGTTTGCCGATATCACTCTTCAGGGTCGCACCTCATACTCGAATATCTTTGGCTATCTAGCCCAAATGGCTCGTAGTTATATACCCTCGTTTGATGATGCCACCCAAATTGTGGGTCTTGAGAGCGAGACTCGTTCACTGGAGGATATAGCCAGCGAGGCGCCCTCTTATCAAGATGGCTACTACACACTGAAGGTCGATGTCAAACAGGCTAATAACGTTGCAAATATCTTTATGCCTGGGTTGGATATAGCCTCAGGTTCGAAACTGGACTTCTTCTTCAACCCCGCTCAAAATAACTTCTCGTTCACATGTAACTCCGCCTACATAGCCACTGAAAATCAATTTATCGAACAGCTAAATATTAGCTCTCGCAATGTTGCCGACTCGCTAAGTATCTTCCTCACTAGCTCCATGGTCGATTTGGGGTCGATTACCCTTCCAAAGGTGTCGGTGATTGGGGCTATAAAGAATAATAAAATAGACCTTGGGATGCGCTTTAGTGACTCAGACAACACTAATTCTGCGATCTTCAACACCTCGACTCGCATCTATCGCACCGCCGAGAACCTCCCTCAAATTTCCATCGCCCTGAGTCCCAGCAACATAAGGCTCAACAAACGTAACTGGCTACTCTCTCAAAGCGAGGTATTAATGGACTCCACGGGTATTAGTATAAAGAGGTTTGCGATTCAAAATGCAGCTCAAAGGCTTGCTATTGATGGCAAAATCGGGCGAGAATTCAAAGATTCACTCGATGTGTCGCTAAAGAACATATCGCTCGAACCTGCGGGGGTGTTTATCGAAAATCTTGGCTATACGCTCTCGGGAACCATTAGCGGAGATGTATTTGCGCACTCTATTCTCACCGACCCAAATATGATAGGGGAAGTCCAGATTGAAGACCTACACCTCTCGGACAACCCTCTGGGAGATGCCTATATCACAAGTGAGTACTCGCCCCAGACCCATAGAATCGAACTAAATGTTAAAAATGCTCGTGGCCAGCAGCCCATCAAGGGGCATTATGACCTCCAGGGCAAAGAGTTTTATGCAGATATAAATTTCCCCGAGATTGAACTCCGCGTGCTCGAACCCCTGCTCAAAGGTTCACTAGTTGAGACCTCAGGCAAGGCTGCTGCGAAGTTGGTATTTACGGGTACAGGCAAAACCCCCACACTCAACGGAACTATAGATATAGAGCAGTATAACGCAATGGTGGGTTTTACACGCGTGAAATATGCCTTGGGAGGGCAAGTGAAGGTCGAAAACAATCGCTTCTCGCTAGAGCCCACCACCATAATCGATCCAGAGGGCAGAGGGGGTATGCTCGATGCGTTTTTCGATAGCGAGTACTTTAAGAATATGACATTTGGGGTGAACGCGCAGTTCGAGGATATGCTGGCGCTGAATACCACCACCAAAGACAACCCTTATTTTTATGGTAAGGCCTATGGCACGGGGACTATGCAAATCTCGGGCACCCAGCGCAATACAAATATTGTGATCTCGGGCGAGACTGCTCTCAACTCGAACATCGTTATGCCTTTTACCGATATTTCGACCATAGACCAATCGACTTTTCTGACCTTCATAGACAAGAGCGACTCGAGCTCTAGGGTAGAGACCAATAGCATTAGGGCAAAATATATGCAATTCCGCAAAAAGCAGCAAGTCAAACTCGAAAACGAGCTAGACATAAAACTCGATCTGCAAGTGTTGCCCAACACCCTAGCCACTATTTCTTACACTAACTCCCTGATGGAGAACATCATCACGGGGCGTGGACGCGGGCGACTGCAAATGCAAATTAACCCAACTCAAGATATATTCTCGCTGCAGGGGCCTGTGAATATAGAACAAGGAACCTATCGCCTGATTTTTGCCATAGCCGACAAGACTTTCAACCTTGCCTCGGGTGGGAGCTTGATGTGGACAGGCGATGCTGCAAATCCTTTGGTTGATTTTACAGGGATCTACAAAGTACGAACCTCTATCGAACCTCTTTCGGGAGTGGTAGGTTCGGGTGGCGGCAAAACTAATATAAACTGCGGCATTAAGCTCACCGATAGACTGATGAGCCCGAGTATCGCCTTCGATATAACTGCCCCAAACGCTACTCCCGAGACTCAGAACATTATTCGCAACTCGCTCAATACCGAGGAAGCGCTGTCCATGCAGTTTATGTCACTGTTTGTCTCTGGTGCATTTATGCCCGATATGAGTGCCTCTGGCATAGGTTCTATGGGTAGCTCTATCCTCTCGACCACAGGCCTTGAGTTTATCTCCAATCAAATCTCCAACCTTATATCAACCCAAAACCTCAGGATTCGTCCCACTTTCCGTCCCCGCACTTCGCAAAACTCCGAAGAGGTTGGCGTGCAAGCATCTATTAGCTTATTGGAAGACAAGTTATTCATTGAGGCAGAGGGTAACTACACCGCTGGCGAATTGAGTACCAACCAACAAAATCCCTTCACGGGCGAGGGGGGTATCACCGTGATGCTCAACAAGGCGCAAACTCTCTCGATGAAAGGCTTTACTAGAGTAATCGATCGTTTCGATGAATCACAAGGTCTACAAGAGAGTGGCATAGGATTGTATTTCCGTCAAGGCTTCCAAAGTTGGGCTGACCTGAAAGCTCGCTACATGCGCTATTTGGAGGAAAGACGTGCCCGCCGCAGCCAACGCAATGCCCTCAAAGAGGAGAACGATCAAGGGTCGGAAAATTCTGTAGAGTAAGATCCATTAACATAGTACGATCAAGGGAAACAAAAAATATATTGTGTTTCTTTGGATATGTGAGATATTTATCATAACTTTGTGTTATAATTCTTATAACAGATTTTTAATATGTATTAAACTTCTGTTATTCTATGCTTTTTTTCAAAATACACGCGCTTCAGCTTTTATATGTTTGCAACCACCCCCACCCCCTTATTCACGCAAAACAAAAAATTAAGCCATGAAACGATGCAATTCTCGCGCAGCTATGAGCTGCCCAGTGTATAGCCAATACTTCAACCATGAATGGGGTGTGCCCAGTTACGACGATCAACATCTCTTTGAGATGATGGTGCTGGGGTGTTTTCAATGCGGGCTCTCGTGGCTCATGATACTCAAAAAACGCGAGGCATTCAAAGAAGCATTCGATAACTTCCAGATATGGAAAGTAGCTCAATACGACTACCAAAAGGTCGAGGAACTGTTATCTAATAAATCTATTGTGCGCAACGAAGGCAAGATTCGTGCCGCTATTGCAAACGCCAAGGCCTTTATTAATGTACAAATAGAATTTGGATCGTTTTGCTCATACATCTGGACATTTACGGGTTGGGAGACTATCTCTAATAAAAATAAAGATAATCCAAGTGGTAACGCCCTAGCCAAAATGGTATCCAAAGATCTCAAAAGACGAGGCTTTAAGTATATGGGTACAGTGACCACCTACTCGTATCTGGAGGCCATAGGTATGATTCACAATCACACCAACGATAGTGCTGCGAATCAGCACATGAGCGATTAATCCAATACATTTAGTGTCAAGAGGGCGTATTTGCAGAGAAAGCAAGGCGGTTTTTTAAGAAAAAAAGCCTACCTTTGCAACTTGGAATATCATTATAGACCCCTTGTATGAAGAAAATAATCTTTAGTTTTATAGGCCTAGTGGCTTCGTTGAGCTGCGCTTTCTCGCAGAACTTCGAGAGAGTATCCCCCGTGTATGGTTCGGACAACCAAGCTAACGAGATGATACGCTATATCTCCGAAAATCTTACTCTTGAGGTACCCGATGGCCGATCGACCAAGGAAGTCAACGGTTATATGAGCTGCAAAATTTCTATTGATCCAATGGGACGCATAGCCGATATTAACATCACTCGTTCGGTGGTGCGGTGGCTGGATATTGTCATAGTGGAGGGCTTGCGCAAGATACCACCCTCGAGAACATGGCAATCCAACAAAACAACAACCCTAAAACGCCAACTAGTGTTCACCTTTGGTAATGGCAGAACATATCGTGAAGCTATTTATGGATTTAATAAAGAGGGTGTGAAATCACAGATAAACACTTCGGTAAATCAATGGCAAAAACACCTAAAGGACTCACTAGCAAAGCATTGGTCGGCATGGGATGATAAAACCACCCTTGATGTGAAGCTCGACATGCCTCTATCGCCCAGTAAAAGCGATCTACCTCATGGTGTGATACAAAACCCCGATATAAAGACTCCACAAAGCGACATACCCAACATCGAGGTGTCTTTCGAGTAAACTCCTCTCCCTGCGACTTTAGATTTGAAATAAAATAAGCTTTTTTCAGTGTAGAAGAAAGCAAATCCTTAAAATAATAAAATGAAACTACGCAACATTGCGATTATTGCACACGTTGACCACGGCAAAACTACGTTGGTCGACAAAATGATTCTCCAAGGAAAACTAATTAGAGACAATTCTTCATCATCGGACGGCGAACTGATCCTTGACAACAACGACCTAGAACGCGAAAGGGGGATTACCATCCTTGCCAAAAACGTTTCGGTTCAGTATAAAGACTACAAAATCAATATCATCGATACTCCAGGTCACGTTGACTTCGGGGGTGAGGTCGAAAGGGTGTTGAATATGGCAGACGGCGTGCTGCTGCTAGTGGATGCCTTTGAGGGTACTATGCCTCAAACTCGCTTTGTTTTGCAAAAGGCTCTTGGCTTGGGTCTGAAACCCATCGTTGTGGTCAATAAAGTAGACAAAGAAAACTGTCGCCCTGACGAGGTTAATGAGCAGGTCTTTGACCTTATGTTTAGCCTCGATGCTAACGAACACCAATTGGAGTATAAAACCATCTATGGCTCGGCAAAGCAGGGCTGGATGAGCGAAGATTGGCAAAATCCAAGCAGCGACATCACTCCACTTTTGGATGCTATTATAGATGAAATCCCCGAACCTCAGCTAATTGAAGGAACGCCTCAGATGTTGGTTACCTCGCTTGAGTACTCTCCCTATGTTGGACGTATTGCCATCGGACGCCTATCGCGCGGTGTGCTTAAATCGGGTCAAAACGTAACTCTTTGCCAGAGAGATGGCTCTATGGTAAAATCTAAGGTCAGAGAATTGATGTTATTCGAGGGCCTTGGTAAAGCGAAAGTTGACGAGGTACGTTGTGGTGACATCTGTGCAGTGGTGGGTATCGAAGGTTTTGAGATTGGCGATACTATTGCTGATTATGAAAACCCAGAACCACTAGCTCCTATCGCTGTGGACGAACCAACTATGAGTATGCTATTTACCATCAACGATTCGCCTTTCTTTGGGCGCGACGGTAAATTCGTAACCACTCGCCACATTAAGGATCGTTTGGAAAAAGAGCTTGAAAAAAATCTTGCACTAAAAGTAAAAGACGGCCCAACAGCTGATTCATTCAGAGTATTCGGTCGTGGTATTCTTCATATCTCGGTTCTTATCGAGACCATGCGTCGTGAGGGATACGAGCTTCAGGTGGGACAACCACGAGTTGTGGACAAGAATATTGATGGCGTAAGATGCGAGCCTATCGAGCACCTAACCATTGACCTTCCAGAGGAAATGTCGGGTCGTGCCATAGAGCTTGTTACTCGCCGTAAGGGTATGCTACTGCATATAGACCATCGCGATGAGCGTGCGGTGTTGGAGTTTGAGATTCCATCAAGAGGTTTGATTGGTCTACGTACCAACTTGATTACCGCTACGGCTGGTGAGGCAGTTGTCTCGCACCGTTTCAAGGACTTTGAGCCTTTCCGTGGCGAAATTGAAGGACGCAATAACGGATCGCTCATTTGTATGGAAACTGGAACTGCCATAGCCTATGCAATCGCTAAGTTGCAGGATCGTGGAAAATTCTTTGTGACCCCCGGCGACGAGGTTTACTGCGGACAGGTTATTGGCGAGAACTCTCGTGCCGATGATTTGGTATTGAATATCTGCAAGACTAAAAAACTAACCAATATGCGTGCTTCGGGTGCTGATGATAAGTCATTCTGCGCTCCAGCAATTCCTTTCACCCTTGAGGAGGCACTAGAGTATATCCAAGGCGATGAGTATGTTGAGGTAACTCCAAATGCTATCCGTATGCGTAAGATTCTCCTTGATGAGAACGACCGCAAGCGTGCTGGCAAAAACTAGAGAGTGGCGATGAGAGTTGTTAGGGCATTAATATTAGGGCTAGTTTTCGCTTTGGGCAGTAGTGTCTGCTTTGGCCAAGTGAAAATCTCATCCAGCGGGCGGGGATCAGGCCCGAACCTTGCTCGGGCAATATGGGTGGGGCCCGAAATGATGTTCGAGCACCCCACTAATGGAAATCCACAGGGGCAGCAGCTGCAAGCAAAAGTAAACCTTGCAGCTCTATTCGAGATGAGGTTCACTAACCGCAGCGGATTTAAGTTTGCTCTAGGCTCACGCAATAAATCCTACAAGGGGGTAAGTGGCGTAGACAATGGTCGCCCCACTCGTAATTTGTATATTCACCTGTTTGCGGGTTATAAGTTCTATTGGAAGTATATGAATTTCACGGTGGGCCCCAGCTATGATTTTATGTATAGCAGCGATCAGGACATGGATAAGTTGCCGTGGAGCGAGAAAGGCGTGCTGGGGATGAAACTACAGATCTCGCACAATATTTCGCTTTACCGCGAGATGCTCTATCTCGAGCCAACCATACAATTCAACCCAGGGATAAACAATTCACCTCAATACTGGATAGGGGGTGGTATCGCAATTAAAGTGCGACTTTAAGGGGAAGAGGACCCCAAGATACCTATACCCAAAATAAGGTAAAATACGTGCTAATATTTGGAAACCCCAATATTAGCACGTATTTTTGTATCATGTTTTATATAAAGCGAAAAATAGAACAGAAAAAAGCATAGGTTTTCGACTAATAATTTTGAGAAGAGCACAAAGCATACAGATTTTTAAAAATTCGGCTAAGATAACATTACTTATGTTGCTCTTCGCCTCTTTTTGGATCTATACCTCAGCTTTCACTCACCAACACTTCCAAGATGGTCAGTGGGTCGCCCACTCCCACCCCTTTGCCGAAGAATCTCCAGCGCAACACAGCCACACATCTTTTGAGCTGCATAATATTGCTGCTGCCTCGAATCTCACACTAGGTGATCTTTACTGTCCTGTGCCCAATGCCCAGGAACTGTGTTTTGATAATCACTATTACATTCTCCCCGAGACCTCTGAGTCTCTTTTTGCTGGAAGGCGCAAATCTTCTCGCGCGCCCCCAGTGGGTGTTTCTATGGGTAAATCTATAGGCGTTTGTGTGGCTTAATTTCAAGCCTCTGCTCTACCCCATTGATCCTACATATATATCCCAAACCCATCCTCAAGAGTATTTAATCTTTGGTGTTAATCATCGTGGATTAGTGATGTTTAAACCCATTTCTCAAGAAAAATCTTGACTTATTAGTTTAAGTCTCCCAGTGTAGCTGTGCTATGCTCTGTGGTGTTGTAGCGCGAGCTATGATGCTACTATTTTACGCATGTAAAACTTAATCAACAACAAACATAATGACAAAAAAACACTTTTTGCTACTGCCAGCTATGGCGCTAGCTCTGTCGGCCAATGCAAGCATCTTGGCGGATAACCCTGCAATTTCAAGCAACACCTCTATCGAGGTGGAGGAAAACGCAAAGAAACGCTACACTCTAAATGGCCATGTGTTAGATGCCGAAACTGGCGAGCATATCCCATTTGCAACCGTAATGATTGCGGGTACCAACCACGTAACTCTTTGCGACGAACATGGTCATTTCACAATTACTCGTGTACCAGAGGGCCACTACACTATCACTGCGAAATACGTGGGTTACTCCGCTAATTCAAAGGAAATTGATGTGGCTGAGGCCATGGAGCGCAGAATAACACTATCGCTCGAGACATCAACACTTGCAGCCGAAGAAGTAGTTGTGACTGCTAACCGCTATGCAACCAAGAAACGCGAAGCAGCAGTGGTAGTGAACGTAATGGGTGATAAGACTTTCGAAAACCGTGCAGCTGTAACTCCTGCTGAAGTACTTGATTTCCAACCAGGTCTTCGCATGGAGTATAACTGTGGTAACTGTGGTGTTCCTCAGTTACGTATCAATGGCCTTGAGGGACAATACTCACAGGTACTTCTGGATGGTCGCGCAATTTTCAGCTCTCTGGGTATGGTCTATGGACTAGAGCAGATGCCAACCTCTATGATCGAGCGCGTTGAAGTTATCCGTGGAGGTGGATCGGCGCTTTATGGTGCTAACGCCATTGGCGGTATTGTGAATATCATTACCAAAGAACCTACTCGTTCTTCTTTTGAAATTTCTAACCAAACTATGTCTATGGGTTGGGTTGCACCAGATATCACCACCTCAATCAACGGTTCTATCGTGAGCGACGACCTTCGCACAGGTCTTTCTATCTTTGGTATGATTCGCGATCGCAAGGAGTATGACCGCAATGGTGATAGCTTCTCTGAAATCCCTATGCTAGGTAACGAAACTATTGGTTTGCGTGGTTACCAAAAAATAGGTTCATCTTCGAAAATCACTATTGAATACCACCGCATCAACGAGGATCGTCGTGGTGGTAATATGTTTGATCGCCCAGCTCACGAGGCTGACATCGCCGAGCAACTAGCCCATCAAATCAATACAGGTTCTATCGCTTGGGACTTCGTTAAAGGTAACAATACCGTATCGGTTTACACTGGCCTACAACAAATCTATCGAGACTCGTACTTCGGTGCGGGACAAGATCTAAACGCCTACGGCAACACCGAAGACCTTACTGTAAACTCAGGTGCACAGTGGAATCACTCGTTCGAGAAACTATGGTTCATGCCCGCTACGCTGACTCTAGGTGCTGATTTCAAATACAACAACCTTCACGATCAAATGTTGGGCTATGGCCGTAATCTTAAGCAAATCACCAATGCGGCTGGTTTCTTCGCTCAAAACGACTGGACCAACGACAAATGGACCATCCTTCTAGGCGCTCGCATCGACAAACATAACCTAATTGACAAACCTATCGTTTCACCTCGCGCAACTCTTCGTTTTGCTGCAAATGATGATATTTCACTTCGTGCTGGTTATGCTCGTGGTTACCGCGCTCCTCAGGCATATGACGAAGATCTACACGTTGAGGCAGTGGGTGGCGCAGTATCTCTGATCCAACTTGCACCAGGTCTAAAGCCTGAATACTCTAACACCCTTAACCTTTCGTTCGATTACTTCAAACAATTGAACAACTGGCAAGTAAATTTCATGGTTGAGGGATTCTTCACTCAACTGACCGATGTATTCGCACTTCGCGAACTTGGATATGATGCAGAAGGAAACCTACTCCTTGAGCGCTACAACGCTAGTGGTGCCGAAGTGGCAGGTATTAACTTTGAGACTCGTGCGTCATTCAAGCGCACGCTTGATATTCAGGCTGGCTTCACTATCCAACAAAGCAAATATACAGAGAATGTTTCTTGGAGCGACAACCCAGCTCTTACGTCTCAAGATCGCATGTTCCGTTCGCCCGACAACTATGGTTATCTAACTGTAGACTACCGTCCATGGGAGCGTTTCTTGGTAAATACTTCGCTTGTGTATACAGGTTCGATGTTGGTTCAACACGCGGCAGGCTACATCGCAGAGGATAGCCAAACCACAACTCAAGAGTTCTATGACCTTGGCATTCGCCTTGCCTATGACATTCCTTTGAAGTCTGACCTAAACCTTGAGATTAGTGGTGGTGTGAAAAATATCTTCGATCAATTCCAACCCGACCTAGACGCAGGACTAGATAAAGATGCTGGATATATCTATGGTCCAGTTTTGCCTAGAAGTTTCTTTGTAGGGGTTAAGTTTAGCTTTTAAATACCGATAGTCTATATATTATACTATAAGCAAACTATTGTTTTAAGCGTGTTGAGATTCGTATTTCTCGACACGCTTTTTTATAATGGTATACTACTACAGAGGCAATTGGCAGTAGTACTAGCTGTAATACCAGCAGTACTAGGTGACATTTAAATCCAGCAGTCACAATCAGCATGAACAGTGGATTTGAAGATGTCGTAATAAAGACGCAATGCATCCGTGTCGGTGACAGCTGCACTTGCAGTGATTTGGTATGCTCTTTAATGGGATAATGCAAATAAAGGACGCAGCCGGTGCTAGTAGTACTTGCAGTAATTGGTATGCATTTAAGTGAGTAAATACTAATAGCTGCGCGTTCGCTCCCCCCCGCGGGAGGTGCTAGCCGCACGGTCAACCACGAGCCGTAGCAGCAGTCATTAATTACTACCCAGTGCGGGCTCGCACAACAGGGCGTACGCTCCAGCCCTGCTCTCCTGCGAGATCAGTTCACCCGCAGCGTACTCCCTGAGAAACAAACAAAAAGATTGCCCAGTGG
>CAYJLY010000009.1:0-26137 GCA_964371385.1 uncultured Rikenellaceae bacterium
TGTGGAGCTGGAGGGAGTCGAACCCTCGTCCAAATATGAAGCCCAAGGCTTTCTACGTGTGTAGCCTATCTTTGGTTTTCATCAACTGCAACGGGAATAGGCCCCCTTTGGCTGTCGCTTATCGTCTTTATTTCGCTCGAGGGTCAACGCTCCCCACGGGCTATCTTTTAATTGGATGATACCCATTGAAATGTAGAGCTAAAAGCGGTCTACTACATCTCGGGTACTCGTCGCTCCGGCATCCTAGGCCAGAGGGATTAAGCAACGTTACATTCCGTAAGGTTAGGCAGCGAGTTGATAGCTTGAATTGCCATTTAAATTGTGATAAGTTCACTTTAACGAGCTCTCCTTACAACGCTCGACACGCTTACACTCAGCACTTTCGATACTGTCAAAACCGGTCAGCCCCGAAAATTGTTTGTAGTGTTTTTCACTTCTCTCTTTCACTCAAATTGCGTGCTAGAGAATCACAAAGGTAATAATTTTCTGGAAGGGATCACCAAATAACACAAAAAATATGTAAATTTGCATACATACCAGCCCTCCAATCAAAGAACACATGCAAGCGGAAATCGACAAATTCATAGACCATCTAAGGCTCCAAAAACGAGCCTCTGGGCACACCGTAACCGCTTACAGGCGAGAGTTGGAGAGCTTTACTCAGTGGCTCGCCAACTCGGGCTCTAGCACCATTGAGAGCATCTCACGCTCGAATATTCGCACCTATGTGATGACCCTCAGCGAGAGGGGGTTGTCTGCAAACTCAATAAACCGCACTATCGCTTGCTTGCGGTCGTTTTTCAAATACTCCCTAGCCCAAGGAATAATCCAGCAAAACCCAGCACAATTAATCTCGTGGCTCAAAAAAACCAAGCCCCTACCCCGCTTTCTCAGTCAAAAACAAGCCCTAGAACTCTTAGAGGAAACTTCCCACGCGCGAGCATCCCTGGATTCTCTCGATGAACAATACAAAAAACAACTCCAACACACTGTAATCCTACTGTTTTACACCACAGGCCTGCGCCGAGGCGAACTAAGCGAACTCACCCTCGAGAATATAGACTTTGCCCAAAACACTCTTAACATCCAAGGTAAGGGCGGCAAATGGCGCAGCATCCCAATGCTAGAAAAAGTTAGCGAGGAGATAAAAAAAATGATTTTATTGCAAAAAGAGCTAGGAATAATTTGTAATTCTGCAAAAAATCATGTACTTTTATCACTAGATTCATCGCCCCTGAGTGGTTACCAACTCTACTACATCATAAAGCGTTGGTTTGCACGTCTAGGGCTAGACCCCTCGTTGAGCCCCCACAGCCTGCGCCACAGTTTCGCCACTCACCTAGTGAGCCAAGACGTCTCACTCAGGGTGGTACAAGAGTTGCTCGGACATAGCTCACTGAGTGTTACCCAGCGCTACACCCACACCTCTATCGAGGAACTAAAGAGAGAGTACAACAAGGCGCACAAAAACAAAGACACGCAATAAAACCCAAACTAAAATATTCACAAACTTTAAGTCGAACCCAAAAACCCAACTACTATGAACGTAACTATTCAGACTGTAAAATTTGATGCAGACAAAAAACTTAATGAATTTATTAACGCAAAACTTGATAAACTAGATCGCTTTGACGATAAAATAATCGATGCCGAGGTTATCCTCAAACTCGAAAAAGACAGCGAAAATGGCAATAAGGTTGCCACCGTAAAACTCAACGTCCCTGGCGAGGACATGGTTGCCGAGAAGCGCGCTCACACCTTCGAGGAGGCGGTAGATCTGTGCGCGGAGGCTATCAAAAGCCAAATTTCAAAACGCAAGAAACACTAAACATTTGCCCTAGGCTAAAATCTAACCTTAATTAGGTGTCCCGCCAACTTAAAACTACGTGGGCGTGAGGGCACCTATTCTTTTAGAGGATGGCTAAATTTTTCTTAATAACTACTTTTTTTCAAACTAAAAACCAATAATGGGATACCACCAGCACAAACAGGAACTCCTAGATATGCGCTACCTGCGCATGGCTCGCATTTGGGCAGAAAACTCCTACTGCATACGCCGTAAGGTCGGAGCACTAATAGTCAAGGATTTGATGATCATATCAGATGGATTCAACGGCACACCAGCTGGCTTTGAAAACATATGCGAGGACGAGATCTCGGGCAAAACAAAGGCATACGTGCTGCATGCCGAGGCAAACGCCATCACCAAGGTGGCTCGTAGTGGTTCCTCGTCCCAAGGTGCGACGCTCTATATCACGGCATCGCCCTGTATTGAGTGTGCAAAGCTTATTATTCAGGCTGGTATATGTCGTGTGGTTTACTGCGATGAGTACCACAGCACCGAAGGGATAGAGCTATTGCTGAGGGCATCCATTGAAGTAAAGCAACTAAATATCGAACCCAAATAATACTACAACGTTGATTCCAGGACAGTAAAACCCCTAATTAAATATCATTTAATTAGGGGTTTTGTTTGGAGCAGAAATATCGTTTTAGGCACAAACTTGAGGACTCAAAGATTTGCTCTGATCCTTAGAGCTTATAATTTAAGTGGATTCCATAAATTTTTATTGTAAAAGAAAACTGCTAACTTTGGGCTCATGAAAGCTAAGAATTTCAAAATAGAGGACTTCCTACAGTCCGAGGAAACATACTTTGTGCAGCGTACCACCATGAGCTCCTCGGGTGATATCTCTGCCCACCAACACCACAACTACTGCGAGATGTTTATGGTCGAAAGCGGTAAGGGTTTTCAGTGTATCAACAAACAGAGGGTCGCTCTTGAGAAAGGCACTCTTTGTATGATACGCCCACAGGACGTGCATTATTTTATGCCCGATCCCAAAGAGAAACTCTCTATTGTGAACATTGCTTTTGACATCAAGACACTCAATTTTTTCAAATCGAGATACTTCCCAACCTCACATAGTTTCTTTTGGAGTGAGTCCATAGTGCCTTTTCATATAGTATTACCACCAGTTATCCGCAAACGTATCTCGCTGCGTATCACCGAGGCCATCAATAGCGACAGAAGTAACCTTCAACTCGACTCGCTGTTTTTGTTTATATTTCGCACTCTCGAGAAATTTTATTCCGCCCAAACCCCTCAAACCAATGCCCACGATTGGCTCAATATTGCCATTTCACAGTATAATAATCCGCGGGAGTTTATGGGTGGAACGGAGCGTTTCATACAGCTGTGCAATCGAAGTGTTGCCTATGTAAATCAGAGTATCAAAAAGCACTTCAACATGACCACCACCGATTTAATGAACCTCCACAAGCTAAATTATGCTCAAAATCAGCTCATTATGACCAGCATGCCCATCAAGGAAATCTGTCACAATTGCGGATTTTCGAGCATAGGATATTTCTATAAGATATTCAAAGCCCGCTATGGAACCTCGCCCGTAGAATTTAGGCGCATGAACCAGAGCATGATGTAAGCCCTCCAACTAAAGGCCACGCTCTAGAAGTGGCAAAACATCCTCAACACTCCCCACAAAACCATAGTCAGCTATATTGAATATGGGTGCCGCGGGGTCGGAATTAATGGCAATGATCTTTTTTGAGGCACCTATGGCTGCAGTATGCTGAATCTGACCACTAATGCCTAGGGCAATATATAGATCGGGAGCAATGTTCATACCAGTCTGTCCCACCTGAAGTGAGGCTTCGAGTAGACCAGCCTCGATCGCTGCACGAGAACCAACTATTGAAGCGCCAATACTCTGAGCATATTTTTGTATTTTAGCAACAAGCTCCTTTTTACCAACCCCACGCCCAATACCAATTAGGATTTTCGCCGATGAGAGATCATTACCGAGCGCTTGCTTAGAGCTAGAGTGTGAAATAAGCTCAATATTTGAATTTATTTGGAATCCACTGGCATCGTGCACAATAATTTCTCCTGTTCTCCCCAGCTCTCTGTCCAGAGATGCAAACACCCCCTCTCTAACAGATGCCATCTGAGGGCGATGATAAGGCGTCTTGATAGTTGCCATTAGATTTCCCCCGAAGGCTGGTCGAGTCTGTAACAAAAAAGCTTCATTGGGGTCAATATCAAGCTCCGTACAGTCGGCAGTAAGCCCCGTAGAAAGGCGCGCAGCCAGTCGAGCTGACACTCCTCTTCCCTGTTTTGTAGCACCCACAAGCAGCACTCTTGGGTTGTAGTTTTGAACAATCTGGGCTGTCGCCTCAACAATATTTTCGTCTATTGGATATCTATAAACTGAATTATCCACAAGGTGGACCACATCTGAGCCTCGCTCTATTAATTCCTCACACAGCGTAGACACGCCCTCTCCAATGAGAACCGCAGAAACACTTTCTGAGAGTTTGTCTGCCATATCGCGCGCCTTGCCCAACAGCTCAAGGCTCACAGGTACAATCTGTCCATTGAGGGTTTGTATCAAAATCCAGATTCCACTTGAGTTATCAGAGCTGGTGTGTACTTTTTCCTCAAGGTGGAGTGCTCCCGAGGGGCAGAATCTAACACAGGCTCCACACAGGCGGCACTGCATTTCATCTATCACCAAATCGTCATTGGCGGCAAAACTTAGTGCGCCAAATGCACATTTTTGTATACACACTCCACAAGTGCTACATTTCTCGTTGTCTAAGAGTAGTTTCATGCTATCCATTTTGATGTTGCGTACTAGATATTTTGCTCAATAATATTTTTTAGTTCCTCTACAGAAGCTATAATTTGAATGTCTTTTTGATGGGAGGGTACATAAGTCTCGACTACTCGAGTTGGCGAGCCATTCAACCCAACGCTCCTAGGGTCTATACCAAGACTTGCGGCATCTTCCACTTCAATTTCTATGGTCTGAGCTCTACGCCATCCATTGAGATTCAAATGTGGCATCTTTGCCCAAAACTTCGACACCATCACCACAGCGGGCATCTTCACTTTTAGTTCTTGATGATAACCACCCGTATTGCGACTTATCCATAGGCAATCTGCATCGCTTTTGTCAATCCCCACAAGTGAGGTAATTTGAGGCAGATCTAATAGAGCTGCGGTTTCAGGTCCAACTTGTGCGGTGTCGCCATCAAGAGCCATCACTCCAAAAAACAAAGCTTTGTAGCCTCCTATTTTTTTTGCAACACTAGCCAAAACCAAAGCCGTACACCATGTGTCGCTACCTGCAAATGCTCGATCACTCACAAGCACAGCTCGATCGGCACCATGGGCTAGTGCTTCAATAAGAACATCCTTAGCACTTGGTGGGCCCATAGTGACTGCAATCACATCACCCTTGCCTCCATGCTGTTCTCTGAGCCACAGTGCCGCTTGTAGGGCATGCAGATCGTCTGGATTAGTTCGTGTGGCACCCGATGAGCGTACAAGAGTATTGGTCTGTGGATCTATTTTAATTTTGGTGGATGCAGGTATTTGCTTTAGAAATACAATGTAGTTTTCCATAATTGTTCTGTAAATTTAAATAAAATCAACCTCCTTTTTTATTCGATCTTGCGTCAGCACAGCTTTTTTGAAACTCCACACTAAATGGATCCACCTCTCCAAAACGAGAGGGCGAAAATTGCGAGGCATCCACGAAAGTTTCTTCACCCAACACTATCTCTGCCATCAAGCGCCCTATGCCACCCCCCACAGCCACTCCTGCTCCACAACACCCACACGCCGCATACAGGCCTTTGTAATTATCTATCTCTCCCACCACAAATTTTGCATCGGGCACATAACACGAAGGCCCCGAAACATAGTGAGCAATTCCCAGAGAGTCTATTGCCTTGAAGTAGTTTTTGAACGCTGGAGCACAATCATCTAGAACTGTCCATTTAGAGCCACGCTCGAAATCGAAATCCTCTATCGATGCACTGAGTTCACTGGGATTGAAAGCCAAACACTCACTCTCCCTGAGTCCTATCATCAAAGCCCCAAGATCCGATCGAGTGAAAGCCCTTGCATCAGGAATTATGGCATAGGGATGGCCTGTTGGAAATATATCCTCTCGTGGTTCGCTAATATAGAAATGGCTACGCACAGGGCTAAAAGGCAAACCAACACCCAGAGGGCGCATCAAAAGGTTTGCCCAACTACCGCCTGCATTTATTACTTTAGGGGCTTTGATGATTGTTCCATCCTCTAGCCTCACGCCCTCAATAGCATTTTTACTGATGAGTATCTCAGCCACACCCTTTCTCGAATAACATTCCACCCCTAGGAGCTTCGCTGCTCGTGCATATCCTGCACACAACATTGCTGCATCCACAAAGCCATCAGTGGGCATATAGAGTGCCGAGGTCACCGAATCTGCTTCAATCCAAGGCAGGAGTTCTTTGGTTTGCTCGGGCGTGAGTCGCTGGTTTGGGATTCCAAAGCTCGAGGCATATTGCTCTTGGGCTTGAAGGTTATTGAGTGACCCCTCGCTTGTGCCTATTGTAATACTGCCACACTGTTGCACCCCTAGAGAGTCGCCTGTGAGAGCCTCTATCTCATCTATACATTTAAAGGTTTCCTCCACCATCTGCATTAGCGAGAGATTTGATCTGGTGCGAGTTAGTAGACAGGCAGCTCTTGCGGTTGCTTGAGAGCCTATGTCATTGCGATCAAACAGTACAACACGCTTTGCTCCACTGCGCGCGAGGCAGTAGGCTGTCGCACAGCCTAACAGCCCGCCACCTATGATTATATAATCATACGAACTATTCATTTTCGAGAACTAGATTTTGAGTTGGATAATTAATTTCGATTATTTGTTCTGAGATTAGCTCAGAACTGGATTTTTGTTTGCTACGTCGGTGTTGCATCACCAAGAAATATATACCCACTGCAAAAAGTGCAATTGAGATTAGTCCCACAGTAAAGGCTATATTATTATAGAGTACAAACCAGTCAGTCTTAATCTGTAACAATTCTTTGGTGAACAAGAATATAACAGTGCCTAGATAACCAATAAAATCACCCATAGCTACAAAAAATCCTATATTGCCCTTGATTCTAAAATGTGAGATGAAGCGATCGAAGAATATGGTCTGGAAAGTCAAATAACCCACATAGAGCGATATACTCTGAACCATTAGCCAAGTGATCGTACCCAAAGCGAGCGATTCGTGGAAAAAGGACACATAGCTCATCACCACCGAAGAGATAGTAACCATTACCATCATCACAAGCAAAGCACGATAGTTATTCTTAAAGAGCGTAAACAGCGAAAGTAGTATCAGAACAGAGATAGTAACAACAGTATCTATCTTGGCAAAGAGCCATGAGGATTGCCCTTCCATATCTATGATATTCACCAAGAAGTCTTCTTTGATGTCTCTGAGGATACACAAAATCAGATTCGCAGCCAGTGCGACAATAATAATAGGCGCATAGCGTCGGAAGATATTCATGCGTGCCTTACCATCTAGTTCCACTCGTTTGCTGCGCAATTTCACATCCTCTGCCGTGGGTGCAGGCAGTCGTTTTAGTAGATAACCCAGCAATATCAATATAGGAAGAGCAACCCCACCAACAACTGCAGGCATCCAAAATGCAGAA
Source organism: uncultured Rikenellaceae bacterium (assembly GCA_964371385.1). GTDB lineage: Bacteria > Bacteroidota > Bacteroidia > Bacteroidales > Rikenellaceae > Mucinivorans. The sequence goes on from CAYJLY010000009.1 coordinate 7,517, forward strand.
ATTCCCATATCGTTCATAGCAAACAGACCAAAACTCTTAGCCATGCCCGAGCTCAACACAATGCTCACTCCCAGAATACTAGCCAGTATGTCTGTCACTTTGCGTCCTTCAATGAAGCTAAAGATCACCCCCCACATACATCCCAGCGAGAGTCCATTAATAAAAATTCCAATAAAATTCAACCCCAATGGTAGTGCACCAAAAAGAACAAGCGAGAGTTCGGCTAAAATCACTGATCCAACAAAGAAGCGAAACCTATTGGCAGGCTTCATCTCTGAGATAACTTTGATACCAACAAATTTAGCGATGAAATAGCCCACGAGTTGTATTGTGGTAACTACCACTTTATAGTCGAACCCCCAAAGTTCCAGCCCTTCAAAAGTTGCAGCCGTATAGGGTTTTCGCAAGGCATACACCAGCATATAAGAAAGCAATGCTGCACCTCCAGCCCAAAATATAAAGAGGATTTCATTGAGTTTTTTCTTTCTTTTCAAAGACAGATTCATAGGTAAAGAGTAGTTGTTTTGTGATAAATGCGTTGTTTTACAGGGCACAAAAATCAACATACCGTTCTATGAATAAAATTAATATTTCATGAATTAACTTTTTAGTAATAAACACCCGCTGAGTGTTAAATGAATCTTAACTTTCAGGGAGTTTTACATGCAAAAGAGGGTAAGCTCAAGAAAATGAGCTTACCCTCTTTGAAGTCGTGGATTCTATCCTAAACCGATACTCCGAACTCACGTAGTGAGTCGTTCAGAGATGTTTTCTTGTCAGTGGACTCTTTGCGCTTGCCAATAATCATCGCACATGGTACTCCATACTCACCCGCTGGGTATTGTTTGGGATAAGTACCTGGTATCACCACCGAACGAGGCGGCACATATCCTTTATACTCCACTGGCTCAGAACCCGTTACGTCTATGATTTTTGTCGAAGCGGTAATCACTACATTCGCCCCCAATACGGCTTCAGCTCCAACATGTGCACCCTCAACCACAATCGAGCGAGAACCCAAGAAACAGTTATCCTCAATAATCACAGGAGCTGCCTGAACAGGCTCCAACACTCCACCGATTCCAACTCCACCGCTTAGATGCACTCCGGAACCGATCTGTGCACAGCTTCCCACCGTAGCCCAAGTATCTACCATAGTTCCCTCGCCCACATAGGCTCCAATGTTCACATACGAAGGCATTAGGATTGCCCCTGGAGCGATATAAGCACCATAGCGAGCAACCGCATGAGGCACTACTCTAACCCCTAGGGTTTCAAAATCTTTCTTTAGGTCCATTTTGTCGTAGAACTCCAATTCACCACTGTGCATGGTTCTCATTTTTTGGATGGGGAAATACATAAGCACAGCTTTTTTCACCCACTCATTAACCCTCCATGTGCCATCCTCCATGGGTTCAGCACAACGCAGTTCACCTTTGTCCAACTTCTCTATGACGGTGCGAATAACCTCTGCACCTGCATCGGTTTGGGCGAGCGAACGCTCTTGCCAAATTTGTTCAATGTACTCTTTCATTGTCTTGTAAAAATATTAAGTTGTTAGTTGTTTTCATTTTTTCTCAACAGACGCACCACCACTGGTTTGTGGTCTGAAAAGGGTATATTTGGAGAATTATATTCTATAGCCTCGAAAAACGTATCTCTATAGAGGACATAATCTATCCTAAAGAGGTGTTTCATCGGGCGATAAGAGTAACCATAACCCGAGCCCGCCTCGCGGAAACTATCCGAGAAATCCTCACCACGCACTGTGCTTGTCACATAGGAATTGGGTGTGTCGTTAAAATCTCCCATCACCACAACGTTGCGCCCTGTGAGCGAGTCCAATTGCTCACGCAACAAATGCGCCTGATGGGTGCGTTTTATAAAATTGCGCGCCAATAAACGCTCGACCGCCACAATAGCCTCTTCGGCATCGGGACCCTCTACCAAAGCGGTCAGCCCCTGGGGTTGCGAGCGATTAAACTCGGTGGATTGCAGGTGAGCATTATAGAGTTTGAGGGTATCGCCTCGCTCTAACACCACATCCGCAGACATCATAGCATTACCAGTATTCTGAAATTGATGGGTCACAACATTGCGCAATGGGAATTGACTCATCACAGCCATACCCATATCACGGACACCATAGTTCGAGATTGCAAAGAAATACTGATGGGGCCAATTTGCGAATCGCTCATTAAAATGCTCTACATCGCCAGTTTTGGGTGTTGTGTATTCCTGAAGACAAATAATCTGCGCTCCCTGCGATTGCAAGAAACTAGACACACTATCCATTGCCGCCTCATAGGAAAATTCACCAGAGGCATAAGCGAAACTATGGACATTATAAGTTGCAACATTCAGTACATCATCTTCACTAAAACCCTTAGGACCTTTTAGTTTGTCGGGGAGTTCATAGCCTCGAGTGAAGCGAAGTTGATAAAAATCGCCTACCCTGCCCACTCCCACCAACACCACAAGTAGCGGCACTATCATCCAAACACGGCGGCGGAACATCCACCACAGCGCAGTGAGCATATTAAGAATGATCAAAGGAAACAGCGGCAAACCCATCATAGCTATAAGAGTTGAGCTCTCGGGGCTAATCCACGATGCCATATAACTCAGAGCGAGAGCCACAGCCCCCACCACAGTGATGAGTATCAATAGAAAATTGATAAATCTCACTAGTTTTGGTCTCTTATTCTTCTGCTTATTCATGATTCCTTTGACTTTATTTGGCGATTTCTCTCTTTGATGGTATCGCTAGTTCCAACGATTGAAATTGTGGCGTTTATTTTTCCACGCCATAAGCAAGATAAATCCAAAAATCATACCACCCAGGTGGGCAAAGTGCGCAATATTATCACCTCCTCTAACACCAGCAAACAATTCAATGGCACCATAAATCACCACAAACCATTTGGCTTTCAAGGGGATAGGGGGAATCAATAGCATAATACGCTCATTGGGGTGCAACATACCAAAGGCGAGCAGAATCCCAAACACAGCTCCTGAAGCCCCCACAGTTGGGGTCATCAACAGAGCGTGAGCCTCGCTAGCATTACCCGCATTGGCGAGCATCAGATAACCCACCAGCATTTGAATCAGTGCGGCTCCTATGCCCGTTGCAAAATAGTAGATCGCAAAGCGTTTCTGCCCCAGATCATTCTCAATCTGCTGGCCAAACATCCACAGCGCAAACATATTAAAGAATAAATGCCCAAAATCTCCGTGCAGGAACATATAGCTCACGGGTTGCCACAGCTGAAAAAATGGGGATTCAAAATTAAACAGCGCAAATTGCTCTATAATATCCACATGGTAGCGAGGAAACATATATTGAGCCAAAAACACCACTATATTAAGCAACAATAGGTTGCCTACTACGGTCTTGGGGTTGAAAATTCTATTCATAGTTAAAATTAAAAAAAGTTATGTCGAGTTATTTAGAAGAAGCCTTTAGTTTCTTTTTTATCTGTGTGCCATCTATATTAAATATGATGGGCAGCGATGCAATAGGAGTGAAATTAGGTTGGCTACACGCGAGTAAATCCGCGACTATATTCTCACGTTGCTCGCCGCTGAGTGTCACAGTTCTCTCGCGGGAGCGAGCACCCGCCATGGCTCGAACTATCATCTCGCGGATATTTTGGGCAAATTCACCAGTGTCGGAGAGTTCCAGTAGCAAAGCAATAACATCCTCAACAGATACTTTATCTACCAAAACCACAGGTATGCTATACACTGCCAAAGTTCCCGAGCCCATACCGCCAATCTCAAAACCCAACGAGTTTAATTCTTCGCTCAATGCCAAAACTCTATCCGCCTCGCTCAGTGAGAGCTCCAACAAATGAGGTACCACAAAGCGTTGAGACTCCATTGATAGATTGATAGTTCGCAGCAGCCTCTCGTAGCTTATACGCTCAAGAGCTCGTGGGTAATCAACAACCATAAGACCCTCGGCGAGGGTCACAATGATATATCTTTTGTTCCACTGCAGGGTTTGATAGGCAGTGTGCTCTAGATCTATTGAATTTTGGATCTGCGTGCTGGCGTTTTCAAGCTGGAGTTGTTCGGGTTGAACTTCTTTGGGTTTTTGCTCACTTTGGGGTTCTTCTTGGGTTGAGTCTTGTGGTTTTTTTACACTAGATTGAGACTCAAATTCAGCGAAACTATCTTGCCATTGAGAAAAAGAAGAAGGCTCGCTTACGAAGTCCTGCTGATTGAGTGAGAATGAATTATCGCTGACAGAAAAACTTGATGGAAATTCTTGAAAATCCTGCGTGTCTTGCTGTGGCTTTACAGTGGTTTGCAGTTCGCCATCACTAGAGAGCAGGCCCTCGGGGATATTTTCCATAAAAGGCACACGCTCTGCATCAAACACAGCTGATTGATCGAGCGGGGTAAATTCATCAGTCTCTACACTGGGGTGTTTTCCTGAAAAGTCACTATCAAAACTATTTTCAAGAGCAAAAGGATTGTAATTATTCACATTGGCAGTTGGGGGTTGAACTAGTTCATCCCGCCCAAGACTTGAATAAGTTGGAATATCCATCGACACAGGATTATTGTAATCCAGCGTCGGGGCAACACTCGCCATCCCCAGTGCACTACGCACTGCGCTACTTACCAATTCTTTCACCGTGCGTTCATTGGCAAAGCGAATCTCTATCTTGGTTGGATGGATATTAATATCTATCTGCGAGGGGTCGATCTCGAAGAACAAATAAAAGTACGGGTACTGTCCCTGGGGTATCAAACGCCCGTAGGCATTAGAGAGCACCTTAGCTAACATTGCGCTACGAATATAGCGCCCATTGACAAAGAAAAAACTAGTATTAGTTATAGTCTTTTGATATTTTCTTGGGCTGCTAATCCACCCCTTGACCGACACATCCCCGAGGGTGGCTTGCACTGGTATGAGCGAATCGTCGATGGTGCGTTTGATCATCTGGGCAATGCGCTGACGAGGCAAACAGGGCTTCAAAGTCAAAGGTGTATCATTCTCGTTTTGATAGACAAAGCCAATATGAGGATTTCCCATCATCACCCTTTCTAGTTCATAGAAAATCAAGCGCCTTTCGTGGTCGGGAGTTTTGAGATATTCACGTCGCGCGGGAATATTATAGAAAAGATTTCTAATGGTAAACGAGCTACCAACTGCGCATGACACAGCACTCTGTGATGAAACCTCACCACCAGCAATCGTGATCTGAGTGCCTATCTCATCGTCTACATGACGAGTGCGCAATTCAACCTGTGCCACCGACGCTATCGAAGGCAAGGCCTCGCCGCGGAAACCAAAGGTCACGAGCGAAAACAAATCGTCCGCGCGGCGGATCTTAGAGGTCGCATGGCGCTTGAATGCCAGAAGAGCATCCTCGCTAGACATACCCACCCCGTCATCGACCACCTGAATCAAAGTAGCACCTGCCCCTGAGATTCTAAGGCTGATGTTTTTCGCCCCTGCGTCAATGGCATTCTCCAACAGTTCTTTTACTACCGAAGCTGGTCTGTTTACAACCTCTCCTGCGGCAATCTGATCGGCAACCGTAGCATTTAATAGTTCAATTACTCCCACAACAGAATCCCTCCCCTAGAACTATTGTTTTACCATGCCATAGTAATTCACCAGAACATAGAGCACAGCAAAAGCCAACGCCAAGAAAATCACCGAGCGGATCAGCGTTGTGCGAGCACCGCCACTAGTGCGACGAGAGTGTTGCTGGCGACGCATCTGCCCTTCGCGAATAATCGAACCGGGCACATACTCCTTGTTTTGGGGGTCGTACTTGTCACCAAGTATCTCGCGCTTACGAAGTTCCTTTTCGTCTGCCTCTTTATCCCAATACCTCGAGTGCATTCTAAATGTACGAGGCTTATTGATTCCAAAAACTCTTATCCCAAACATTATATTTTTAGTTTTTTAAAACGGAGTTGCCCCCGATTGTTTTCTTAATTTAAAGTCTTGCTCTGAGCTCTTCGCCCTCGCTCTCATAGCCTGGTTTTCCAAGCAGTGCGAACATATTGCGTTTGTAGGCCTCAACCCCTGGTTGATCAAAAGGATTAACCCCTAGGGCGTAACCACTGATACCGCACGCCTTCTCGAAGAAATAGATCAGAGCGCCAATATTATACTCATCCACTCGCTCGATTTCAAGAACAATATTTGGCACACCACCATCCACATGGGCAAGCATAGTTCCTAGGCGCGCCATATCGTTGATCTGGTTCAGGCGTTTGCCCTCAAGGAAGTTGAGACCATCCAAATCCTCGGGGTTATGCTCAACAGAGATTGCATATTTAGACTCCTTAACCGAAATTACGCTCTCAAACAAAGAACGCTCCCCGTCTTGGATATATTGCCCCATAGAGTGCAGGTCGGCAGTGAGAGTTACGCTCGCTGGGAAAATACCCTTGCCGTCTTTACCCTCGCTCTCGCCATAGAGCTGTTTCCACCACTCTCCCATGTTTGCGAGTTTGGGTTCGTAGCTGGCTAGAATTTCAATTTTCTTGCCCTTGCGGTAAAGCTCAGTGCGAGCAGCAGCGTAGATCATTGCTGGATTTTCGTCCATCGCCACACCAACTGCGGTCTGAGCCTGCATGTCTTGCGCTCCTTTCACTAGTGAGCGAACATCTAGTCCTGCCACAGCCAAAGGCAACAAGCCAACGGGGGTTAGCACCGAAAAACGACCACCAACGTTATCTGGAATCACAAATGTGCGATAACCCTCATCTGTGGCAAGTTTACGAAGAGCACCTTTAGCTTGGTCGGTCACCGCCACTATACGCCCCGCAGCCTCGGCTTTGCCATAGCGTTTTTCTATCTCATCTTTAATAATTCTAAAAGCAATAGCTGGCTCGGTGGTGGTTCCAGATTTACTGATCACAACACACGCAATCGAACGACCCTCGAGTGTTGCCAGTAGCTCAGTTAGATAATCCTCCGAAATGTTCTGTCCCGCAAACAACACCAAGGGAGCTTTGCGCTCCTTTTGCAACCAATCGAAACTATTACCACAAGCATCCAAAACAGCCTTAGCACCTAGGTAAGATCCACCAATACCAATCGAGATGACCACCTCGGCTTTTTCAGATAGATCCTTCGCCACATTTTCGATTTCACTCAAAAGAACATCATCGATCTCACTGGGCAAGTTCACCCAGCCAAGATAGTCGCTGCCAGCTCCGTGTCCCGTGTGCAAAAGTTCGTTACATTTAATCATCTCCGCCTCAAGAGCCTTAAGCTCTGAACATGAGACCGCTTTTTGAATATCAATTTTCATTTTTGTATTTATTATTTTGTTTATTTTTTATTCGTTATGCTCTGTACTTAAACCAACTTATCCAGCACACCATTCATCATCTCGCGTGCTGATTTTTTCTCATAAAGCACTCCATAGACAGCCTCAACAATAGGCATATCAACATGTTTGCCATAGCGCTCTAGGACTTTTTTGATACATGCCGTAGCGTAATAGCCCTCGGCCACCATATTCATCTCGATCTGGGCTGATTTAACAGAGTAACCCTTGCCTATCATAATTCCAAAAGCACGATTTCGTGAGAATTGCGAATAGCAAGTCACCAGCAAATCACCTAAATAGGCTGAATCGTTGGTGTTGCGAGGGAATGAGTAAGTCGTCTCCATAAATCTATCCATCTCGTCAGCTGCGTTGGCAATTAGAACTGCCATAAAATTATCGCCATACCTCAGCGCGTGGCTCATGCCCACAGCAATGGCGTAAATATTCTTTAGCACCGCAGCATACTCCGCCCCATAAATGTCGGTCGAACTGGTCACCTTGATATTTTGATTTGCGAAACATTCCCCTATTTTGGCAGCTGTCTCAAGGCTCTTGGCTGCCACAGTTAGGTAGGAAAGCCTCTCAAGGGCAACCTCCTCAGCATGACAAGGCCCTGTGATTACGCCAATATTGTCGAAGGGGATATTATAACTCTCATTGACATATTCGGCTATAGTCAGATAGCCCTTGGGGATAATGCCCTTGATGGAGGATAGTATAAATTTATCTTCCAGCGGCACTCTCAAATCTGATAGCACATCTTCCAAAAAAGCCGAAGGCGTGGCTAGCATCACCACCTGTGCGCCTTGGACAGCTTGGTTGATATCGTCAAAAAACTCCAGACAAGATGCACTGAATCGCACATTGGTGAGGTATTTAGGGTTACGAGAACGAGTTTTTAAAGACTCTAAAACCTCGGGGTTCTTCACATACCAATTAACCCTCACGCCGTTGTCCGAAAGTATTTTAACTAGCGCTGTTGCCCAACTTCCGTGGCCTATCATCGCTAGGGTGCTCTTTGCAAAATCGATATTCATAAATTAAATCGTTAGTGTAATGCTTAGGTTTTAATCACATCATCAAGCCATGTGATAAGGGCGAAAATTCTCGCCCTGTCCCTATTTTTGACAAAGATACATTATTTTGCGATAACCTCCATCTGCGGGCTGCAAATTTTTCAATCTCGCAAAAAAATAATACCTTTGTGGTATGAACTACCTACAACTTAAAGATAGTGTTTGCCAGCTCGCCAAAGAGACAGCCGAATTTATTGCCCGTGAGCGCGAAAATTTCGACCCATCGCGCATAGAACACAAGGGACATCAAAACCTTGTCTCTTATATAGATAAGGCTGCCGAGGAGATGATAGTCGAGGGCCTCTCGAAGCTAATCGAAGGCTGCGATTTTCTTGGTGAAGAAGGCACCCAAACCGACAACGGTTCGCCCTATCGATGGATTATAGACCCACTGGATGGCACAACAAATTTCATCCATAATTTCCCGCCCTACTGCGTATCTATTGCCTTGGAGCACAACGGGGTAATAGTACTTGGTGTGGTGTATATCGTTAGTTCTGGGGAGTGTTTTGCTGCTACCATAGACTCGCGTTCGACTCTCAACGGCAAAGAAATTTCGGTATCAGAGGTCTCTGCGATAGAGGATTCGCTGGTCATCTCGGGGCTTGCCTACGACCACTCGAGCGATATAATTGATGATTTCACCAAACTCTTTGACCATTTCAACCGCACCACCAATGGCGCTCGTCGTTTGGGTTCGGCTGCCGCCAATTTGGCATATGTCGCAGCGGGGCGCGCGGAGTGTTTCTACCAGCGTTCGCTCGCGCCTTGGGATGTGGCAGCGGGAGCACTCATTGTCCAAAGGGCTGGGGGAGAGGTCACTGATTTTTCGGGTGGCAATGATTTTGTATTTGGTCGTAGTTTGATTGCCACTAACGGCATTCTGCATTGTAAATTTAGTGAAACCATTAATAGATAGGTGAAAAACATAGCTTACTACATATACCTACCTTTGATTTTTCTGTTTGCAAAGCTGCCCTATCGTTTGCAGTTTTGTGTGGCAGATTTTTTGTATCTTGTGCTTTACCGTGTGATGAAATATCGACGGGGCGTAGTGCGCGAGAACCTCACTAATTCATTTGCCGAGAAATCTCAACAGGAAATTATCGAGATCGAAAGAAAGTTCTATCACCAATTGGCAGACACCTTTGTCGAGGTGCTCGCTATGTCATTTGCTAGCAAAAAACAAATCTCCAAGCGCATGGTCTTTGAAAACCCAAACCTATTGTATGATAGTTTTGGGGCCAAGATGTGGATCACCGCCATGGCACACTATGGCAATTGGGAGTATATCGCCAGCCTACCTCTGCACTACAAGGGCAGCGGAATGTTGGAGGTCTATCGCCCACTGAAAAATCACACCGCAGGGCGAATTTTCAATCGTATTCGCACTCGCTTTGGAGGTATCACAGTTCCCAAAGCAAACATAACAAGGCTTCTGATCCAGAGCATCAAAGAGAACAAAAGCTACACTGTGGGGTTGGTTTCAGATCAAAACCCCAAACTCTACGACCAACAAATTTGGCTTGATTTTTTGGGTCGCAAGACATTGTTTGTGGGTGGGGTCGAAAAATTTGCCACACGCTTTAATATGCCTGTGGGGTTTTTGCACATCGAAAAACCCCGACGTGGGCACTACATTGCACGCTATGAGATAATCTATGACGGACAAGAAAAACTCTCACCGCAGGAAATTACCCGCAGATATGCCGAAAAGCTCGAACAGATGATACGCCGCCGCCCCGAGCTATGGGTGTGGTCGCACAAACGCTGGAAGCATCGCTACGAAGATCATCATCCATCTGAAAACCCTCAAGAGAAAGGAGCAGCAGATGAATAGCAAAACAGCCGTAGTGATACTGAACTGGAATGGTCGCCAATTTTTGGAGATATTCTTGCCTATACTCTTGGAGAGAACCCCAGGGGCGAGGATTGTGGTTGCCGACAACCTCTCGAGTGATGATTCGCTGGAGTATCTACGGGCGCACTACCCTAGCGTCGAGATTTTAGAGCTTGACCAAAACTATGGATTTACGGGTGGATACAATAGAGCTCTCAAGAGAATCCAAGCAAAATACTACCTACTGCTCAATAGCGATATTGAGGTAGGCGAAAACTGGCTAGAACCACTGGAGAGCATGATGGATCAGAACCCCGATGTAGCAGCTATCCAACCCAAAATACTGTCGTTTGCCGAGAAGACTCGTTTTGAATATGCAGGCGCCTCTGGAGGGTTTATAGATGCGCTGGGTTATCCTTTTTGCCGTGGAAGGTTTGTGGGGATGACATCCGAAGAGGACAAGGGGCAGTATGACGATGCTCGCGAGATTTTCTGGGCATCGGGCGCGGCTATGATGGTCAGAGGGGAATTGTTCCACAGTTTTGGGGGTTTCGAAGAGCTATTCTTCGCCCACATGGAAGAGATAGATCTTTGTTGGAGATTCAAAAGAGGGGGGTATCGTGTGATGGTCGAACCTCGTTCGGTGGTCTATCATATCGGGGGAGGGACGCTACCTGTATGGTCGCCCCGCAAGACTTACCTCAACTTCCGCAACAATATCGCCATGCTCTATAAAAACTTGCCACGAGGGAGATTTGCAGCGGTGTATTTTGTACGCCTTGGCACCGATTTTCTAAGGCTCCTGACCTATCTAATCCCCTTGCGATGGAGTTTTGCTGCGGCAATCTGGCGAGGACATAGAGATTTTTGGAGGATGCGAAAAAAACTAAACATGCAAAAGGAGTTACCCCTTAAAAAAGTTGGACAAATTTATGGAGGAAGCATTATTTTAAGACAAATATTCAAAGGAAAAACTTTCGGAAATATGATGAAAACACTTATACTAACCCTACTTGTGAGCTCGTGTGGCACAGCTGTGGTTAGCAATAATAGCGAACAATCAAACCACACCAAGGCTGAGACCCCCGTTGAGCAAATACAAATTGTTGCACAATACCCCCACCACACTGACGCCTACACCCAAGGGCTGCTGATACGTGAGGGAAAATTCTTTGAAAGCACAGGCGAGTATGGTGAATCTAGCCTGCGAATTGTAGATCCCGAAACTGGAGAGGTAGAAAAAAGCATTGAGCTAGACGAGAAATATTTTGGCGAAGGACTTGAGTTTGTCGGTGACAAACTTTTTCAACTCACATGGATGGAAGGCGAGTGTTTGGTCTATGACCCACAGAGCCTTGAGCAAATAAATTCGTTCTCCTACCGCACAGAAGGCTGGGGTCTGGCTACCGATGGTAAACTGCTGTACATGAGCGATGGCACTAACGTTATAACAGTGCGCGACCCTGAAACCTTTGCCGAAGTGCGCCGCATTGGAGTGCACGACGATTCGGGCCCCGTTGTGATGATCAACGAAATGGAGTGGATAGATGGCAAGCTTTGGGCTAACATCTACCTCGACAACCTTATAGCTATTATCAACCCTACAACTGGCGAGATTGAGCGTTATGTAGATATCAGCCCTGCTGCAAAAGCTATCGGCAACCAACGCTCGGCAGACGTAGCAAATGGCATAGCATATGATAGCGCCTCGGGCAAGATATACATCACAGGTAAGCTGTGGGATAAACTCTTTGAGATAAAAATAAAACAATAAACAAGTATAGGTACAATGAAAGAGATACACGATAGATTAGTTAGCGGCATAAAAGACTATTTCACCAAGAGTGGATTCGAAAAAACAGTGATTGCACTCTCAGGGGGTATAGACTCGGCTGTGGTGGTAGCTCTAGCTGTGGAGGCTTTGGGTAAAAATAATGTAAGAGTTCTGCTTTTGCCCTCGCAATACTCTTCGCTCCATTCGGTGGAGGATTCCCTAGAGATGGCAGCACGCTGTGGCATAGAACACAACATCTTGCAGATAGAACCCCTATATAAGACAGCAATAGCCACCCTAGAGCCTATTTTCGAGGGCACCCCTAGCGGATTGGCAGAGGAAAACATCCAAGCACGCCTTAGAATGGTGCTAACGATGGCCGTGTGCAACAAACAAAATGCATTGATGCTCAACACCTCTAACCGCAGCGAGATTATGGTGGGTTATGGCACCCTCTATGGCGATACTTCGGGAGCTATTTCGGTTATTGGCTCGCTCTATAAAACCGAAGTATACGAGCTTGCCCACTACATCAACGAGTACCACGGGAATCTTATTCCTCAAAACATCATCGACAAGGCGCCCTCGGCAGAGTTGCGCCCCGATCAAAAAGATAGTGACTCTCTGCCCGATTACGACGTACTGGATCGTATCCTAATCAAAATGGTAGATGGCGGTCTCACCAAAGCTGAGATTATCGCCTCGGGCGAAGATGCGACAATGGTCGAGCGAGTGGAAAAACTCTGGAGGCAGTCCTCGCACAAGCGTGGGCAGTTGCCGCCAGTGATTAATGTAAAATTTCGTTAAATAGATAATCGTTTCTATTAACGTATATTTTAAGAATACAACAAATAAAAAATGTCAGACGAAAAAGAAATATTAAACGACCTCACTCAAAAGCAATACGAGTATGGTTTCACAACCGACATTGAGACCGAAACCATAGGCAAAGGTCTCTCGGAGGATGTGATACGCCTTATCTCGCGCAAGAAGGAGGAACCCCAGTGGATGCTAGATTTTAGGCTTAAAGCCTACCACCACTGGCTTACATTGGAGCACCCCAAGTGGGCGCACCTAGATATTCCTGAGATTGATTTTCAGGATATAATCTACTATGCAGCTCCCAAACAAAATATCGCCCCCGATAGTTTGGATGACGTAGATCCTGAATTATTAAAAACCTTCGACAAGCTGGGTATACCTCTTGAAGAACAAAAACGCTTGAGCGGTATTGCCGTAGATGCAGTGGTGGATTCGGTGTCGGTAAAAACAACATTCTCCGAAGAATTATCGCGACTAGGGATTATCTTTTGCCCCTTTTCAGAGGCTGTCAAGGAACACCCGGAGTTGATCAAAAAATACATGGCATCGGTTGTACCCCACACCGACAACTATTATGCAGCGCTAAATTCGGCAGTCTTTTCAGACGGTTCGTTTTGCTATATCCCCAAGGGTGTGCGCTGTCCCATGGAGCTATCTACCTATTTCCGCATCAACGCCCAAGGCACAGGTCAGTTCGAGAGAACGTTAATTGTCGCCGAAGAGGGTGCTTATGTTAGTTATTTGGAGGGCTGCACCGCTCCTCAAAGGGACGAAAATCAGCTACACGCAGCCATCGTTGAGATAGTTATCGAGAAGGATGCTCATGTGAAATACTCAACCGTTCAGAACTGGTACCCAGGCGATGAAAATGGAGTGGGTGGGGTGTATAACTTCGTTACCAAGCGTGGTATTTGTCGTGGCGATAATAGCAAACTCAGTTGGACGCAAGTTGAGACTGGTTCGGCTATTACTTGGAAATATCCTTCGTGCATACTCAAAGGCGACAACAGTATAGGCGAATTCTATTCGGTAGCACTCACCAAAGCCTACCAGCAGGCTGACACGGGCACCAAAATGATACACCTTGGCAAAAATAGCCGCTCTCGCATTGTGAGCAAGGGTATTTCGGCTGGTCACAGCACCAACTCCTATCGAGGACTTGTGAAAGTTGCGCCTAACGCCACGGGGTGTAGGAATTTCTCGCAGTGCGACTCGCTTTTGATTGGATCTGAGTGTGCCGCTCACACTTTCCCCTACATCGAGTGTGCAAACACCACCAGCACTGTCGAACACGAGGCGACAACCTCTAAGATCTCCGAAGATCAACTATTTTACTGCATGCAGCGAGGCATAGACAGCGAGGCAGCAGTGGGACTCATTGTCAATGGGTACGCCAAGGAAGTGTTGGCACAACTGCCCATGGAGTTTGCCATGGAGGCACAAAAGCTACTTGCTCTCTCACTTGAGGGTAGTGTTGGCTAGAATATTTTTTTTAATACAAAAAACAATACATAAAAAATGTTAGAGATAAAGAACCTGCACGCAAAAGTGGAGGATAAAGAGATACTAAAGGGCATTAACCTCACTGTCAAAGCGGGCGAGGTGCATGCCATTATGGGACCCAATGGAGCTGGAAAATCAACCTTAGCTTCGGTTCTGGCAGGCAACGAGCGTTTCACGGTAACGGGTGGCGAGGTGACATTTCAGGGCGAGGACTTACTTAGCCGTTCGATCGAACAAAGGGCTGCCGATGGTCTGTTTCTTGGATTTCAATACCCCGTTGAGATTCCAGGTGTGTCGATAGTAAACTTCATGAAACTAGCTCTGGGTGAGCAGCGTCGCGCACGTGGCGAAAAGCCTCTCACCGCTGGCGAGTTTCTTAAGCTCATGAAAGAGAAAGCGCAGGTGGTAGAGCTGGGCGATAAGCTAATGAATCGCGCGGTGAACGAGGGTTTCTCGGGAGGCGAGAAAAAGCGTAACGAAATTTTCCAAATGGCTATGCTCGACCCTAAGCTCGCTATCTTGGACGAGACCGACAGTGGATTGGACATTGACGCTCTACGTATCGTAGCAAGCGGTGTTCAAAAACTTCGCCGCCCCGACAACGCAACAGTGGTCATCACCCACTACCAGCGTCTGTTGGATTACATAGTGCCCGACTTTGTGCATGTGCTCTACAATGGTCAGATCATTCACTCGGGCGATAAATCCCTTGCCCTAAAACTTGAGGCAGAAGGCTATGATTGGTTGATTAACAAATAACCCCCAAAAAAACTATGAAATACAGATACTGCGGAAAAAGCGGACTGCAACTCTCAGAACTATCACTGGGACTGTGGCACAATTTCGGCCCCGAGGACGATTATAATAAGTCAAAAGAAATAATTTGGCATGCCTACGATAGTGGTATCACCTGCTTTGATCTAGCCAACAACTACGGCCCACCTCCTGGAGCAGCCGAAGAGACCTTTGGTCGAGTTCTAAAAGATGGCTTAATTAATCATCGCCATCAAATGGTGATCACCTCTAAGGCTGGGCACCTAATGTGGGATGGACCCTATGGTGATTGGGGTTCTCGAAAGCACTTGATTACTTCGTGTGACCAGAGCCTTAAGCGCATGGGCTTGGACTATGTGGATATATTTTATAGCCACCGACCCGACCCAAATACACCTTTGGAAGAAACAATGCTCGCCCTAGATCATATCGTTCGCACGGGCCGCGCACTGTATGTGGGACTATCGAAATACCCTGCCGACAAACTACGTGAGGCGGTTGCTATTCTTCGCGAGTTGCGCACACCTGTGATCGTAGATCAGCTGAAATATTCGCTCTTGGTTCGCGAACCAGAGGCAGAGCACTTCGCTGCCCACAAAGAATTGGGGCTTGGATGTGTGAGTTTTTCGCCCCTAGCACAAGGACAGCTTACCGACAAATATATTCAGGGCATTCCCAGCGATTCGAGAGCCGCCAAAGAGAGTGGTTTCCTACAAACCGATGAGGTGGAGCGTAACCGTGCACAGATACTCGAACTTCACGCCACTGCCAAGGAGCAAGGAATGTCGCTTTCTGAGTATGCACTACGTTGGCAGCTCACAGATGAGCGCATCACCAGCGTAATTATAGGCGTTAGCTCAAAAGAGCAGCTAGCGCAAAATCTTAGTATGTTCAAATAAATGGAGATTGAAAAAATAACAATAAATACCTGCCTCACTCGCAACATAGTCCAAACTCTAAGCGAGGGGCAATGCCAGAGCGATAGAGTTATCGAATTGGAGGCTGGTGCAAAGATGCACTATGTGCAGGTGAACGAGCTAAGCTCCAGTGCACAATCAAGCCTGATTTTCAACCTTGCCGCGGGCGCTAGCCTACATCTGAATGTTTTAGACTTGGGCGTGGGGGAATTTGTGCGCAATATTCAGGTAAATCTACTTGGCTCAGCCTCTAGGGTTCAGGTTGACGGGCTGTATTTGGTGGGCACCCAGCAAAAGATAACAAACAACCTAAAGATAAACCACTTGGTCGAAGACTGCGAGAGTTCGCAGATGTTCAAAGGGGTGGTCTCTGGCGAGAGTAGTTTTTCGGGGCATATCTACATAGAGCGCAACGCTCAACGAAGTGTTGCACTTCAAGAGAATCATAATATTCTGCTGCACGATGGCGCAAAAGCACTCACACACCCTTGGCTAGAGATCTATGCCGACGATGTGAAGTGTAGCCATGGGGCAACCGTTGGTAAGAACGACGATCAAGCTATCTACTACCTGCGCCAGCGAGGCATCTCCCCAAGAGAGGCTCGCACACTTCTTTTGGAAGGCTTTATCAATGCTTGTGTGAGCGAGTTTGAGGGACGAGAAGTGGTTCTCGAAAAACTTAGAACTAGACTTAAGGGACTTTAAAGATGAAAGAATTTAGAGATCATTTCCCCATACTATCCCGAGAGATCAATGGCAAGCCATTGGTGTACTTGGATAGTGCTGCGACCTCGCAAAAGCCCTCAGCGGTCATCGAGCGTGCCGCCCAGCTCTACACCCACTCGAACGCAAATATACACCGCGGCATCCACACTATGGCAAATGAGTGTACAGCCCAGTATGAACAAGCGCGAGAGAACATTGCCCAATTCATTGGGGCAAACTCCCCCCGCGAGATAGTTTTCACCTCAGGAGCGACTGCCTCGATTAACCTTGTGGCTCACAGTTTCTCGCAAATGGCATTCACCGCGGGCGATAATATTATTATCACCGAGATGGAACACCATGCCAATATAGTGCCCTGGCAGTTGGTTTGTGGGCGCATGGGTGTAGAAATTCGCGTACTGCCATTTAATGATGAGGGTGAATTGGAGACAGAAAAACTCGCTGGACTGCTCGATGAGCGCACTCGCTTGGTGGCTGTGACCCAAACCTCGAATATCTTAGGGACTAATAATGATATTGCTAGAATCTCTGCCGTTGTCCACACGAGCGATGCAAAGCTACTAGTGGATGGATGTCAGGGGGTGGTTCATTGCCCTGTGAATGTCGGGGAGATGGGTGCTGATTTCTATGCTTTTTCGGCTCACAAGCTCTACGGTCCAACTGGCCTTGGAGTGCTATGGGCGCGAGAAGAGTTGCTAGAGGCGATGCCTCCATTTATGGGGGGCGGTGATATGATTTCGACCGTTTCGCTCACCAAGGGCTCCACATGGGCTGAATTGCCACTAAAATTCGAGGCTGGCACCTCAAATTATATTGGAGCTATCGTTTTTGCAGCGACTTTGGAGTTTCTCAAACAATTTGATCAAGATGCCCTGCACACACATTGCGCAGAGCTCTATCGTAGGTTTACTCACGATCTTATCCAAGAGGTAGAGGGTGTAAAAATTTATGGTACAACCGATGGTAAGGCTCCCATTTGCAGCTTCAACATCGAGGGTGTACACCCCATGGATATGGCGCAAATCATTGATAAACTGGGCGTTGCTATGCGCAGCGGAACGCACTGCGGGGAACCCATTATGACCCACTATGGCGTTGAATCTATGTGTAGAGCGTCGTTTGCTCCCTATAATACCACAGATGAAGTACAAATCGCCGTGCAAGCAGTAAAACGTGCTGCGATGATGCTTAGATAGAATATACAAAAACACAGAATAAATATGTTTATAGTAATCGAAGGGCTCGATGGAGCAGGCAAATCAACTCAAGTAGCCCTAATAACAGAATATTTCAAGGCACAGGGTAAAGAGGTCGAGTACCTGCATTTCCCTCGCTTCACTGCTCCTGTTTATGGCGAATTGATCGCTAAATTCTTGCGTGGCGAACTGGGGGCTATCGACACTGTCAATCCTCAACTAATCGCCCTGATCTATGCAGGTGACAGGGCCGACGCCGCCTCTATGATACGTGGATGGATCGGGGATGGAAAGATAGTTATTGTGGATCGTTATGTGTACTCTAACATCGCCTATCAGTGTGCTAAATGCAAAAGTGAGAGTGAGAAAAAAGAGTTGCGCGAATGGATCTTTGATTTGGAATACAAGCAAAATAATATTCCTCAACCCGATCTTTCGATATTTCTGAATGTACCTTTTGCTTTCACTAAAAAATCGCTGACCACCACCCGTGAAGGCGACGATAGGGACTATCTAAAAGGCAAGGAAGACATCCATGAGGCATCGCTGAGTTTTCAGGAGGGTGTGCGTGTGGAATACCTCTCGTGCGAGGGTTTGGACGACAGATTCCGTGTGATTGATTGCTCGGACAATCAAGGAAACATGAGCTCACCTCAGGACACTTTTAATTTGATTCGCCATGA
>CAYJLY010000009.1:26237-32830 GCA_964371385.1 uncultured Rikenellaceae bacterium
GATCTGTGGAAGATCTCGAATTGGGCGACTTTCACAAAAAATATAGTATTTATGGTCCCTGCCCTTATATTATTTAGGGTGCAAAAACAGCAGGGACATAAAGCTAGATTGCAGAGCACACAATTGGTCATATATATTTGTATGGCGCTAGCTGTACCTGTGTATTCAAGTTTTAATCTGCCGCTTATTGATGCTACGCCTTTCAAGATAGGAGTAAATATCCCTCATGAACTAGATAGAGCAATGGTGGGCGCGCCCACGGGCAAGACCATCTTGATATACAAGAATCTAGAATCTGGTGAAACCCACGAATTTGATATGAGCGACACCACCTGGTACGACACAAAAAAGTGGGAATTTGTGGATAGCCGCACGCAGGAACTAGAGCAGAACACCTCGACAAACACCCCTAGCATTAGCTCTCTGCCATTGATTAACTCCTCGGGCGAGGACCTTCATCAAGAGGTGCTAACCAGTGCAAAGGTATTGCTCGTTGTGAGCAACACACCACAGGCAATAGATTCTAAGCAACTTGAAATACTGCGCAATCAAGGCTCGCGAGTTGTTGTGGTTAGCTCCAGCCCATTGGAAAGCCTACCGCAAGGATTTGAGAGTTATAACAGCGATTTTACGCTGATACGAACCATGATACAATATCCTGCAGGGGGAGCACTACTACTTGAGGATGGTGTGATTATGGACAAATGGACGATGGATGAGCTCCCTGAGACGCTCTAACTCCTCGCTATGAAACATACAAAAGAGGCTTCTATCTCACATGAGATAAAAGCCTCTTTTGTATATAGAGTTTTGTTGAGTACTACTCCAACTCGCCGCTGAAAGTCGAAGCGGGCAAATCAAACTCATTCACCAGATTTGCATCCGTGTAACCCCTCCAGCCGTAGCGCACATAGCGAGGATTTTTAATATCGCGCGCGCTTAGTTTGATCTTGCCATCAACAACCTCAGCCTTAGCTGGGCGAAAAATGCCAGGAAGCTCGGCTATCTCAAAGCCACGTAAGGGGTCGCCATCAGAGCTTTTCATCCCTTCGTTATTTTCAAAACTCACCCAAAGAGCACCCCCGCTAAATTCAACATCCTCGAACATGGGTCCCGCAGGGCAAATATCCCAATTGTAGTTTTCTGCCAAAGCCACACGAGCGAGGCGATCTCCTATGATTTTCTTATCACGCGGATGCACATCATGTTCATCACCTTTGTCCGAACTCACAACCATCGCCACACCTTCGATACCATCAGCAAGCTCTCGTTGAGAATCCCTAAAATGCGGCCAACTAGGGCGATTTACGCTCGATAGTTGCACGAAGTTCACAGGAAAATCCTCGCCAAACACTCCTCGCCAACTGCGAATCATCATGGGGAACAACTGGGCGTGCAGTTCGATATTATGGGCATTACTCTCGCCTTGATACCAAATAGCGCCTGCCATGGTGAAATCTTTAATTGGAGCTATGGCAGTTTCAAATAGATATGCAGCTTGATAAGGGTGGCGTTGCAGTGGATTGTTAGATAGTTTCAGGTTTTGGCTTGCTCTTTCTCTCACCCATCCGAATACCATATCGCTGGAGAGCCAATTACTAAGAATATCTGGCAATTCAAACTCCAAGGTCTTGCGATCTATCCACGACTCAATGGGAGAGCCTCCCACTGCATTTGCCACTATCCCCACGGGCACCTCTAGTGAATCGCTCAAAGAACGAGCAAAATAATAGGCAACTGCCGATAGGCCAGCAACGTTCTCACTGGAAACATTCTCCCACTTTGTGGGGTGGTAGTGCATCAATTGGTTGATAGAATCCATAGCCTCCATCGACCAATTGTTATCATCAGTATGATAGATCTCACGCTGGTTGTAAACACGTATCTTGTCGGAATACTCCCCAGCGGTGGCTATGCCCTCTTTGGCTCCATTACACTGCTGGACGCTCCATTCCATATTCGATTGCCCTGCCGCCAACCATATTTCGCCAACCAAAACATCCTTAAACTCAAGAGTTCGAGATGACGCAGAAATGGTCAAAGTGCGGGGTTTGCCAACTTTTAGAGGTTTTAGATAGACGTTCCAATCACCACAACTAGATGCGCTCGTGCTTACTGACTGTCCTGCAAACTTTACGGTCACTTTCTCTCCGGCATTTGCTCGCCCTGCAATTTTAAGCTCTCTTTCACGCTGCAAAATCATATTATCGCTATAGATGGGCTCCATGGTTAGGCCTCCAAAATCGCCAGTGATAGCGCCATAAACTTCGCGAGCAATCAAGGTTGCGCCATCGCCATTAGGATGCAGACCATCGGGCAGTAGCTCTGGGCGCACATAAAGCTCTTTTTGAAGGTCTATTAGTTGCAGATCTTGCGAAGCTGCCATTTGTTCTATGGTAGCTTGAATCTGCCAATACCAATCGCGAGTGCCTGATTTAAAGCGAGAATGACGATGAGAAATAGGGGTCAAGCGACAAACGTAAATCTTCACATCTGGATTACGCTCGCGAAAAGAATTTATCAAAGTCATATAATCCTCTATAAATTCTCCTCGATGGTTTGGCCAGTTGCGAGGATCCGTGTCGTTCAATCCAAGGTGGATAACAACTTGGTCGGCATTGAAATCTAGTGCTTTTTTATATTCCTCTGTGAGATTATAGGGATTGTGTCCTTTGCGCAGGAGTGTTGCACCGCTACGGCCAAAATTACCAACTATGTAATCCTCGCCCAACATCACTTGTAGCTGCGAAGGGTAAGAATTCACCTCACGATTTTCGATGCCAGCCCCATAAGTCACACTATTGCCCACACATGCCACACGAGTTTTTTGCGCAAGGGCAGAGTTTGATATGAACATCAGCAGAAAAAAGTTAATTAATAGTGTTTTCATGTTTCAAATTTGATTGACAAATACAAATATGAGCTGAAGTTCAATTATGTAAGAATACTTAAATGAAATTCAGCTCATACTATGATTGTGTTTATCGATTTAAAGTTCTAGTGGAAATATTTTTGGGTCACATCGTTTCCTTTGCTGTCTTTGACCACCATATTCAACATTCCGCCATTGTGGTCGAAATACAGAGCTTTGATTTTGTGCTTACCTTTTTGAAGCGAAATCTGACCGCTCAATTCACGTGGGGAGTGCCCTCCGTCATTGTCTATCACCTCAAGATCATTCACCCACAACATACTACCATCGTCCGAGGTCAAAACAAAAGTATAAATATCGTCCGCCGGCACATCAATATAACCCGTGAAGGCAAGGCCAATATTTCCTTTCGCCCCCGCTGGGATAACTACTCCATCGGTGATAAAAGTTTTATTTAGTTTTGCTTTTTCGAGCTCTAGACAGGTTTCGCCCTTATAATCGTGCCAAGCGGCTTTCAAACCATCCTTGACATTGGCAGGAGTTTGAGCAGCGAAAGGCTGCTGTTTGATGTAGTTAACACTAAATAGTGTTCCACGGCGACCACGCTTATGAAAAATAGCTACTTTAATATCAGTTGAGCTATCAATTACAAAAGGTCCACTATAGAGAGTGGAATTGATAGTAGGCTCACTTCCATCGGTGGTATAGCGGATATTAGCTCCTTGGTGTTCGGTGATAAACTCCACTTTACAGGTGTCTGAGAACACTACTGTCTGCTTCATATTATTTAGCTCGGGAGTCCAATAAGTTACATCCAAAGCGTCCAGACGTGGATTCTGAGCATAAACACGAGATTTAAAGTCGTCCCAAGTGCCAGTCGCTCCCCAACCTTGCTCCGCCACACCTAGCGCACGTGGGAATACCATGTAGTGCATACGCTCACGTGATGGAATCCACTCACACCACACATTTCCTTGCACACCCTTGATGAGTTTTTGTTGCTCGGAGGGTAGGTCTTTCAGAAGTTCTACTTCGTAGAGTTTCTGAAGAGTATTATTGTCTTGCGCATAGTCAAAATAGAACCACACGTTTGGCGAGAGGATAGCTTCATTGCCTTGGGCAGTGGCATCGGGCACTGAGTTTGGCACCCAGTTTCTCCACCACGTAATGGTTGCGGTCTCCGACAAACCACCCTCTAGGATCTCGTCCCATCCAACTAGTTTTTTGCCATTCTCGTTAAAGAATTTTTCCATATACTTAACAAACCACGACTGCAATTCGTGCTCATCTTTAAGATCATACTCTTTGATACGAGCCTGACAATCAGGACAGCGCTCCCAGTTGGTTTTCTCCACCTCGTCGGCTCCTAGGTGTACGTACTCATAGGGGAAAAGCTCGAAAATCTCTGCATAGATATTCTTACAGAACTCTAGTGCGCTCTCTTTACCAGGACACACGGGCGAAGAGAACATCGCACCCCAACCCGTTTCACCAAAACACGACACATCGTCATAATTCTCCATTGCCACCAAGAAGTGACCTGGCATATCAATCTCGGGCATGATGTCAATACCACGCTCTAGACCATAGGCAACAATCTCACGAATGTCGTCTTGAGTATAGAAGCCTCCGTAGAGAGTCTTGCCATCCACTTGCTTGAGTTTATCTTTTGGCAGCGCCATATCGGGATTGTGATCTTTTCCTGCGCTCTCAATACACCCTTTGTCGTGGTTATTGAACTCGCGCCATGCACCATTTTCGGTAAGGAGTGGGTATTTTTTGATCTCTACCCTCCATCCTTGGTCGTCGGTGAGGTGCCAGTGGAATTTGTTGAGTTTATAAAGAGCCATCAAGTCAAGCAGCTCTTTAATCTCCTCTTTCGAGTAGAAGTGGCGAGATACATCGAGCATCAGACCACGCCACTGATATTTGGGAGCATCGTTGATGGTTAGAGTTGGAATGGCCCAAGTTTTTATGTTCTTTGCATCTTCTTTAGAATCGATCTGCCATGGAAGCAATTGACGAAGCGAAGAGATACCGTTAATCACTCCATTATAGTCGGCGCCTTTGATCTTCACAGAAGAACCCTCAGCCACTAGCGTGTAGCCATTTGGCTCCATGGTCGTATCGAGTTCGAGAGAGATATCGCCAGCTCCACCTACGGTTTTAACCCCCAGTGAGGTATTACGATTAAGAATCCCTGCAAGATAGTTAGCTGCCGCCGCTAGCGAAGGGTCGCTAAAGCCAATTTCGGTCGAGCTATCGATCACAAATGCACCATCGGTTGTGGTGATAGAATGGGGCTGCGGGATAATGACCACAGGTTCGGTCTGAGGGCTTGAACAAGAAGCCAATCCCCCTAGAAGTGCAAGAGAGAGGGAGAGTAATTGTTTTTTCATATTTATAGTTTTGGTTAAAGATTTTCAAAATCTCAACAAAGATAGCAAAAAGAATTATACCACAACAAAGAGCCACACAAAAAACATGGGTTCTCGAAACTAAATCCGAAAACCCATGAATAAAACACGCTATATCAGCGATCTAACACCACTCTACTTTAGCGGCATGAAATTCGATAGCGAATAAGGTGCCGAGTCCTCTGATGCAGCCCATTTTTTGTTTGGTTTATCTCCCATCACAAACACTAGTTCGCCCCCTTTGGCAACTTCCTCGTGCGTGAGATAAGCACGATCTAGGGCTTTACCATTGAGTGTTGCGCTTTGGATATAGATATTCTCTAGCGAGTTATTTTTTGCTGTCACAGTGAACGATTTACCATTCTCCAGTTCGAGTTTAACTGAACCAAACAATGGGCTACCGATGATGTACTCACCCGTGGTTGGAGCTGCGGGATAGAAGCCCATAGAACTGAACACATACCAAGCCGAGGTTTGACCATTATCCTCATCTCCACAGTAACCATCTGGGTTTGGAGAATACAGCTTTGTCATAATCTCACGTGCACGCTGTTGGCCTTTCCAAGGCTCACCTGCATAGGCATATAAGTAGATCAGATGTTGGATAGGTTGGTTGCCGTGGGCGTAGTTGCCAAAGTTGGCAATAACCATTTCGGTGATTTCATGGATGGTGAATCCATAATACGAATTATCATAGGTTGGCGGAACTGTAAACACACTATCAAGCATATTGACAAACTCTTTGCGACCACCCATCAAATCAATCAAACCATCTACGTCTTGGAACACAGACCATGTGTAGTGCCATGAGTTACCCTCAGTGAAAGCATCACCCCATTTAAGAGGGTTAAATGGCGACTGGAAAGTACCATCTTCGTTTTTGCCACGCATTAGTTTATGCTCGGGGTCGAATAGATGCTGATAGTTGTAGGCGCGCTTATGGAATTTATCAATCTCGCTCTGAGGCTTACCCAACTCTTGCGCAAGTCGCATAATCGAGAAGTCGGCATAGGCATATTCAAGAGTGCGAGCTGCATTCTCACGAATGTTGACATCATAGGGCACATAGCCCAATTTGTTGTAATAGTGTACTCCTGCACGAGCAACAGAATGCAATGGACCTTCGTTCTCGCTGTTTTTAATTAGAGCCTCATATAGAATCTCAATATCATAACCACGAACACCTTTTAGGTAAGCATCTGCAACGATCGATGCAGAGTTAGAACCAATCATACAGTCTCTGTGACCGGGGCTTGCCCACTCAGGCAACCAACCACTCTCTTTGTAGGTATTCACCAAACCCT
>CAYJLY010000009.1:32930-38165 GCA_964371385.1 uncultured Rikenellaceae bacterium
GGGCTTGCCCACTCAGGCAACCAACCACTCTCTTTGTAGGTATTCACCAAACCCTCCATAATGTGAGAGGTCAGCTCGGGGTAAGCGAGCGTAAAGAAAGGGAACACTGCGCGGAAAGTATCCCAAAAACCATTGTCGGTGAACATATAACCCGGCAACACTTCGCCATTGTAGGGGCTGTAATGCATGATCTTATTGTTTTTGTCAAACTCATAGAACTTACGAGGGAACAGCAACACACGATACAAACACGAGTAGAAAGTTTTGATATCCTGATATTGACCATCGGTGATTTCGATGCGTGAGAGCTCCTTATTCCAGCGCTCCTTGGCTTTGCCCATAGTTTGAGCAAAGTTGTCACGCCCCACCTCACGATCAAGATTAAGTTGGGCTTGTTCTAAAGATATGAACGACGAGGCAACTTTCATAGCAACTTTCTCACCTTTGTGAGTCTTGAAGCTCACCACCGCACCAGCATGTTTGCTAGTGACCTCGCTTATACCATCAACCATTTTGCCATTGTCCCAAATCTCTACGCTCTCGATGTCCTTATCAAGCTCAATGACAAACCAGTTCTTGAAATTCTCGGGCACACCGCCGCTATTGCGAGTTGTGTAGCCAACGATTTTATTTTCTTCTTTGATGACCTTAACATACGATGCCTTGTCATAGGCATCAATCACAAGGTTGCTCGAATCGCTCTGAGGATAGATAATCTCCACATTGGCAGCACGTGTGGTTGGAGTCAAAGACACCGTGACGTCATGGTCTGCCAAATACACACTATAAAGATAGGGTTTTGCTGTTTCGGCTTTATGCGAGAACCAGCTCTTACGCTCATCCTCCGAGAAAACTCTTGCGCCTGTGGTTGGTAGGAAAGCAAACTGCCCGTAATCGTTAATCCAAGGGCTAGGTTGGTGGGTCTGTTTGATGCCGCGAATAAAGTCTGCATCATGAGCATAGGTCCATCCATCACCCATAGGAGCTGTCTGGGGAGTCCAAAAGTTCATTCCCCAAGGCACCGCAACCGCGGGATAGGTGTTACCGTTCGAGAGAGCAAACTTCGAGTCTGTGCCCATTAGGGTATTGACCCACTCCACTGGATCTTCAACATTTTGAATCTTCACATCCTGCGCCACTGCCCCACTAAGAGTAGTAAAAGCGAGAAGTGATAAAAAAAATCTTTTCATCGTAGATAAATTAAGTTGGTTTAGTTGTGTTTTCGTTGGTTGTTATTTATCAATTTAAAATTCATACAAATTATAATTGATTAACTCGACAAAAGTAGTTATTATTATCCACATTATCACTACTCACCCCTAGTACTACTCTAACAGAGTAATAAACTAGAGATCGAGCGAGAGAAAAAAATTGTTTATGAACGGAAAAGATTGTAAAGCCAAAGAATTATATTAAATTTGTAGTAGCAAATCTTAAGAAACAAGCATAATAACGTAAAAACACACAAAGAAAATTATGACAAAGCTAACTATTGTTGCCAAAATTGTGGCAAAAGCCGACAAAACTCAATTCGTTAAAGAAGAACTAATGAAACTAGTAGATGCAACTCGACTGGAAGATGGCTGTATCAACTATGACCTTCATCAGGACAACGACAACGAAAACATGTTCGTATTCTACGAGAATTGGCAGAGCAAAGCTCACCTAGATGCCCACGAACAAACCCCTCATTTCAAAACATTTAGAGAGATTACAAGAGATTCGCTCGCAGAGTTCAAAGCCTATGAGATGACCCACATCAAGTAGTCTGATTCTCGGTTTTAGACTCCTAGAAAAATCATTAAATCCCCACTAGCTATGACACGAAAACTCTTCATACTTAGCCTGATGCTCGTGTGCGGGCAAACTTTTTCTCAATCACAACTACCCCTAAAAAAAAGCCTAGCTCGTCAGGCGAGTATTCTAGTTGGTGAGATTGACAAACACAGCCCTGTGACACTCAACCTCGAGCTTACAGGAGATTCGATTTCGGGTTTCCTCTACAAAGGAAATGAATCTATGGTGCGCAGCGAATTAAGGGGGAAGCACGAGGGCAATGAGCTAAAATTCTATGAATTACGCCAAAGCGAAAACGGCCAGTTCGACACGGTAGGTCGTTTTGTGTTAAACGCCAAAAAATTTAGCGGACAGTGGAGTGAAAAAGGTGAAACTTACGCTGCTAAATTTCGACCATCTAGCGATGGTTTCACGGGCTATGTGATCTCAAAATCCGAATATAAAGATTTATTCAAATACACCGATAACCAGGGGCAAGCCATGGGTGTGAATATGGATTTTGAGTTTGAACAATTCACACTACACGGCTCAGCTTCGGGGATAAAAAGCATCAACGACTCGCTCTATAGAGAATATTCCAACGCGGTAAACCATGGCTCAGGTATATTCTCAGACATGGTCAACGAGATAGAGCAATACAAATCCTATGGCTTCGGGATAGGAGATGGACTGGTGTATAGTGTTGATTATTTCGATCGAAATATTATCGCCATTTCCTCATCGGGTTATCTTTTTATGGGAGGAGCTCACGGCGTTGAACACCAAAGCTCTACCATCTACGACCTACACAGCGGCAAAGTTATTACACTGGATGATATTCTTATGAATAAGGAGGATACACAACTACTGCAACTATTACAAAAAAAGATATTTGAGTATTTTGGAGTGACCACCAAAGAGGAAATAGACGCTAATCTCTTTGTGAAATTAGAGGAACTTCGCCTAAGTAGTACCTATACCATCTCAGAGAAAGCACTTACTTTCACCTACCACCCTTACGAAATTGCAGCATACGCTGCGGGGATGCCCAGTGTGAGCTTCACCCTGGGGGAGCTTAAACCCTTTTTAAAGACTGACTCTCCCGTGGGTTATCTTTTCGAGGGGATACAGGCTGTAGAGGCGACACAGCCACCTATTGTGGTAATTACCGAATCGACTACAAACTCTCCCATTATGTTTGAGGGGGGGGTAGAGTCTGTAACGATACTCAACAAATCCCAATTCGACGAGCTCTATGGAGAGGTAGATTTCACTGAAAAACTTGAACTTCGACCGCAGGATCATAACTCTAGTGCAGAGAGCGTTGTGATTAAACACCCCAAGGGGGATATCACCCTCGAAAACAAGCATGAGGTCTATGAAAATGGCGAAAGTTGGACGCAAGTAAAATATCTTGGCTACTCCCAAAAGCTAAAGGCTTATATCATTGAAAAGGATGGAGGCTTTTTTGCAATCTCTGCTGCCAACCCCAATGTTGTGTATTTCTTCAATGGGCGATTTAGCATTAACAGCAGCAGTGGATACACAACTGGAGGTGAGGCCGAGAGTGATGGGATAATTTTCGATAAGATAATCGGCGGCAAAAATGCTCGATTTGGGACTGTCTATGGAGTTCTTACCAAACCCCTAAAATGGATCAGCGACAACCAAATAGTACTCCAGGAGTGGACTGATGACAATCCCCGTTATTTCTTGGTTACCCTCAGTAGCAATGCCACGCCGCTTGACACTTTTGATGCATTTGATCTCGAATTTATAAATATGTGGGGCTCGGGATCTTACTAAAAGCCACTTACGGTATAAAAGAACTGCGAACTCGTTTTCAACATGAGATCGCAGTTTTTTTGCTTAAAATAGTAGTAGAATCGTTATTTCCATCTCTTAGAACACGCCTCAATCTCGCTAATAGGGACGCCATTAGCCTTGCTCCATTTCTTTAGTTGCGACTTAGAGAGATCCTGAGTTTGGATATAGGCATCGGTTGCGGGAGTGTAGGATTCTGTGGGCTCTAGGGTGGTGGCTCCCTGTGTGGTAGCAAATCGAGGTACGAGATAGGCATCTCGTGTGATTTTTGATTTCGTATCGCGAGGGTTATAATCAGGATTTTTCACCATATGATAGATAGCCAAACGCCCCTGATACAGTTCGCCATCAAAAGTTCCAACTATGCCAATTGGCGCACCACTTTGAATCATATCGCCCTCACGAACCAAAAATCCATTATTCGCAATGGGACTATAAAGTGCAAAACTTCCATCGGAGTGCTCAACAATGATATGATTCCGCTTTGATGTATACTCCACTCCACTTTGTGGTATATTACCACCCTCTAGGCCCTCTTTGACTATACGCACAACCTTCCCTGGGCGCGTACAGTAGAGAGTATCGCCTTTAGAGAGGGTAAAGCCATAGCCCATGGTTTCGCCTTTAGTTCTATCATTATAGTAGTCCTCAAGGTCGATGAGATTTGTAACCTCCGCTTGTTTTGACAGGGAAAAAGGCAGGCGATACAAATAATCAGTATTGATCTTTGTATCAATTCTCCCAAAGGAAAACACATACCTCACCACGTTGTAGTTTATGTACTCATCTTCTTTGATGGGGTTGAGCGTAAAGACTTTCCCCGGGCGATACATGGTTATGGGTGTAAAGTTAGTATAACGGGCATTCTGTAGACCTTCGAACTCAATAAAGAGACTCATGGTTCCCTGATAGGTGGTCTTGAGAGTAACATCAATTTTTTTATCGTCTCTCTCAAAGTTCACCTCGGTGTTATAGTCTTGCGCATGGGTTACGCCCACACAGACTAGGCAGACGAAAAAGGGAAGTAGAATTTTTTTCATAAAAGTTTGAGTGTTTTTAGAAATTTGGATGTTTTTATAAACTCTATTACAAATATACAAAAAAAACAACCCCCGCAAAGAAAATCGCCACCTTTTTTGCATTAATTACAAAGAAAGCAGCGATTTAACACGACCACCTATCATTTGATAGGCGCAAATTCATTTACACACTAACAACTTGGCGCATCATCCAGATGTTTTTAGCAAACTGAGCAATCAAATTATCCATCATTGCAGAAATGAGATAGTTTCCATTTTCATCCGCCAAAACTTTGAGGGATTTCACACTATCGATAAAATAGGTAAAGTCCTCAAGTACATGTTTAAAGATTTCTAGGCCATCAATAAATTCGGCTTTCACTTCTTTGATTTTAGTATTGGCAGTAAACTCAGCCAAAGATGCCACTGGCTTCATCTCACACATAAGCATGGCTTCTGCTACCTCGTCGATGGTAACTAAGAAACCATTGTAGAGTTCCTCTAGTTTTTCGTGCACAGCATAGAAGTTGCGCCCTTTGGCATACCAGTGAAAATTTTGAAGCTTGTGGTACTCAACCACAAGGTCAGAAAGCAATAAATTTAGGTTCTGTTCCAT
>CAYJLY010000009.1:38265-50531 GCA_964371385.1 uncultured Rikenellaceae bacterium
GCTTGTGGTACTCAACCACAAGGTCAGAAAGCAATAAATTTAGGTTCTGTTCCATTTTGTATGAAAATTTTTAATTGATTTAGGTGCTATTAATAATTTTGGCAGATTCGAGCAAACTAGCACCACTACGATTCGCACATTTCATTGTTTCGCAAATTGCAGACCAAAATGTTATTTTCTTTATTTTATGGCGAAAATGTATATCTTTGTGAGCATTACATTCAAACAGCATTAAAATTAAACATGCTAAAAGTACTACTTATAATGATCGTTGGCATAGCGTGCGGCTATCTATTGCGCAGCAAAAAACTAAGTTTTGTTCCGCGTGTGATCGAGTATAGCATATTTGCTCTATTGTTATTTCTGGGGATTTTCGTAGGGGCTAACCCCGAGGTAATGGACAACCTCACCAGTATTGGTCTTGATGCTGCAATCATTGCATCGGGAGCCACACTGGGGTCTATGATTGTTGCATGGGCTTTGTATCACTTTATATTTAAAAAGCAATGAGAGGCATCCTGATTATTCTTCTTTTGTTTGTCTGTGGAATTTGCATTGGAAGGTTTGCGACAATGGATTTGGGTGAACTCGCAGGCAGCCTCACCCAGTACAGCCTTTATATTCTGCTGTTTTTTGTTGGGCTCTCAATTGGCTGCGACAGGGAGCGACTAAACATGTTGTTGCGCCCCAATCCTCGCTTGCTACTAATCCCACTGGGGACTATCATAGGCACTCTGCTTGGCACAGTGGCAATTGCATGGCTGGTGAGCCACCGTTCACTGTGGGATTGTCTGGCTGTGGGTTCAGGCTTTGGATATTACTCCCTATCATCTATTATGATAGCCGAATATAGAGGCGAAGAACTGGCAACAGTGGCATTGATGGCAAACATAACGCGCGAGATGCTTGCAATCCTTTTAGCTCCTCTTTGGGTATTCATATTTGGCCCCCTATCTCTAATCTCAGCAGGTGGAGCAACTACCATGGACACTACACTCCCCTTTATCGCTCGCTACTCTGGCGAAAAATTCATACTAGCTGCCATTCTCCATGGCATTATTGTCGATGCTAGCGTATTGATTCTAGTTCCACTGTTTAGCACCATATAAAAGACGAATCCTTAAATTAACTAATTATATGAAAATCAACACATCTACCAAACTATCAAAACCAGCTCTCTATTGTTTGCTTCCACTAGCGATGGCTAGCTGTCAGGAGAAAAAACCTTCGCACACCAATTTTATTATTATCAACTTTGACGATGCGGGCAATGGAGATTTCTCTCATAAGGGGGCCGTGGGCTATAAAACCCCCAACATTGATAGTGTAGCCTCCAAAGGGGTAATGCTAACCAATTTTTACACCTCACAACCCATTAGTGGCGCTTCGCGTGCAGGCCTAATGACAGGATGCTACCCCAACAGAATAAACATCCCCTACGGCCCTGGACCAAACTCCAGCTATGGCATTCATCAAAATGAGATGACAATAGCCGAGCTACTCAAACAAAAAGACTATGCCACTGCAATTTTTGGCAAATGGCACTTGGGAGATAGCGAAAAATTCCTCCCTCTTCAACATGGCTTCGATCAATATTACGGACTACCCCACTCCAACGATATGTGGCCACACCACCCAACCGACAAATACCCCGACCTACCGCTTATTGAGGGAAATGAAATTATTGGCTACAATACAGATCAAAGTCAGCTCACAACAGAGTACACCAATCGCAGTGTGAAGTTTATTAAAGAGAATCAAGACAAACCATTCTTTCTTTATCTTGCTCACACCATGCCCCACGTCCCTTTGGCGGTGTCTGATAAATTCAAGGGCAAAAGCCAGCAGGGCCTCTATGGCGATGTTATGATGGAGCTCGACTGGAGTGTTGGAGAAATCTACAAAGCGCTCAAAGAAGCAGGTCTTGACAACAACACCATGGTGATAATCACCTCAGATAATGGCCCATGGGCATCCTATGGCAATCACGCTGGCTCGTCGGGGGGACTTCGCGAGGCAAAACAAACCACCTTCAACGGAGGCGTTAGAATTCCGGGCATTGTCACCTTTGGCGATAAGATTGACCGCGGAGCATACAATGGACTGCTTTGTAATATAGATATATTCCCAACCATAGCACAAATTGCAGGAGTTGAGCTACCAAAACACACTATTGACGGACACAGTTTCAAAGAGCAACTAGAGAACATCAACACGCCATCTAATCGAGAAGCGCTTGCTTTGTATTTCCACCGAAATTCATTTGAGGCAATCACCGACGGCAACTACAAGTTGGTGTTTCCTCACAACTATGTCACCTATGAGGCTCACCTCCCTGGCCAAGATGGTCAACCTGGTTATTTGAGTTTCAGAGATATAGACAGCCTTGAGTTGTATGATTTACGCCGTGACCCATCGGAGAGAACTAATGTGATCGAACATCACCCAGAGATAGTCGAAAAACTTAGCGAGATTGCAGATAGTATTAGGGTTGAATTGGGCGATGATCTCACGGGTGTAGAGGGGCGCTCTCGACGAGAGGCTGGAAAGAGAGACTAAAGCGAGAGATTAAAACGAAAGACTAAAACGAGAGATTAAAACATAGGTTCATCCTCTCCTATTTGATAACAAAAAGGCAAGTCCACATATGCGAACTTGCCTTTTTAAGTTTGATTGAGAGCGGCACCAAAGTCGCTCTTCGATTCAATAAAATATTATTTAACCTCCTCGAACTCTACGTCTTGTGGTTCTTGCGAGCCTTGCTCTGCACCACCTTGCGCACCACCTTGTGGCTGCTCTCCGCCACCGGCTTGCTGCTGTGCTGCATACATATCCTGAGATGCTGCATTCCAAGCTGCGTTCAAAGCCTCGCTGTGACGATCAATATCCTCTAGGTTACCAGCAGTGTGCGCCTCTTTCAAAGCACCAAGGGCTGTTTCGATTGCGCCTTTCTTGTCGGCTGGAATCTTATCGCCATACTCCGAAAGTTGTTTCTCTGTGTTGAAAATCAAACCATCCGCTGCATTTACTTTGTCTACACGCTCACGCTCCGCTTTGTCAGCAGCCTCGTTAGCTTTTGCCTCGTTACGCATACGCTCAATCTCAGCATCCGACAGTCCTGAGCTAGCCTCAATACGGATTGATTGCTCTTTGCCAGTTGCTTTATCTTTAGCCGACACGTGAAGGATACCATTAGCATCAATATCAAAGGTCACTTCAATTTGAGGTACTCCACGAGGAGCAGCAGGGATACCGTCTAGGTTGAAGTTACCGATAGATTTATTCTGCGATGACATTGGACGCTCGCCCTGAAGGACGTGGATAGTCACCGAAGGTTGATTGTCAGCCGCTGTCGAGAAAGTCTGCGATTTGCGAGTTGGGATAGTGGTATTCGCATCAATCAGGCGAGTCATCACACCGCCCATAGTCTCGATACCCAATGAAAGTGGAGTCACGTCCAACAGAAGTACGTCCTTCACATCACCAGTTAGTACACCACCTTGGATTGCAGCACCAACAGCTACCACCTCGTCTGGGTTCACACCTTTGTGAGGCGCGCGACCGAAGAACTCCTCAACCACCCTCTGGATAGCGGGAATACGAGTCGAACCACCCACCAAGATCACCTCGTCAATCTGCGAAGCCTGAAGACCTGCGTCAGAGAGTGCCTTGCGGCAAGGTTCGATGGTTGCTTTAATCAAACGATCAGCCAACTGCTCGAACTTAGCACGTGAGAGCGAAGTCACCAAGTGCTGAGGAATACCATCGATAGGCATAATATAAGGTAGGTTGATTTCGGTTTGAGTCGAAGCCGAAAGCTCAACTTTTGCTTTCTCTGCAGCCTCTTTCAGACGCTGAAGTGCCATCGGGTCACGACGCAAATCTACGTTGTGCTGGTTCATAAACTCCTGAGCTAGGAAGTCGATAATCACCTGGTCGAAGTCATCTCCCCCTAGGTGAGTATCACCATTGGTTGATTTCACCTCGAATACACCATCGCCTAGCTCCAAGATAGAGATATCGAAAGTACCACCACCAAGGTCGAATACAGCAACTTTCTGATCCTTGTTTTGCTTGTCAAGACCATAAGCAAGAGCCGCAGCTGTTGGTTCGTTGATAATACGACGAACTTTCAAACCTGCGATCTCACCAGCCTCTTTAGTCGCCTGACGCTGAGCGTCATTAAAGTAAGCAGGAACAGTGATAACCGCCTCTGTTACAGTTTGCCCAAGGTATTCCTCGGCAGTTGCTTTCATTTTCTGAAGCGTCATAGCCGAGATTTCTTGTGGGGTGTAGAGCTTGCCATCAATATCCACACGTGGGGTGTTGTTGTCCGCTTTAACTACTTTGTAGGGCACACGGCTCAATTCATTTGCCACCTGATCGTAGGTCTCGCCCATAAAGCGTTTGATCGAAGCTACGGTGTTGGTTGGGTTGGTGATTGCTTGACGCTTTGCAGGCTCGCCCACTTTGCGTTCTCCGTCTTTAGTAAATCCGATGATAGAAGGGGTTGTGCGGTGTCCTTCGGCGTTGGTGATAACAACTGGTTCGTTACCCTCCATTACTGATACACACGAGTTAGTGGTACCTAGGTCAATTCCAATAATTTTTGACATTTTGTTTTGTGTTTTAGGAATCTGCTTCAATTTAGACAGATTCTACGTTATTATTTGTTTATTTATTTTTTCGTTTTCTCTGCTCCCTATTTAAACAATCTCTATGCCAAACACAAAACACCACCAGCAGCATGACATTTTGT
Organism: uncultured Rikenellaceae bacterium; assembly: GCA_964371385.1. Taxonomy (GTDB): domain Bacteria; phylum Bacteroidota; class Bacteroidia; order Bacteroidales; family Rikenellaceae; genus Mucinivorans. The sequence continues at coordinate 43,025 of CAYJLY010000009.1, forward strand.
CAGATTATCACACTACACAGCATAGAGGAGTGAGTATTTTGTGAAATTTTGACCATATATAACATGTTTTTAATAGAATTTATTAACTTTGTAATTATAAATCAATCCTATAAATAAAGCATGACTCTGTTATTTGTTTACCTATTCGTTGCACTTGGAATCTCGTTTCTGTGTTCTTTTCTCGAGGCAGTACTACTGTCTACTCCCTCGTCCTATATTGCTATGCGCGAGAGAGAGGGCGCTCGAGGAGTGCAACTATTGAGCAAATACAAAAGCAATATCGATAGACCCATATCAGCCATACTCTCTCTAAACACCATAGCCCACACCATAGGGGCGGCAGGCGTCGGAGCCGAGGCAGTAGCTATCTTTGGGCAGGCACATTTTGGTATAATATCGGCAATTCTCACTATTCTTATATTGGTACTCTCGGAGATTATCCCCAAAACCATAGGGGCGACCTACTATCGCACACTATCCATACCCGCTGCGCGTATCACAAGAGTGATGATCATTATCTGCTACCCCTTGGTTTTGCTTTCTGAGTTCATCACACGTGTGGTCACTCGCAATGCCAGCGAGAGTTCTGTAAGTCGTGATGAGGTGATGGCTATGGTAGACACCGGTGTGAAAGAAGGGGTTATTGGGAGTGCCGAGAGTCGAGTTTTTGAGAATATCACAAAGCTAGGGAGCATAAAAGTAGGCGATATTATGACCCCACAGATTGTCACCCAATGCGCCAATAGCTCGCTCACTCTCAAAGAGTTTCACTCGAACCCCGAGTACAAGCCCTACTCCAGAATACCTCTATACACCGATGAGCGAGAGTATATCACAGGTTACGTCATCCTGAAAGATGTGCTGGAGAAGGTTGCCGACGATCATTTCGAGGTTAAAGTCGAAGATCTACAACGCCCCATCATTGCGGTGCACCACAACGACACACTGTCGATGGCATGGGAAAAAATGCTTGAAAAACGCGAGCACATCCTACTGGTGACCGACGATTATGGCAGCTTTGAGGGCATAGTCACCATGGAGGACATAGTTGAATCTATCCTAGGGCTAGAGATTATCGACGAGCGAGACATCGCTGTGGATATGCAACAACTCGCACGCGAAAAATGGCAGGCTCGTGCCATGAAATACAAAAACCTCTCCTAGAGTGGCACTAGGGGCACTCATCAACCCGCGCCTCACTCACATACCACAAATAACCTTGTGTGTCACTAAAGCCCATTTCGCGCAAGAGCTGGACATATTGGCTCACTTGAGCGGAGTGCTTTGGCGAGGGTAGTCCAAATTTATAATCGACCACAACTGCCCTCTGGCCTTGTAACATCACGCGATCGGGGCGCTTGGTCTGAAGTTGATCGGGGATCACTATTGCTCTCTCGTTGAATATCTGCCACTCGCCCGAGAACCAATCCACAATGCGGGGGTCGCTCGAGAGCGCCTCACCGAGCAGCTCAAGGAGTCGCTCCCCTTGGGTGGAATTAATCTCCCCCGAGAGAACACGCGAAGCAATCACAGAGGGAATCTCATCCACTCGCTCTATCTGCGATAGAACTCCGTGCATCAAAACCCCATAATGACGAGCATCAAGCCCCTGAATTCCTTTTTCTTGCACAGGGGTATAGGGCTGTACTGTTGCCACACGATCTGATATATCCCAACTAGCAAGGGTGCTGAAATTGATAGAATCCGCCCTGAGCATCTTGCCACTAGAGCTTTGTAAGGATTGCAGCTCGCCAAAACTGTAGGTGAGATTCTGGGGATCAAAAGTGCATTCAATATTTTTGATGGCAATATTCACAAGAGTTGCCACAGAATTTGCGGCACCTTTTTCGCTCCCAGTGAAGATAAAAAGTGAATTTTGGGCACGAGTGAGGGCTACATACAGCAGGTTTATATTGTCTATATGCGAATAAAGGGTCTCACGAATAAAGTCTTCGTTGAAATAACTACCCTCCAAATCTTTCTTATAATTCACTAGCGAAAGCCCCAAAGCAGCGAAAGGCTCGCTCTGCGCCTGTACCCAAAACTGAGTTGAGGCACTAGGCAACAACGACCAATTACACCAAGGAATCAATACGGCTGGATACTGCAAGCCCTTTGCCTTGTGAATAGAAATTATAGTCACCGCATCTTGATCCTTGGGCAGCGACAAAGAGATAGTCTGCGAGGCATCCTTCCACCACTCCAAAAATTTAGTCACATCTCCACCATATTCCTTTGAGTACTCATAAACAGCCTGATACAGCGCCTGAAGATAAGAGAGCTCCTTGTCTCGCAATTCAAAATAATCCATCACCCTATCCAAAGCATCAACCAAAGCATAGGAACCCAAAGAGTTCACAAACTCCTGCACATGTTCACTCATTGCACTATCAATATCATGTCCCAGATACATATTTATTTGCGCAAGTGAGAGTGCATCGGTGGGATCTTGCACCAAACGTAACACATTAATCACAAAACCAACAGTTGGCGAGGAGGCTATCTTTAGAGCCTCATCACTAATCACATTAAAGCCCGCAGCAATAAGGGCCGAGGCAATCTGCTCGCCCTGTTTATTGGTGCGTACCAAAACCGCAATATCCCTCAAACGATAGCCATAGTCATCTTTGAGGCTCGCAATCCTCGCTATACACGCATCTAAGGGTTGCTCACTTTGATCCACCTGAACATAGCCTCCGAGTGAACCCTCACGAGCCTTCTGTCTATAGGTCGAGTAGGCACGAGAGAGCGCCCCTTGGTAGGTGGCTGAATCTCGGCTAGTGGATGTCAAATCGCTTAGCTTCGCGCCATCAATTTCTATCACTTGCGCCAAAAGACGATTATTAAATTCGACTATCATCGGATCGCTGCGCCAGTTTGTATCCAGCTGCTCGGCGGCATCCACCTCGCCACTATCAAAAGCCGTGAGTGCCAGTGAGTCGAGAATATTCCAGTCCCCTCCCCTCCAACGATATATAGCCTGCTTGATATCGCCAATAAGCAGAACCGCCTCGCCTTGAACTCTACTTATCGATTCTCTCAACAGGGGTAAAAACCCAAGCCATTGAGATAGTGAAGTGTCCTGAAACTCATCTATCATGTATTCGTTGTAGTGATTACCCAGTTTTTCATAGATAAATGAAGTGTCGTTTGTAGCGGCTATATCAGCCACCAAAGAGGTGGTTTTGTAGATAGGCAGTGCGTTATTCTCGCCCATTATCCTATCAAGGCTAGCCGAGAGATGCTCCAACAGTAGGCGGCTATCAAAATTCTGCTTCACAGCACTGTAAGAGCTTGCAAAACTATGATACTCATCGTTTCTTGCAACTATCTCTCTTAGAATACCCAGCAAACCCAAAGAAGCAACAGTGGCAACATGGCATTGAGCATTCTTCGCAAACAATCCCACCTCACTATCACACTGAGCCGCTGAGATTAAAGCCTTAGACGATGGTTTCATCTGGTCTCCCTGAGCAATCTTTGCAATGAAGCCCGCAAAACCCTTGGACTTAGAGGCAAAATCATCGGGAGCGAGCCCTACACTACCAATGGAGCTGATAAACTCCGCACAGGCATCCCTTACGGGTTTTTCTTTGGTGGATAATTCCGCCGAAATTTCACCCATCGCCTCTATGAGTTGTGCACAAGAGTGCTGGGCAGGGCGATAATTATCATAGGTAATTAGTTTGCCTATTTTCACCAGATCTTCCGTGATATTCCAGCGATTTTTTTCGATTTGCCTCTCGAGCACTCTCTCCAGCAGCGAGGATAACTCGGGGTCTGTGGCACTCTGCCCGATCAGCTCTATGGCTGCACGCTGGAGATAATGGTCGCTTGAGAGCTCAACTTGATAGGTGAAATCATATCCCAATTCCTTGAAAAACGAGCGGGTGATTCGTTGGAAAAACTTATCTATGGTCGAGATAGCAAAATTTGAATAATCATGCAGAATCAATCGTTGAGCTTCCTTTGCGCGCTTTTGGATAGCCTCTATGCTCAAATCTAACGCAACGGATAGCTCGTCGAGATACTCGACTTTGCCCGAGAGTTCAGACGCCCTAGATAGACGGTTCAGGCTCTCTAGGATGCGCGTTTTCATTTCCGAGGTCGCTTTGTTGGTAAAGGTCACCGCCAGTATCGTGCGATAGGAAAGAGGTCTGGAAATCACGCGCTTAATATACTCATACGCCAAACGGTAAGTCTTACCAGAGCCAGCAGAGGCTCGAAGAATTTTCACTGATTTTTCGGAGTTTTCGCTCATCTTTGCATCTATTTTTTTGCTAAGGTACTATATTTTTTGCAGAAAAGTGTTATTTTTGTAGTGAGGGTATTTTTAAATAGAGCCCACAGAAAACAACATTAAAAACAGAACACTATGCTAAAAGAGAATCTTATTGAACTATACCAAGAAAGCTTCAATCAAAACTGGGAACTCCCAGCGCTAATGGACTACTTCAAAAAAGAAGGTTTCAGCTATGGTGAGCTTGCTAAAGAAATAACAACCCTACACATACTCTTCAAGGAAATAGGCATAAAAAAAGGTGACCGCATCGCGCTGATTGGACGTAATAACCCGCGATGGTGTATCACGTTTTTGAGTACCATCACCTATGGCGCCATCATAGTGCCCATCCTTCAGGAATTTAGCTCCAACGATGTACACCACATCATCAACCACTCCAAATCACGCATACTCTTCGCGGGCGACACCTTTTGGGACGCTCTCGATCCGCTGATGGTCGAAAAGCTCGAGGCAACTTTCTCACTTACGAATTTCGAGTGTATATGGACTGCACAAAAAGCTCTAAAAACAAAAGTCAAGCGAGGTAATATTCTAATGAAATTCTCTAACCTATTCCCGCGCGGGATGGAAAAAGGAAGCGCGCGCTACGATCATATCGCCAGCGACCAACTCATTATCATCAACTACACCTCGGGGACTACAGGTTTTAGCAAGGGGGTGATGCTCAGCTCCAATAATATCTGCGGAAATATGCTCTTTGGCAAGAGCATTAAGGTACACTATCCGGGTTCGCGCGCACTTGCATTCTTGCCTTTGGCACATGCCTATGGTTGTAGTTTTGATTTTCTCTACCCTCTGACTATGGGCGCCGAGGTTACATTGCTAGGAAAGATCCCTTCCCCCAGAATACTTCTGAGCGCATTGCAAGAGGTCAAACCCCACATTTTATTTATGGTGCCTATGCTCATAGAGAAAATCTATAAAAAGCAGCTGTTACCCATGCTCAATAAAAAAGCGATGCGTATTTCAATGAGCCTACCACTGCTTGATAACACCATGTACGCCATAATCCGAGGTAAACTAATAAAAGCCTTTGGAGGGGAGATCTATGAAGTGATTATTGGAGGAGCGGCTCTCAACGAGGAGGTCGAGGAGTTCTTGCGTAAGATTAAATTCCCCTTCACTGTGGGCTACGGTCTAACTGAATGTGCTCCATTGGTGAGCTACACTGATTTCAAGGAATACAAACCACACTCGTGTGGCAAGATACTCGAGGGGTTAATGGAGGTGCGTATAGATTCTGCTGACCCTCATACAGAGGTGGGCGAAATTCAAGTGCGAGGCGAACACGTGATGATGGGTTATTACAAGAATGACGAGGCTACCGCCGCTGTCTTTACCGATGATGGCTGGTTTCGCACGGGGGACCTTGGGACGGTTGATCCCGATGGCACTATCTATATCCGCGGGCGCAGCAAGACCATGATACTGAGCGGCTCGGGACAGAATATCTATCCTGAGGAGATCGAGAGCAAGCTAAACAACCTGCCCTTTGTGGGCGAGAGTCTTGTGGTGGAGCGCGAGGGTAAACTCATCGCCTTGATCTACCCTGATTTCGACCAATGTGATGTGGCAGGCATCACAGGTCTTAATGCCATCAATGAGGCGGTGCAAAAAAACCTCGAGACTATCAACTCTCAGGTTGCCCCCTATGAACGTATCTCGCGTATCAAAGTGCGTCCAACAGAGTTTGAAAAAACCCCTAAAAAAAGCATAAAACGCTATTTGTATAATGACTAAGACACTCAAACGCCCAGCACATGTTATTTGTACTGGGCGTTGTTGTTTTTAATTGACATGATAATTAGTATCTGTCTCCGAAAAGTGCACTGCCTATGCGCACCATCGTAGAACCTTGTGCAATAGCAAGCGAATAGTCACCACTCATACCCATAGAAAGAGTGTCTAGTTCGGGGAGATATTTCGATTTGATAGTCTCAAAAAGCTCCTTGGCTTGTGCAAACTCCGCCTCCACGATAGAGTTGTCATCTGTATAGGTCGCCATGGTCATAAGGCCCTTAATCTCTATATACTCCAAAGCCTGAAAAGCATGTTCTTCAAACAACGAGAGGAGTTCCTCGCTCGAAAAGCCATGTTTGGTCTGTTCACGAGCAACGTGAACCTGTAGTAGCACGGGGATGCGCCTTGCGATTTTGCGACCCTCTTTATCTATAGCCTCTGCCAGAGAAAGCGAATCCACCGAGTGAATCAACGCCACAAAAGGGGCTATATATTTTATCTTATTGCGCTGGAGTGAGCCTATCATATGCCACTGAATATCGTAGGGCAGTTCATTGTATTTTGCCACAAGTTCCTGTGGACGACTCTCGCCAAATATTCGCTGACCTGCCTCATAGGCGCTAAGAATGTCGTGGGCGGGGTGAAATTTACTCACTGCAACAAGGGCAATCCCCTCGGGTAGCTGTCGTAGTATTTGGTGGTACTCTTTGTTATTGAACATATTTTTTTGTACTTTTGTGGACAAAGGTCACAAAAAATTATTAATTTCTATACACACTACAATGAAAAAATCACTTTTCGCCTTCTCGGCAGTAGTCCTTATGGCTGCTGGCATTCGGGTTGCCGAGGCCTGTACCAACATCCTAGTGAGTCGTGGCGCTAGCAAATCGGGGTCGACCATGATTAGCTACACTGCCGACTCTCACGCCCTGTATGGCGCGCTTTATTTCCACGCTGCCGCAACTCACCCCGCGGGTGCTATGCGCATGGTAAGGGAATGGGACACTGGAAAAATCTTGGGAGAAATCCCCGAGGTCTCTCAAACCTATTCGGTTGTGGGTAATATCAACGAACACCAACTATTGATCGGTGAGAGTACTTTTGGAGGTCGCTCAGAATTGCGCGATCCTAATGGAATCATCGACTATGGATCGTTGATCTATATCACTCTTCAGCGTTGTAAGACTGCTCGCGAGGCAGTTGAATATATGGGCTGGTTGGTGAGCGAATATGGCTACTACTCATCGGGCGAGAGCATCTCTATTGCTGACCCTAACGAAGTGTGGTACCTAGAGATCATCGGCAAGGGTGTTAAAATGGTTAAGGATAAGAAAACTGGCGAAGAGGTAAACGCCTACAAAGGTGCGGTTTGGGTTGCACGTCGTCTACCCGAAGGCGCTGTTTCAGGACACGCTAACCAAGCTCGTATCACCACTTTCCCTTTGAACGATCCCGAGAATTGCA
>CAYJLY010000009.1:50631-66979 GCA_964371385.1 uncultured Rikenellaceae bacterium
CACGCTAACCAAGCTCGTATCACCACTTTCCCTTTGAACGATCCCGAGAATTGCATCTACTCTAAGGATGTAATCTCGTTTGCAAAAGAAAAAGGCTACTACAAAGGCTCTGACGAAGATTTCAGCTTCGCTGCAGCCTACGCTCCATTGGATTTTGGTGCTATGCGTTTTTGCGAGGCTCGTGTGTGGAGTTTCTTCCGCAAGCTAGACCCTTCGATGGACAAGCACACCGACTACGCTATGGGACACAACCCCAACAATCCTATGCCACTTTGGGTATTCCCCAAGGAGAAAATTGATGTTAAGGATGTAGCAGCATTTATGCGTGACCACTATCAAGGCACACCGATAGACATGACAACCGACCTAGGAGCAGGGCCTCACGCTAAGCCTTACCGCTGGAGACCTATGACTTGGGAAGTAGACGGACAGCAATATCTTCATGAGCGTGCTATCGCTACCCAGCAAACTGGTTGGTGGTACGTAGGTGAGTGTCGTGAGTGGTTGCCAGATCCAGTTGGTGGCGTTCTATGGTTCGGTACGGACGATAGTGCAACTTCACCACTTACTCCTTTCTACTGTGGTATCACACGTGTGCCATGGGAGTATGACTTCGACAACGGGCACCTTACTCAATGGGCAGAAAGTTCATTCTGGATACAAAACCGAGTGACAAACTTCACCTACCTACGCTACAACGACATGTACCCTGTGGTTAAAGAGGCTATGGATAAGTTTGAAAGCAGATGCTACGCAGAGCAAGGTGCAATCGACAAAGCGGCTAGCGAGCTCTACAATCAAAGCCCTGAGCTAGCTCGTGAATTCCTTACGAACTACTCTTGCAACACCGCCAAGGAGCTTTATAACACTTGGGTTGAGCTAGACAAACACCTTCTAATTAAGTTCATCGACGGTAACACCAAGGTTCAAAATCCTGATGGTTCATTCAAGGACAATGGCGAGAACTACAACATCCCAGCAACGCCTCAAACTCCAGGTTACAGCGAGGCTTGGAAAAAAATGGTCGTCAAAGATGCAGGCGAGAAACTAAAAGTTGTTGATGTTAAATAAACATCTGCAATATATAAACACTAAAAAAGCCATTACCCTTTATTTGGGTAATGGCTTTTTTGTATCCTGCAAGAGTGATTATTACTTTATCAAACCGAGCTTAAAAAGTGCATTGGCTATTCCGTCTTGATCGACCGAATCAGTCACATAGCTAGCCACGGCCTGTACTTTGGGATGAGCGTTACCCATGGCGACTCCGATGTGGGTGTAGGCAAGCATCCCCATATCATTGCCTCCATCGCCAAAGGAAATGGTTTCACTCTGTGATAGACCTAGGTGCTCAATAGTATGCTTGATACCGTTTTGTTTGTTGTTCCCATCGGCACAAATATCCACAAAAGCCTTGTGCCAGCGTGTAAATTCGCAATCCGTTAGCAGCTGGCTCAATTCCTCCTGCCCTGTCTCATCCAAGAATGGCACTAACTGGAAATATTCATCGTCTTTAATATCTTCATAGTGAACCTCTCTCACATTTTTGATATTTAGCTTCTCCCCAAATATCTTGTGATAAGTCTCATTGGGGTCACACACAAAATGGTCAGCACCCAGCATATAGACACATGGAACAAGCCTTAAGTGGCAATATTCTGCGATTATCTTTACCTGCGATGGTGTTATAGATTTTTTATACACTACCCTATCTCCCACAGCACAATGCGAACCGTTCATAGTGAGGTACCCATCAATCAAATCGAGGCTCTGGAGTTGCGAGAGGTTATTAATACACGAGAACGGGCGGCCCGTGGCTATAAAAATCATAGTGCCCTGTTCTTTGAGTTGAACTATTGAATCTACGGCTGATTGAGGGATGCGGTGAGTGTTGTGGTCGATAAGAGTGCCATCGACATCAAAAAAAGCTATTTTTATCATAAGAGTATATACTGTGAAATTGTAATAAAAAGAAACAAAAAGGTCTCCGCCATTACACAGAGACCCTATTCTTAAATTATCCTTGCGGTGAGAGTTCTATTGCTTGTCTATCATCGATAGAGCATAGGCATACGCTCCAATTGAGATAGCCTTAGAGGTTCCGATCTGCGAGAATCCAAGCGCCACACGCGACATTGGGTCATAAGTCACGGTTTTAGAGGTTCCAGGAATTGCAATCTGACGAACTTCTCCGTGCAAGAACCCTTCCATTTGCGCCTCATCCTCAACAAAGAATACTTTTTGTACCAAACGAGCATAAGAGTCACCTTTTGCGTTGGTGTACTGGCTATTAATCTCGGTCATAACCGCTGGCATAAACAGATCTTTCGCTCCCGATACACCACCGCCAATTACTACTGGACAGTCAAAAATAGTGGTTAGATCGCAGATCAAATCGCCTAGAGTGCGTCCCATCACTCGGAAAGCCTCAAGGGCTGCATCACGATTGCCCTCTTTCTCGCCCATTCCAATATCATAGATATCTTTTGGGGTTGGAGCCTGTTCGGTTGGAATGCCAATAATCTCAGCATAGATGCGTTTTACCGCACGAATTGAGATATTCTCCTCGATGTTCATAGTCTCAGAATATCTCTGATTCACCAACCACACCTCAGAGCCAGCACAGTTATCTCCCTCCATCAATTTACCATCAATCACAACACCCGCTCCACAGCCAGTACCAAGGGTAATACCCACAAGGTTCTTATATCGTTTTGGAGAGCCTGCGTTTGCCAACTGCTCATTGATCCAAGGCAAGAAACCAGAGATCGACTCGCCATAGGCATACAGATCACCATCATTGTTCATATAAACAGGAATTCCAAATTCCTCCTCAAGCATAGGCCCTAGGGCTACGCCGCCACGAAAAGCTGGAAGGTTTCCCAAATCGCCAATAATACCGTTCTTGTAGTCGGCAGGACCAGGGAAAGCAAAGCTAATGGCAACTGGCTTGATATCACGCTCTTGCAAGCGGCTACGCACAGCATGGAAGCCATTTTTAATGTTCGCCAAACACAAATCTAGGTGAGTCGATGCCGAAGGCATATGAATCGGCTCCACAATCTCATTACATCCTGCGATGGCACCAAACACGAAGTTTGTTCCACCTGCGTCGAGGGTCATAACCACTCTTGTATCTTCATTATACATCTTTCAGTTAGTATAGTTTTTATGGTTTGAAAGTTCAAAGGTAATAAATCTTTTTAATTTTCAGGCTTTTGCGCATAAAAATCAACGAAAATTGCTGCTCTTTTTTCTCCTATGAGTTCGGCTAATTCACTCGTGTGAGCTTTACGCATACGCGGGATGGTCTTATATTTTTTCAACAACTTATCTATAGACACCTGCCCCAATCCCGAGATGCTCTCAAGCTCGGAGCGCAGGAAATGGATAGAGCGCTTCTGGCGGTGAAAGGTAATACCAAAGCGGTGAGCCTCGTCGCGCAATTGCATCAACACCTTCAGGGTAGCGCCCCTTTTATCAAGATACACAGGATCAGCACGGCCCACAAAAAACAACTCTTCGAGCCTTTTTGCCAAACCCACAATCTCAATTTTACCCATCAGTCCCAACTCTTCGAGCGCACCGATAGCCGCTCCAAGCTGCCCCTTTCCACCATCTATCACTATGAGTTGGGGGAGAGGCTGATTTTCTTCCAGCAGTCGACGATAGCGTCTTTCGACTATCTCGCGCATAGATGCAAAATCATTGGCACCAACTACAGTTTTGATATTGTAGTGGCGATAATCCTTTTTAGAGGGTTTGCCATCTTTGAATACAACACAAGCTGCCACGGGCGAGGAACCCTGAATATTTGAGTTGTCAAAACACTCTATGTGGCGAGGTTCGACGCTCATTTGCAGCTCTCGCTTCATTTTTTCCATGAGCATATCTCCATGGCGTGTGGGGTCACTCTTCTCGAGATAGCGCATTTTTTCAAGGCGGAAAAGTTTGCAGTTTTTCATCGAAAGTTCAAGTAGTTTCACCTTGTCGCCTCGTTGGGGGGTGGTGAACTGTACGCCCTCAAACTCGGTGGAGGGCACAAAGGGTACAACCACCTCTGATGGAAGCCTGCCCATAGATGCCAAAGCAAACGAAAGCAACTCCTGGGGGCTCTCCTCCATCACATTACGCAGCTCAAAAGTGTAACTATTAATCACTGCTCCGCCCACAACTTTCATGCGATTGCAATAAACTCCATCCTCCACAAGGATGTTTACCACCTCAAGGTTTGTTAGCGTTGGACTAACGATAACCGAGCGGTGTGAATAATTCTCAAGTAGTAGTAATTTATTCTTGACTTTCTCTGCTTCCTCGAATTTCAGTTCTTGAGAAAGTTGAGTCATTTGATCACCAAAAAACACTTCTGCAGGCTTTAGGTTTCCACGTAGGATCTCGCGCGCTGCATCAATATAACGTTGATACTCCGCCTCACTCTCTTTTCCCTCACACGCTCCTTTGCAATTCCCAATGTGATACTCCAGACACACACTATATCTACCTCTAGCTATCATCTGCTCTGAGAGATTATGGCGACAAGTGCGCAAGGGGTAAAGCCCCTTGATTAGTTCCAATATAGCATGTTGCATACTCACACTAGCATAGGGACCGAAGTATTCGCCCGCAGAACGTGTTAGCTTGCGAGTGGAATAAATACGAGGGAAAGCCTCTCTGGAAACACATATCCACGGATAGCTTTTGGAGTCCTTGAGCATGATATTATAGCGCGGTTGAAGCTCTTTAATCAGGTTGTTCTCCAGCAGTAGAGCGTCATACTCCGAATCCACAACAATATGCCTTAGATCCACAATGTGGCGCACCAGTGCACGCACCTTGGCTGAGTGGTCACGCGATTGAGTGAAATATGACGACACCCTCGAGCGCAGGCTCTTTGCCTTACCCACATAAATCACCACCCCGCCCTCATCGAGAAACTGATAAACGCCCGGAGAAGTTGGAAGTAAGGAAATTTTTTCTTTTATTTGCATAATATACACGTTACAATTACAGGGGTGGTTGAGCAAATACCATTCACAAAGTTACCAAAAAAAGCATGAAACACTACATAAAATGCGATAATTGTTCAAAGCTGGTCGAACTTCACAGTCAGTACATGATCTTCTGCCCTAGCTGTGGAGCTAAGATGGGCAACTCGTTTTCGGCATGGAAAACGGCAAATCCCGATGGAGATTTCGAGCAATATCTAGCCCTATTTGCTGTGAGCGGGGCGGCCATCGAGGGCCAAGGAGAACAACGCAAAATCTCGCGTGGCATCAAACGCCGCCGCACTGGCAAACGACTCTCTATCTCGATTGCTGTGGCACTAGTGGCATTTTTGAGCGCGAGTGTTGCATTTTGGCTGATGCGCGATATGCGCACAAGTTCGATAGACGACATCCTCGGCTCAACGTGGAAGCTAAATTACTATGAAGATCTAGGTACAACCATTCAATTCCCTCACACCCTAGAACTTATTAGTGACACGCTGATTGCCCAACCCGACACAGTGGTAGGCGCACGCCATATTGTGGCTCGCTCGTGGAAACAAGACGAGGTGTGCAATGTGACTGTCATGCGAGTGGAGTTTACAGATTCACTGGATGTGGATAGAGAGAAAGCAACCAGCGTGATACTTCAAGGCATAGTGGGGCAAAACTCCATGGAGGCTTTTCAATATATCCCCAGCGACTACGAACTTGGCACATCCAAGGCTCGCATGTTCAGCGGCTCGTATCTTATTGCCACTCTTCTCCATGAATTCCGTGCCGTCTTGATACTGCGTGACGATGAGCTGTGGTATTTTATGGTAGCCTACCCCACCGCCACCCCCGAGGGCACTATCCTTGCCGATAAATTTTTTAAGACTATTCAGGTGAACAACTAAAAAAATATAGCAGATAGTCACATATGTGAGAGTCTACTCCACGGTGACACAAAACAAAAAGGGAACCATCATTGTGACGGCTCCCTTTTCAATTTGCGATTACTTCATTAGATCCTCTCTAACAAAGTGAGTCCACTCTTTTTGGGGTGATTGGTTTTGCTGCCCACTATAGCTAGCTGACATACGCATCAGGTGGAGCATATTTCCAGCCAAAACCTCCATTGCTTGCACACCCTCGGCATCAAACTGCGCCTCGCCTTTGTCGCGACCATGAATAATGTGCCAGTAGTTCGAACTAGCCATAAGCATTTGAGTTATACCTAGGTAGTAGTTCAAGGCTGAAAAAGTTGCCGAACCGCCACTGCGACGTACCGCCACTACGCTCGCCCCCACTTTGCCTTTAAACAAGTTACCATTGGCACCCGAGACATAGAAAACTCTATCCAAGAACGATTTCATCCCTCCAGCTATGCCCGCAAAATACACTGGCGAACCAAGGATAATAGCATCTGCAGTTTTCATTTTCTGGAGTGATGGATTTACAATATCATCGTCAAAGATGCACTTCTCGTTGAGGTTCTCCGAACACTTACGGCACGCAATACACCCCCTAATTGGCTTAGTGCCAAGGTCTATCATCTCAAACTCAACACCCTCACTCTCAAACACTCTTTGCATCACCTCTAGTGCCGAGGAAGTGTTTCCGCCCTTACGAGGGCTGCCATTGATTGCAATTACTTTCATAGCTTTTCGTAGTATTTAGGTTTTACTGAAAGACGAGAATCTTACCACTCTTCTCTCATAAAAAAGGGCAATTCTTTCACTAAAAAGAATCACCCTCATATTATATTTTCCTAGTGCTTTCGTATTATTTCTGCATAAAATCAGATGGGTCACGCATGATCATGGTCTTGTCAACACGGATGTTCACGTTGTTGTCAACCTCGATAGTAACGGTTGTCTCCTCGATGCCCTTGATCGTGCCATAGATACCTCCAGCGGTAATAATTTTGTCGCCCTTTTTAAGTTCCTTGCGGAAATTGGTAAGCTCTTTTTGACGCTTCTGCTGAGGGCGAATCATCAAGAAGTACACAACTCCGAAGATTGCTACCATCATCACGATTGTCATCCACGATCCTCCTTGTTGTGGGGCTGCTGCAGCTTGCAGCAAAAAATTTGTTGTTTCCATAAAGTTTGTTTTCGTTTTTTATTTTGTTTTTGTTTTCTTCTTTTTATCACTAACTCCCTCTGTGGCTATTTTATTGCACGCGGCGCCATTTCTGAAGTGAAAATTAGTCTACGACCTCTACCATCAAGATAGTTTTCGAGATTCGGTTGTCCGCCGAGATCAGATCTATATCCAATATTTGATGCCCATACTTGCCCTTTGAGTCATAGTTCAGGGTCACATATATTGAATCATTCGATATAATTGGAGCCTTGGAATAATCCAAGGAGGTGCATCCACATCCAGTCACCGAGTTTGTTATCACAAGAGGTGAGGTGGCAGTGTTTTTCAAGAAATATCCCGTCTCGACTTTTTCTCCATCTCTCAGGCGCCCCAATCGAAGAGTATCTATCTTCTTTTGTGGCTCGCCCGCTGCAGGCATAATCACCACAGGGCCTGTTTTTTTCACATCTGTAGCACTCTCACGCTTCGGTTCACTCGAACCACAGCTCCCCAACAAAGCGACCACCATCAATGCATACAAAGTCTTCATAACTCTCTTCACAGAAAAAGCAACTATTTTTGCAACACGCCGCGCCCTAGTTTCACTATGCGGCCTTGGTTTTTAAGTTCTTCGCACGCCTTGTCTAGCACACCATTAATAAAGGTCGAACTCTGGGGGGTTGAGTAATATTTCGAAATCTCAATAAACTCATCCATTGTTGTTTTGATAGGAATAGACTCAAAACTCATAAGCTCGGTCAAAGCCACCGACATCAAGACTCTATCCATCAACGCAACACGTTCGATATCCCAATTCTCCACCAGCGAATCCATCAGTTCGATATTCGCACCATGATTAAGGATAGAACGCTCCAAAAGTTCTGTTGCAAAATCATCGTGGTCGTCTGCATACTGCTCCGCGATGCTCAACGCATCTTGAGGATCCTTAAGAGTTTTGAGTGTACTGATAGCAAAGCCCAGCGCATAACCAATATCGTCTATCCAGAAAATTGAGTTATCCTCCAAATATGCCACAATTTGATCATTCTCCTCAATCAAGTTTTTATACACCTCAATGAGAACTTTGCGATGGTCGGCAAAAGTAACCTCCTGTGCCTGCATATACTTTTGATAGAACTTACTCTCAAGCAAGCCTTTATAAAGATCACGCAAGATGGGTTCTTGATCACCCCAGCCATAACGAGCTGTGAGCGAGTAAAACTCGGGGCATTCTTCAATCATCCCGAAAATTGGATTTTCCACAAAGCGCATATTGGGGTTAAGCTCCTCGGGCGTTGGCTTGAATTTGCCACGCGCCTGCTCTATGCGTCCTTTGGCATAGTCTCGCAAATCTGGAAGCAATCTGAGCATTCTCAGATACAGCTCATAACATTTTGAGGCACTGTGCAGCATCTCTTTGCGAGTGCGAGCCACATTGCTCTCGCTTCCCAACAGGTGTCCGTACATTGATTGTACCACCTTAATTCTTAATAAACGTCTTGATAACACTTTTTCGTTTTCGCTAGATAATTTCTGCCACAAAGGTAGTAAATAAAACCCAAGTAAAAAAACGAGATTATCCATCCTTATCACTAAGTGGGTTGGTTAATCTCGTTTATTACGCTTGCGGGGAGCTTCCCCGTTTTTTGAGAATCAGATTCTAATATTCGTCTTCGTTGAAGAAGAAGTCATCTTTAGATGGGTAATCAGGCCAAATATCCTCGATGCTCTCATAGATATCGCCCTCATCCTCAATCTCTTGAAGATTCTCAATAACCTCCATGGGCGCACCACTACGGGTGGCATAGTCAATTAGTTCGTCTTTGGTTGCTGGCCAAGGCGCATCCTCAAGGCGCGAGGCTAGCTCTAGTGTCCAATACATATTTTATAGATTTAAATTATTATAGACTAGTTTTCGTGCACAAAAATAATCAATTAATTTTTAAAAACAAATTTTTTTCAGGGAGCATTTCTGCGTCGTCTCCATGGGCTTAGTCCCAGAAGTCTTAAGTCCTACAAAACAGTTACTTCGTCCACAAAGAACCAGCCATTGTGCCCTATGCCGTAGTGCCACGAAGGGCAGGTTTTGATGCTCTGTATTTTCACACGGATATAGCGAACTTTGGTGGGCGAGGATTTTTCGACTGTAAAATCAGTGAAAAGAACTTGGTTTGCACGATTTTCGGGTTTCTCGACAGTGCCAAATTTCTCAAAATTCTTGCCATCAACCGAAATCTCGTAGCTAACGCTCACAGGGAAAAACACCCATTGGCCCAACTGATGAAGATAGTCGCTAGAAATGGAGCGGACATCTTTCAACTCTCCCATGTCCATCACAAACTCGCCATCTTTGCCTTCCCAACCGACCCAACTCTCAACAAAAGATGTGCCACCATACAAGCCATCGGTCAGAGCTTTCTCTGCTCCATTGATGTAGCGACCTGTTGGTTCGTCCACCCATGTAATTTTTGCACCTTGAGCAAGGTTCACCTGAGTGCGTGGTAAGTAGCGCTCCAGATAGCTATCACAATAGTCTAGCGGAGAGTTACTACGCTCATTGAGGGTCTTGAGATCAAAGTACTCACTACGCTCTCTAAAGAGTTCCACCTCAGAGCGCAGACCCTGGGGGTCTTGCCCCGTGAGAGTTCGAGCTATCTCGAGCTTGGAATACTGCAACGTCAGGCGAGAAAGGCGCACTCTATCCAAGACTTCCTTATTATCCTTCACAGCCTCTTCCGCCAAATCAAATAATCGGTCATATTCCTTTATCATTGCTTGATTCAAGAATCCATCCTTGTGCGACACGGGCGAATCGTAAATCCAAAGATTCTTACCCGAGCTAACCAGTCCGCCCTGCTGCAATTTCAGGTAGTCATAGATGAAAGGCGCCGCCTCACGATAATAGCCCCACACAAATTGTTTCATAACAGAATCAGCATCCACATAAGGATCCCACATCAACTTAGAGAGCATATAGGCTCTAAGTTCTGAGAAGTCAGCCCCCTTGTAGCCATTGACCTGCTCGAAGAGCTTACGAGTGCCATTTTTATGGAAAAGCTGGATATTATCTTGCAGGATATGGAAATTTGGGAAAGGCGAAACCGAATTATCGAAATTAATACCATAGTCCCATACAAAAATATTGTTCGAAATCTTACTCCAACCCTCTATATCTTTTACAAAGACCTGTCCTGTGGGGATGTCTGTCAGAGGTAGTTGGCGCATGCAGTCAATATCACACAGCATGATATTAACATTCTCACGCGGTTTCACGTGCTTTGGGGGAGCCACCGAATAGGTGTAGGCGAGGGTCGAGATTTCCTTGTCGGGGAAACGCTCCGCCAGACGGTTCACAAAATGAATGATAGAGCCCACCAGTGCGCCTTCTTTTTCGTCTATTGCCTTACAATTCTCACATGTACAGTTAGTGTAGTTACCATCGTTTTGGCTCACCGAAATCATCTTTTTGCTAGGATCGAGCTTAAAGATAGAATCCAACTTATGCACCATTAGCTCAAAAAGCTCCTCATTGGTTAAACACAACTGGCTCTGAGTGCCAGGGCGGCGCTCACCTTTGATCAGCGCAAAATACTCAGGATTGCTCTCACCGTAAACCGACGAGGGAATCAACTTCGAGAAAGTGTGCACCCATAGATTTTGGGCAAACAATTCTTTTGGCTCCTCAAGACGGTGGAAATATTTGTATCCTGGATCTGCAGATCCGTAACTTTGGGTTTGGCGATACTCAAATGCAGGGTTCGAAAGATAGTGAATATCCAGTGGGAGTATCATTTTTTTGTTCTTGGGAAGATCATAGGTCTCATAGGTCCAATAGCGCAGTCCAAAATACTTCTCCAGCAGGTCATACACTCCATAGATAGAGCCATGTCCCTCGCCCGAATGAATCTGAAGCAGCCCCATATTGGTCGAAACCAAAAATCCATCCTCAGAGATCGGACTATCAATCACGCCATTAGCCTCGCCAATAACTATATCGCCCGATTGGAATTTTGTCAACTCTGTGGGGATAGGCACTTGTTTGCCCGAAATTTCAAGGATAAATTTCTGAAGAATTTTTGCCGCCTCAAGATCGGTGGAGTTGGCTGGATTGACAATAATACGAGATTTTGTCAAATCAATCTGCGCCACTACACTAGTAACTCCTAGGCTAAGCAGCAAGAGAATAAGGATTTTTTTCATTTTGGATTAAAGGGTTATTTAGTTTGAGATTTTCAGTTCTAGAGTTTCACACAGATTCTTAAGCATTTTAACTACAAAAAAAGCTACTTTCGCACAAAGAAGGGTTTTGCACAAGGTAGCTTTTCATGATAAAACTAGAATCTTTTGACTCTCATATGACAGTAGGGTTCGGTGCCCTTGTTTTGGTAGTAGTCTTGGTGATAATCCTCGGCGAGATAGAACGTCGTCACGGGCAGTAACTCGGTCACAATCTCAAGCCCCTTGCCTTTAAGAAGATCTATCACCCCTTGGGCAGATTGCTTTTGAGCATCATCACCATAGAATATCGCCGAACGATACTGAGGCCCGATGTCGGGTCCTTGCCCATCGCTCTGGGTGGGGTCGTGAATCTCCATAAACAGCTTGCAGAGGGCCTCATAGCTCACCACCGCAGCATCATACTCAATTCTCACGGCCTCGTAGTGACCCGTATTTTTGGCACACACCTGCTCGTAACTAGGATTCTCAACGTGTCCTCCTATATAGCCGCTCACCACGGAGATAACTCCATCTTGCTGCTGCATCAGGTGTTCTACACCCCAAAAACAGCCGCCTGCAAAAATAGCATAAGTATTCATCGTTTTTTGTATTTTTTAATTTAAATTCCCCTCCTACTCGAAGAAAGAAAAATGCACACTGCCGTACTTTCGCATCTGTAAAAAACGAGGATGATCTGAAAAATCATTAGTCTCGCCGTGCTCCACTATAACCATGCCTATGGAAGACAATATCCCAGCCCCGAAAATAGCATCGGGCAGTTCTGCGAGATTCTCTAGGTCGTAAGGCGGATCAGCAAAAACTATATCAAACTCCCACTTTTGCGAACTGCGTAAAAAAACAAAAGCATTGGTACACACAGCCTCCAGCTCTAGCATCCCCATACTCTGAGCAGAGCTTTGGATAAAACGATGGTGCGAGGGGTTCATCTCCACGCTCACCACTCTATCTGCTCCACGCGAGGCAAATTCATAACTAATCGACCCTGTGCCCGAAAACAAATCCAGCACACGTAGACCCTCAAAATCATACCAATTATTTAGTACGTTAAAAAGGTTCTCTTTTGCAAAATCTGTCGTGGGGCGAGCCCTAAAGCCCGCTGGGGGCGAGATGACACGGCGACGGTGTTTTCCTGCTATAATTCTCATTATTTTTTTCTAAAAAATTCACCACTATTCAACAATGCTCACACTGTGCTTTGAGTAGTAGTTGTTTAGCAATCGCAATAAATCAGAGGGCACCTCTCCTCGCAACACAAACGTCATGGACTGTCTATGCGCTGTATCTTTTTGCGATAATTCAAAATTACGCACATAGTACAATATGTCTGTTGCAACGATGGTGCTCACAGCCAAGTAATCTTGAAGCCTGCCCAAGTTATAGTGCAACAAATACGCCTGCTGAGCGCCACTAGCAAAATCAATCACCACTGTGGGGTTAAAACTCCCTGTATCTATCTGCAGAGCGCTAGAGATGCTATGAACAAAAGCAATCGATGGATCAAGCAGCGATTCCAAAACATCAGACACCGCTCTATCCACAGCCCACACCACAAAGAGCGAATGCTGGGCAAGTTCTTGAACATAACATACCTCATGGGTGCATGCCAAACCGCTCGAAAGTAAGTGTTCTATGGGAGAGGCCGAATCGAAAATCTCGCTTGGCACTAAAGCCACCTGTGAGCTAGAAAATTCGACATAACTCACCACCCTATCTCCTATGGCATTTTGAAGCGTTGGAGCATCGAGAACACTGCACCTTTGCACAAATTGTCCTTGCTGGGTATGTGAAAGTACAGAAAATCCATCCAGATAAATCTGAATGGATATTTCCGAATTATATGTGTCGCATGTTGGATTACTCCCAGTTACCTGCTTCATTGTTGGTTGATTGAAGTGAACCGACTTTTAGACCATCGTCTTTCATAAGTGTGTTTGTGCGGAAGTCACGGAAATTAGTCAACTCCTGTTTATCAAGATCACCTAGGAACGAAATGTAAGGCGCAAAAGCCTCAAATACAGGTACAGTCACCGATGACTCAGTCTTGATTGAGATAGTATCCATGATAAATTGCTTGTCAGAACCAGTTGCCTCTTTCGAGAAAGGAATCAAACGAAGAGTCTCAGGATTGAAACCCTCTGGAAAAAGAGTATCCTTCACCGCAATCATAAACTCAACGCGCTTAACACGGCCTTCAGCAACAGCGGCCGAATCGTCAAAAGAACCTTCTGCAAACTCCATTTTCAGAGAGTCTTTGTTGATAAAGTTGATTAGATCCTCAAACGAACCTGCAAAAGTACCATACTTTGCACGGTAGCTTCGCTGAGCTGTACGAATTTCCTTAAGACGCTCGATAACAGCCTCCTCGCGGGTGCCACGAATCATCTCGAAATCAACAGTCACAACAAAAAGTTGGATAAGCCACCATGTAAGTGCTCCAATCGCACCTAGAAATAAGAGAGTAATAAGAGTTTTTTTCATTGATTATAATTTTTTAAGTTTGTAACACAATTTTATCATAAAAAAGAGCCTAAAACACTCACCCACAACACCAAAACCCTATGCTAGCCTCCCATATCGAAAGTCAAATATACAATAATTTTCAGTTTGAACCTACTTTTGAGCAAAAAAAAATTATTTTTTCTCTATCGCAGTTTCTAACATCCACTGATTTTCACTCTGTCTTCCTATTGAATGGCTATGCTGGAACGGGCAAAACAACCATCATTGCCGCCCTAGTTAAAACCCTTAACTCCCTGAATATCAAAAGCGAACTACTCGCCCCCACGGGTAGAGCTGCCAAGGTGATGAGCCAATACTGCAACAAGGCCAGCGCCACAATTCATCGTAAGATTTATCGAAAAAAAAACAGCGGTGATCTTTTCTCAAAATATTCCCTAAATTTTAATCGTAGTAACGACACTATCTATATAATAGACGAGGCTTCTATGATCTCGGACGCCAAGAGTTCGGAGTTTGGCAATGGTTCACTTTTAGAGGATCTATTTGAGTATATTGGCAGTGGCAATCGCAATAAAATAGTGTTAGTTGGCGATGTGGCGCAACTTCCGCCCGTGGGTTATAGCTACTCGCCAGCCTTGGATATTCAACGACTTAAATCGCTATGCAGCCCCGAGTTATATCATCTTGGGGAGGTTGTGCGCCAAGAAAAAACCTCGGGCATACTCCTCAATGCAACTCGCATACGCGAACTCATCGAAAATCAAAGCGAGGGAGAAATCCTCGAAATTACGCAAAGTGATGATGTTGTAAGAGTCAGCGGAGGGGAGCTTATCGAACACCTTGAGGATAGCTATGGCCGCTATGGCAAGGGGGGATGTGCGGTGATTACTCGCAGCAACAAACGAGCAAACCGTTTCAACCAGGGCATCCGAGGGAGCATCCTTGGGTATGAGGAGGAATTGGAGTCGGGCGATATGATGATGGTGGTCAAAAACAATTACTTTGGCGAGGTGCTCAAGGACGGGATGGATTTTATTGCCAATGGTGATTTTGTGGTGCTCCGCCGCATCCTAAAGCACGAGGATAGGCATGGTTTTCGTTTTGCACTTGCCGAATTAGAGCTACCCGATTATGACGAAAAACGCATAGAACGCTGGATATTGCTAGAGGCGCTGCACTCCGATGCTCCATCGCTAAGCAAAGCGCAACAGGAGCATCTATTTTTGAGCGTATCAGAAGACTACGCAGACGAGAGCACCAAACGCAAGCGCATGCAAAAAGTAAAAGAGGATCCATTCTACAACGCACTGCAAGTCAAGTTTGCCTACGCTTTCACCTGCCACAAATCCCAAGGTGGTCAGTGGGAGGAGGTGTATATCGACACCCTATTATTTGGCGAAGAAGAATTTACTATTGATTTTATGCGTTGGCTCTACACTGCCCTCACTCGCTCCATCCATCGTGTGTATTTTGTGAACTGGGACGATAAGTTTTTCCCTGAAAACTAATCTAATCTTAGATTACAAGTACCATAAAGTGGGTATTTCGCCGCAAGAATTAAGATAAGTTTAATTCACATTAGTATCTTTGCCCTAAAACAACTAGCAAACAACAATTAAAACAATGTTCAGAACCGCTCTCGACCTATTGGAGATGATTATCTCTATCACTCCATTTCTATTTTCGCTGCTAACACTCACTGTGCTCTCGATAGCATTTTCTAGATCTATCAAGCGACACGCCAAGGCCTACTACTGGATTGTAGGTACGCTGTGCTTGGGTTTTGCAATTCCTGTTATGGGGCGTTTCTTTGGCATTTCACTCCCCAGCATCAGCTCCATCCCAGTTCTGGGGACAATTGCTAGCGAGATTTCCAATGCTGCCTATTTCCTTCACCCCATGCTGGTGATTATCATGTTCATGGGAGCATTCAGCCCTAAGATTCCCTACATAGGGCGCTTGATGTCAATTAGAACCGAACTCTCTATACTTGTGGGTTTTCCGTTTTTTGCACACATCGCAAAGCGCCTATTCTTCACGTTCCCCCGCTCGTGGAACTTCCTTATGAACTACCAGGAGTCTATCTCCAACCCCAAGGTGGCGAGCGTTGCGGGAGCGACCATCGAACACTCTGTGTTTGTTCTGGGAGTTGTGATGACAGCTCTATTTTTGGTTCTATGGGTAACTTCTCTAGGCTCTGTTCGTAGATCCATGGGGCAACGCAAATGGAAAAGCGTACAGAGATGGTCATACGCCCTTTATGCCATGCTTTTTATCCACTCTATGGGTATTCAAGTTGGAAATCTAATGAACTATAATGCCACCCAAGAGATCGCTGCACTTAAAGCGCAACAAACCGAACTTGTTGCCCCTACTACTTCAGGGAACAGTGAACAAACAAACTCTCAGAGTAATACAAAAATTGAGAGCCAAAATAAACAGAGCGAGCAAAAAGCCCAAGCATCTAAAGAACGCAAAAAGCCTTTCTCATTTGAGGATGTCAAGCCAAATAGAGGTACTCGAGCTAAGATCAACATGACCATCTATATCCTCATCTATGGGTCTTACCTTTTCTTCCGCCTGCGCAAAGCACG
>CAYJLY010000010.1:0-29152 GCA_964371385.1 uncultured Rikenellaceae bacterium
GAATGGGAGGTACTTGGAAGTATCCAAGGTTACAACGGAGTTTTGTGGGAGCCTAGCGAAATAAAAGTGCTAGATCTGGACACTGTCGAGGGAATACAATATAGGGGTGGTACCATCATCGAGACCACCAACAAAGGGGGCCCATTTGCATGGCCCGTATTCAACAAACAAACAGGAGAATGGGAGTATGCTGATCGCTCACAGGAGATGATACGTAAACTCAGCTACATGGGTGTGGATGCTGTGATTGCCATTGGTGGCGACGGTTCACAACGCATCTCTCAGCAATTGATGCAGGGAGGACTGGACATTGTAGGGGTTCCAAAGACCATAGACAACGACCTCTCGGCTACCGATTTTACCTTCGGTTTCCAAACAGCCGTTCAAATCGCAACAGAAGCGGTGGATAAGCTAAAAACTACTGCCGCATCGCACAACCGCACCTTTATCCTAGAGGTAATGGGACGTGATGCAGGATGGATTGCACTGCACACCGCTATCGCAGGTGGCGCTGACGTGTGTTTGATCCCCGAGATTCCCTATGACATAGATAAAGTCAAGGAGCGTCTTGAGCAAGAATACGACAAGAAAAACCGTGGCTATGCGATCATCGTGATTGCCGAGGGCGCAATGCCAAAGGATGGTCAAGTGGTGGGTAGTAAATCTCAGGAGGTTGGCTATGAAAATATCCGCCTAGGGGGTGTGGCTTACGAATTGAGCCACCAACTCAAAGAGCGTGGTTTTGAGCCTGATATCCGCGAGACTGTCCTAGGGCACATCCAACGAGGTGGTGTTCCTACGGCCTACGACCGAGTGCTGGCAACGCAATTTGGAGTTAAGGCTTTCGAGTTGGTGTTGGAGGGCAAGTTTGGACGCATGGTCGCTTACCGCCATCCCGATATTATTTCTGTACCTCTTGATGAGGCTGTGGGTAAGGCCAATGTCGTGGGACTTGACTCTGATATTATGGATACGGCTCGTGGTACGGGCATTAGCTTCGGAGACTAGGCTTTTAATGATCAATAGTTAAACAAAAATGGTCGCTGGTTTTTTTAACCAGCGACCATTTTTTTATTTACAAAATACAAGGTTGTTATTGTACCACGCTGTCAAATACACTCAGCGCCACGGGCATATGCCTCTGGTGCTGTTTAATATCCTCTAACATCTGTTCTACTATTTGAGGGTTTGCCTCAGCAATATTATATCGCTCCTCGGGGTCATAGTCTATATTATAGAGTTGAAGGGTAAAATTCTCTCTTTCGGCTTTAGTAGCATAGCCCGAGGGGTTAGCTTTTACATGTATCTTATATTCGCCCTTGCGATAGGCACACAGAGTGCTTCCTATGTAGTAGAAAAATTCCTCACGTGGGCCATCCTTCGCCTTAGTGAACACCTCCATCAGACTTTCACCATCATACACAATACCACCATCAAGCTCCATACCAGCCATCTCAACAAAAGTGGGAAACAAATCCAGCGTGCTAGCCATATCACGAATCACCGCAGGCTCTAGCATCTCGCCCCACATAACACATGGCACTCTAAATCCTCCTTCATAGGGCGTACCTTTTCCTTTGCGCAAGTGACCCGCACTACCTCCATCATGACCGCATTCTAGCCATGGACCATTATCGGAGGTGAAAATCACTAGAGTATTTTTATCAAGCTTATTTTCCTTTAGGGCCTTTAGTATCTCGCCCACGCTCCAATCCAACTCCTCTACACTATCGCCATAAAGGCCCCTAGGCGATTTTCCACGAAAGTCTGGTGATGCATACACGGGCAAATGGGGCATGGGTTGGGCGATGTACAAAAAGAAGGGGTCACGTCGGTTTTGCTCTATGAACTCTATGGATTTTTGAGTGATGCGCTGCGTAAAATAATTTTGGTCAGGCTCCCACTCCACTATCGAATCCTGGTCATAGATAGGTAGACGGTGATTATAGCCCGAGCGAGGATTCATTAACAGTTGCTCTTTGCGGCTCATATCATTGGAAAATGGTGTGCCCCAAAAACGCTCGAAACCAAAATTCCAAGGCATATCTTTCTCTCGGTGTCCCAAGTGCCATTTACCAATAAGAGCCGTTGTGTAGCCACCCTGTTGGAGCTTGCTGGCTATTGTCTTTTCGCCAGAGTCTGAAAATCCTTTTGCGGAATGTGGAAAAAACACTCCTAGCTTATCACCATACAATCCTGTGCGAACACCACTGCGCCCTGTTAATAGTCCTGCTCGCGAGGGCGAGGACACTGACGATGACACATAAAAACTTGTCCATTTTTGACCCTCGGCAGCCATCCTATCGATATTGGGTGTATGGATAGTGGGGTGACCGTAGCACGAAAGGTCTCCATAGCCCAAATCATCGCAGAAAATCACTATAATATTAGGCTTTTGGGGGTCTTTAGAAAATGCGCTATGGGAGTTTAAGCTCAACGCCCCAAGTGCAGCAAGAGAGTATTTAGAATAGGTATTTATGTTCATTTTTCTAGAATTTATACAGTAGTTTTAATCGTTTATCCACGCGCAAATCATGGGGAGTAATAATCTCATCGGGCATAGAGGGCACGTAAGGGTTGGTACGACGAGTCGAGCTTAAATCCATCCCCACACTCATAAAAGCTCTATAGACTAACTCCGAGCAGTAGTGAGCAGAGTCACTCTCCAATGAATAATCATGGTCAAAAGGGCGGCATATTTCCAACTCTCTCATCAAATAACGTTCTATTTTCGACACACTCACACTATCCATTTCCACACGATAGATTGCGCCCCCTTGGGCTTTATCTTCCCCAAAAAAGCTTTCCAAATTCTCCAATACTATATGATCGTCTGCCACACTTTCGCCCTCATAGGGCACTGTGTGAACAACCCACCACTCACCGTGTATAGTATCTCCTTTAAAGACAGCGCTACCCACAAGTGCTTCCCTTGAGACAAGTACCCCAACATGCGAATACTCACTTTGGGAGTTAAGTATCATCACCAAGTCACTGACCAACCCCGAGCCTCGGCGAAAGACCACATCGCCGCTGTAAAGGGTAATATTCTCGATTTGCCCAAGGGTAAAAACAGAACTATCCTCTCGCACCAAAGTGCAGGAGGATAGATTCAGCGCCAAGAGTATTGGCAAAAAGAAATGTGTTTTTTTATTCACAAACACTAAGTGGTTATAACGCGAGTTTCCACTCACCATCTACTACAATATACTTTGCAGGAGGTGTTTTAACAACACTGTTGTCGCCATAAACTGTTTCAAGAACAACAGTTGCACTTAGACCATCCTCAGAGATAACTTCCTCTACAACTGTATTAGAAATTAGACCACCCTTAGCATCAGCTATAGGTTGAGCTTGCTTAAACATTTCTGCCATTGCAGCTTGTGTCATTTCAGCATCTACGCTAGACATGTTCGAAAAATCGATCATTTCGAACACAGCTTCAGTATCGCCTTCAAGGGTCTTTTCGCTGATTAGAAGTGCAATTTCACCTGGAGTTGTTGTAGGCATTTTCTCAGAGCAAGAGTTAAAGCTCAACATTGCAACTAGCATTAGAGAGATAGTAAAAAGTTTTTTCATAGTAACTTGTTTTAAGTATTATTTATTGGCTCCATTAATTCATATTAAAACGCTAAAGAGAAGAGCTGAGCCATTCACTCAAAACCCTATAGCACAATTTGCATTACAGTTTGATTTCTCTCACTTACAAATTCAATGCAAAAATACTAAATAAATCCTAATTTTCGGCATCGAAAAACTGTAATTTGCAAAAATAATTAATTATGGCATTTCTCTAGCTCTCTAAAGCAAGCTCCAGAGAAAAACAAAATCTAGACCTCAGAGACCTTGATAGGCGCTCTAGAGGTACAGATTTAAAGAAGCGAGATCGAATCAACTCTAGGACATATAGTGCCTAAATATTATTCTCGTATCTAAAGGGTCTCTATTTGCCCATATCAATCATCCACTTTCCATCCACAAGAACAAATTCGTTCTTTTCCTTATCAACAGTTCCATTGCCATAGGTAGTTTCAGCCTCTACAACTGCAGTTTTGCCATCCTCGCTGATGGTCTCGCTGAGAACTTCAAATTTTTTGACACCGCCCTGCTTTTCAAGCTCAGAGGCTGCCATAGTCAATAGTCCTACCATCATTTCTTTGGTATTCTCTAGCTCCTCAGGTTTAACGTCTTTAAAGTAGATCATATCTACCACAGCCTTGTAATCTCCTTTGATAGTCAGATCAGTGACTGTTTTTGCAGCTTCGCCGGGGGTGCTTGCTCCCTTAGAGCATGATGCAAACCCAAGTAGGGCTACCATTAGAAGTGTAAAAAGTTTTTTCATAGTACTTTGTGTTTTACTTGGGCTCATAACATTAAATTCTACACTCTTAGAACAAGAGCTGAACCCATGGCCACTCATTCCAAAAGATTTTTTTGTTTATTTAATTCAAAGATAGCACACTATTTTGTTATATGCAAATAATTTACGAGAAATCAGCCAAACAAGTGTCTAAACATTTAAACTACTCTACTCGTTTGTCTACTATCAACGACACGGTTGCATCGCCCGTTACGTTTGCTACCGTGCGAAGCATATCCAGCGGCCTATCAAGACCCAATATCAATGCTAGTCCTTCGGGGGGGATGCCCACCGAACCCAGTACCATCACTAGTATCACAACGCTCCCTCCCGGAACCCCAGGGGTTCCTATAGAGGAAATGGTCGTTGTGGCAAGGATGGTGAGAATCTGGGCAAAACTAAGATCCATACCCATAACTTGAGCTATAAAAACAGCTCCGACAGCTTGATACAGCGAGGTGCCGTCCATATTGATTGTCACTCCAACTGGCAGTACAAACGAGGCAGTTTTTTCTCTCACTCCCAGCTCCCTTTGCAGTACCTCCATGTTCAGTGGCAGGGTCGCCGCCGAGGAACTTGTGGTGAAACCAAGCAGCTGCACAGGCAACATTTTTTTGTAGAATTTTTTAAGTGGAGTATCCGTAAATAATTTTACCAACAAGGGATAGAATCCAAGTATCAAAATAAACAAACCCCCAACAACAGTCACAAAATATAGTCCTAGCGCTCCCAACAGTTGCATATCTCCCGCCGAGGATATTATCATCGTTGCCATTAGTGCAAACACACCAAGGGGAGCAAATTGCATGATAATATCTATCACCTTCATCACAATGGCATCCAGCGAATCTATCAGTCTAACAAAGGGTTCGGACTTTTGTTTGCCCACCATAATAATGGCCACCCCAACTAGAACAGCGATAAAAATCACCTGTAACATTGCACCATTATCGCTCATTGCTCCAACCACATTATCGGGCACCATATCCACCAGCCACGACAAGGGCGAAGCTCCTGTGAGCGACTCAGCTGCCGCTGCTCGTTGGCTCACCATATCCCCATAGCTATCCCCTAGAGTATTCATAGCCGAAGAATCCACAACAGCCCCTGGTGCAATAGTTAGCACCAGTATCAGCCCTAGGATTATGGCACACACGGTGGTTGCAACGTAAATAAGCAGTGTGCGCCCGCCCATCTTCGAGAGGGTTGAAACGCTACCTATATTGGAAATTCCCTTCACTAGCGAGATAAAAACCAACGGGATGGCAATCGCTTTGAGCATGCGCATAAACACATCGCCAAAAGGTGAAATCCAGTCGCTCACAAAGCTCGAGTAATCGACACTATAGGCAAAAACGCCAAACCCCAGACCAAGGATCATCCCCAGCAGGATTGTAAGATAGAGGGGTAGTTTAATTTTAGGTGCTTTCATATGGTGGTAGTAAAAATTATTGTTATGGTTAGTTGAAAAAAAGGCGTGCCAACTTAAAAACTAGTTATGCACGCCTGAGAGGTAACTGGTATCGAGATACTCTTATACGAGCAACTACAAATTGTCTTTTTCGATATCTTTGAAGTACTTATAAGTACCAACTTTTATCTCCGAGGTAGCCTCTTCATCACAAACGATGATGCCTTTTGGGTGAAGTTGCAAAGCCGAAATGGTCCACATGTGGTTCACTCCCTCCTCTACTGCATGGCGCAGGGCACGAGCCTTAGAGTGACCATTCACGATCACCAACACCTGCTCCGAATCCATCACAGTGCCAACACCAACAGTCAGTGCACTTTTGGGGACTTGATTCACATCGTTATCAAAGAAACGAGAGTTAGCGATGATAGTATCCAGTGTAAGAGTTTTTTGACGAGTGCGAGAGGTTAGTGAACTTGCAGGCTCATTGAAAGCAATATGACCATCAGGGCCTATGCCGCCCATAAATAGCTTGATGCCACCATAGGCTTTGATTTTCTGTTCATAACGCTGGCACTCCGCATCAAGGTCCGCAGCATTACCATCCAAAAGGTTAGTATTTTCAGGCTTGATATTTATGTGGCTAAAGAAGTTTTCCCACATGAAAGTGTAGTAGCTCTGAGCATGACCTTGAGGTAGTGCGCAGTACTCATCCATATTGAAAGTCACCACATTCTCAAAAGAAACCTTGCCCGCTTTATATAAAGCGATCAGTTCTTTGTAGGTTCCAATTGGAGTTGAGCCAGTTGGTAAACCCAACACATAGGGACGCTCGGGGGTTGGTGCAAATTTATTAATCTCTGCGGCAATATAGTTTGCTGCCCAGCGGCTTATGTTCGAATAGTCGGGTTGGATAATAAGTCTCATAGTTTGTTGTTGTTTTTATCTGTTAATTTATTTTGTTGAGTTCTAAAACTGATTTATCGTTATTTGAGAGGGACTTATGAGTCGATTTTTCCTACTTTCTCGTGTGCATAGCAAGCTACGTAAGCGAAAAAGAGGAAAAACATGCCAAAATTATCCCCAAAGAGCGGTGAAACGATTTTATTCTCCCATATTAATTCTTTAGTTAGGGTCAGCTTTTAGAGCTTCCCTTTATTTTCATTTGCATCACCCTCACATAGCGTGGGTCAATATTCAATGGTACTATCTTGTGGATGTGTTCCACTGGTTCTTTAACAAGGTATTTATCTGCTAGCATTTCGCACGCTCCCTCTAGGTCGCCCCTTTGGATAGCCTCACGAACTGCCGTGGAGCTAATATCCTCTAGCCTTGGCAGGTAGTGCACCTGTATATCCTGTTCTGCGAAAGCATCCACACCACCTTGTTTGCCGCGTCCAAAATTATGTCTGTCGCTCACAAACACATCACGTGCATGTAGTTTCTCTTTCAGGATCTCTCTCACAAAAACATCGTGGGGAGTTTGGCTAAACTCGCGTGTAAAATGCACAATCACCACATTACGAGCCCCTGCCTCACGCAACAATATCAGTTTCTCCTGGAGAGTTGAAAGCAAGCGATTATCGCCCACCAAAACCTCGCGCGGGTGAGGATCGAAAGTCACAATCACTGAGGCTGCATCATGCGCATCAGCAAATTCATTCATCCTCTCAATAAGCATCCTATGTCCTTTGTGCACCCCATCAAATGAGCCCACACATACCACCGAACGCTCAAAATCAAAATCTTTATCTAGTCCATAAAATATTTTCATCGATGCTACCCCTACTCTATGCTTATTTAGTAAAATATGCAACCTTCTCCAGCAGCGACACTATATCATAGTCAGCCACAAAGATCTCTCGTGAAAAAGCCAAACTAGTGGAGGTAAAATTAAGTACGCCTTTGACCCTCGATGCCTCTATCATCTCTACAGCCTTTGCAACGGCACTAGTGGGACAGGTCAAAATCACAAGCTCTACGTCACATGCTTTCTCCAAAAAACTCTCCAAATCATAGCACTGAACCCCCGCCACCAAAGAACCAACCTTGGCCGAATCAACATCGTAGGCTTGCGTAACACGCAACTTACCTTGGCGATTATTTAGATAATGCGTAAGGGCTTGCCCCAGATTACCCATACCAATGATTGCTACATCGCGGGTTGCTTCGCTATCGAGTATCCCCCCAATAAACTCTGCCAACTCCGCAACATCATAACCCCTTCGGGCATCACCCGAAAAGCCTATGAGCATCAAATCACGCCTCACTTGCACCGCAGTGATAGAATGCATCTGAGCCATCTCGTGCGAGAAAATATGTACTCTCCCCGAGGCCATTTCACGCAAGAGCATCCGTCTGTAACCACTCAGGCGCTCTACGGTCCTCTGTGGTAGTTTGTTCTCCAGCTCAGTGTCTATCATCTAAATTTTGTTTCTAATATAGTTTGTAAGGGGTGGTATGACTATTTGTAAAGTTGCTACAAAAATACAAAATTTATATCTTTGCACAATACTTTTAAATTTTTTTTCACTAAAAAACAATGTAAACAATGATAAAGGCAGTAATTTTTGATATGGACGGGGTCTTAGTAGACAATCGTGATGTACACATAGAGTCTTTTTTGCAGTGGTGTTCACTGCATGGGGTGAGTATGAACCGAGAGAAGGTACTATCGTATTTCGGGATGAGCAACGACGAGATTTTCCCTGCTGTACTAGGGCGAGACGACCTCACAAAAGAGGAGCTCTATAATTTCGGGCAAGAAAAAGAGGAAATCTATCGCGAGAAATTCGCCTCAGAGATAGCCCCCACAAAGGGCTTAGTTGATATGCTCGACGGGTTGAAAGAGCTGGGCATTAAGATGGCTGTGGGCAGTAGTGGCATGCGCAAGAATGTGGATTTCGTGTTGGAAAAATGCGGCATAGGCGATTATTTCGAAGCAGTAGTAGATGGCGACCAACTCACTCGTGCCAAACCCGATCCTGAGGTCTTTTTGAAGGCTGCAGAGCGTTTGGGTGTTGCTCCTAGCGAAACTCTCGTATTCGAGGATTCATTTGCAGGCATAGCAGCCGCTCGTGCCGCTGGTATGAAGGTCGTGGCCCTTGCAACTACCTTCCCCCGCGAACAACACACCGACCACGACGCTCTAGTGGACGATTTCTCTCAAATCACCCCCCAGAGGGTAATTAGCCTCTAATTTATCCACAAAGTAAAACAAAACTCCCCACCTCGAAACAATTTCGAGGTGGGGAGTTTTAGTATCTGAGATTGGGAGCGTTTTAGAGTGCAAACTCTAGTTTTTTGAGTTTATCCCATCCTCCACGAGTGAAATCAGGAATCTCAACTGGCGCAGAATCGTTCTCGATTGACACTTTAGTCAAAGGAATCAAACAACACCACTCCGCCAAATCATACACGTCCATATCTAGTGGTAGTCCATTTTGAAGACAATAAATCAGACGGTAGTCCATAATAAAATCCATTCCACCATGGCCACCCACACGGCGTGCCTGCTCCTCAAGCTCTCGGTGAATTGGGTGTTTGTATTTTTCCATCAGTGCTTTCTTAGCTTCGCTCGAGAGGAAAGAGTGACCCGAAAGGTCCTCGTGGTTTTTGTCCATATCCTCTCCAAAAGCAGCATCGCCCTGAAGCGCATAACCCTCATAGGGGTATTTGTTAGCAAAACCCATAGTTCCTGTTAGTTGATACATACGATCATAGGGGCGAGGGGTCGCCACGTTGTGCTCGATTAGGATGCTTTTGCCTTTCTCGGTGCGAATCAAAGTCGAAGTATGATCGCCATTTTGGAAATTCTCAGACACATCTTTGCCACGAGTTTTCTCAATGTACTTAGGGATGTTCACAGTCTTGGTTTGCATAGAAACCAAATAATTCATTTTATCACCACGGTGGATATTCATCGCCTGACACACAGGCCCTAGACCATGGGTTGGATAGACATCACCACGGTGTTCTATATTGTACTGCAGACGCCAGTCGTTGTGGTAGTCGTTCCAGAAAGGTTCTAGGTTATGGATATAGGCACCCTCGCCGTGAAGAACCTCGCCCAACAGTCCCTGCTGAACCATATTCAAGGTGGTTAGTTCAAAGAAATCATACACGCAGTTTTCGAGTTGAATACAGTGCTTGCGGGTCTGCTCCGATGTATTAATCAGGTCCCAAATCTCCTGCATATTCATCGCCGCTGGCACCTCGATTGCCACATGCTTGCCGTCTTTCATAGCCTGCACGCCCATCATGGCGTGGGTCTGCCAATCGGTTGCAATATACACAAGATCTAGGTTTTCGAGCTTTGTGAGCTGACGCCACACAGCTGTGTCGCCATAAAACTCCTGTGCTTTGGGTTTGCCGTAGCGCTCAACTATTTTATTGGTATTCTCAACGCGGTCTTGCTCAATATCACACAGAGCAACAATTTCGACCCCTGGGATATTAAGCAGTCTATCCACAGCTCCAGGCCCTCGCATTCCTAGGCCTATAACCCCGACTCTCACAACGGGTAGTTTTTCGGTACGTAATTCCAACACATCAGTTTGCCCAGAGGGACGCTCAGGCGTAGGTGTTGGGATAATGTTAGATCTTGGCGATTCAGCTTTTGGGGCGCAACCCATTGCCAATAGAGCTAGGGTGCAAAGGGATAGTAGTGTTTTTTTCATATAGTTTTGGGTGTAAAAAAAGGGGTGTTCTCTTATGTGATGTAAGGGAACAGCCCCTTTTTATGTGGGTTTGTATTGGTTCTGTGAGTTACAGATGAGGGAGACTACTTCTTGCAAATAGTGCTAATCTTCTCAAATAGAGAATCTACGCCCTCCAAAAGCTCGGTGTTTGCCGCACGATAATGCTTGCGAACTAGCGATGGGTTGTGTTTTTCGATTGGGTGGTTGATTTTGTCGATCACCGAATTGTGAAGATCCACAGCCTCAGATACTACCTCCAAAAGCTCGCCTTGTGCCTCTGGGTGGAAATACATTGCAAGATAGCTGTTCGAGATTACCTCGCCAATTAGATAGCTAACGACTTTTTTTGACTTACGAATTGATGCCATTGTTTTATGTTTTTTTGGTTATTGTCTTTATCTCACAAAGGTAAGATTTTATTTATAAAGTTATACAATTTATTTTCACAATTTGCCCCCCTCCAGTAGTTCTCTCAGCAAATCCACTCCATTTGGAAAATCCCCGAGGGTGGGATATTGGCTTTGCCCTAGGGTGACATCACCCTCAAAGGGCGGATAGCCCACAGTGCATTGCAAGTGTGCGGTGTCTAACTGAGGCTCGCCATCATAGTACGAATAGCCCACCACCCCCAGCGGGGGAGCTTCACTCAGAGGTATCTCCCGCAGGATATAACTATCACCCCAAGTAAAAGTTTTTGCTAGCATCGTCAGGCGCGCGCGCTCGTAAGTCACTTTTTCGAGCCAACTTGGCGAACTATAGC
The DNA here is from genome assembly GCA_964371385.1 of uncultured Rikenellaceae bacterium. GTDB lineage: Bacteria > Bacteroidota > Bacteroidia > Bacteroidales > Rikenellaceae > Mucinivorans. Next base: position 11,232 of record CAYJLY010000010.1, read on the forward strand.
TTTTTATCACACTAGTTATCCTCGAGAGATCATAACCCACCGGAAGCAGCAGGTGGGTAATATTGCGACACCCCATACCCCAATACAGAAACATATCTTCTCGCAGTGCAATCAACTCTTCTTGGGTTTCATTCCCCCTGAGAACTGCCAGCGAATGGCGGGATCCACGCAGAATATGATATGCCGATGGGTAGGTCTCTTTTAGAGTCTGAGCGGTCGTATCTGAGCTCATCGCCACTAGAATATCAAATTGCTCGCCCTCTAGGCTATTACATACCTGTATCACTTCGCCCGAGATTCTCGATAGGTTTTCAGCCACATAACTCATCAACGGAAAGTCTCTCGAAGAGGGCTTTAATATAACCTTATGCCCCGAGAGGAATCCGCACAACAGATCATAGAAACCCACCAAGGGGATGTTTCCAGCAGTAACAATAGCCAGGGTTTTAGGCGAAAAATCCACAGAGGGTTGATAGTTTTCTAGCCACGCTCTCAATTCTCTCTCACAAAGCATAGTGCTGGCAATCGCCTCGCTAGCTTTGCGAACCATCTCGGGGGTAAACCACGGATTCGCCTGCTGAGCCTGCTGTATGACCTCATCGAAAGCCTCACCGCTGAAAAATTCAGAGAGTTGCAGCAGGGCTGAAATTTTATTTTCGAAACTTTTTTTCATCTTTCACAAAGATAATACTATTTTTGTGAGATTACTAAATCTTCAAGTCACATAACAAAAACAATGAAAATACTAGCACTTATTCCAGCACGCTTTGGTTCTACTCGCTTCGAGGGTAAACCCTTGGCGCAAATCCACGGACAATCTATGATAGAGAGGGTCTACAAACGTGTGAGCGACATATTCGAGCACACTTATGTTGCCACCGACGATTCGAGAATCCAGCAAGAATGCGCTCGCATCGGTGCTCGCTGCACTATGACCTCGACCGAACATCGCAGCGGCACAGATCGCTGTCGAGAAGCTCTAGAGACCATAGGCGGACAGTGGGATGCAGTTCTGAATATCCAAGGTGATGAGCCTTTTATCAGCAAAACGCAACTCGAACTTATCGCTTCGCTCTTTGAGGACACTCGCACACAGATCGCCACCCTTATTAAACCTTTTGAGCGTGGTGAAGATATTTTTAATGCCAATTCGCCCAAGGTTGTTTGTTCGAGCGAGGGCTTTGCTCTGTATTTTTCTCGCAATGTGATTCCGCATTTCAGGGGCGAGGATCCCCAAAAATGGCAGGAACTTCATCAGTACTACAAACACATAGGCATCTATGGCTATCGCCCTGAGGTATTGCGAGAGGTATCGGAACTTGCGCCATCATCTCTTGAGATTGCCGAATCTCTCGAACAGCTGCGCTGGCTGGAGGGCGGCTATCGCATTAAAACCGCTATTACCACCGATCAAAGCTGGGCTATCGACACTCCCGAGGATTTAGAGAATGTCTCTAAACTTTTCCAGAGCGAAAGCCTAACAAAATAACCTCTTTGAAACAAAAAAATCTCGACTAGCCTCAAAAATGGTAGTCGAGATTTTTTTTTGCACTTTTAAAGCAAGCTAAAAACTTATAGCAAGATATTAAACAGATAGCCCAGTGCAATAATAAACAAGGTTACCGTACCGAAGAAGATACCGATCAATCTCCAAGTCATCACTTTCTTAAGCAGCGTTGCCTCGGGCAGTGATAGACCCACTACTGCCATCATAAAGGCAATTGCCGTCCCCATTGGCACACCAGCTGTCACCAGTGCACTAATAATGGGCACCACACCCGCTGCATTAGCATACATCGGAACAGCGAGAATCACCGCCAATGGCACACCATACCAAGAATCCTCAGAAAGATAAGTCGCAAAGAAGTTCTCAGGCACATAACCGTGGATTGCAGCTCCGATTCCAATACCAATAAGAATGTAGATCAGTACACCTTTCACTATGCCCCACGCATCTTTTATGATAGTTGGAAGTCGTTTGGCAAAACTCACGTGCTCAGTCTCCCATTGCTCTTGCTCCGCTTCGCTTTGCGCTTGAATCTGCTTAACCCATGGACTAAGGTAACGCTCCAGTTTGAATTTTCCCAAAATATATCCCCCTATAGTACCCATCAAAATACCTGCAGTGGCATAAATCAGGGTTGGTTTCAGACCAAAAGTTCCTAGAAACATTGCCACAGCGACCTCATTCACAAGAGGAGAGGTAATCAAAAACGCTAGAGTTACGCCCAGTGGGATACCCCCTTTAACAAAACCAATAAATAGTGGAATCGACGAGCAGCTACAAAATGGAGTAATGGCTCCGAAAAGTGCTGCAAATAGGTATTGGAAACCATAAAGTTTGCGAGTGGTCAAAAAATTACGAAGTCTATCAATAGGGAAATAAGCATTCACCACACCCATTATCGCACTAATGAAGAACAGCAGGATAATGATTTTTATCGAATCGTAGAAAAAGAAATTGACTGCCTCACCAAGAGGAGTGCCATCTGTAAGGCCAAAGATGCCATATACAAGCCAGTCGGCAAATTGTTGTATCATTTTTTAAGTTTTTAAAGGCAATAGATTTCTAAGGAATGGTTCAAAACTCAATCGGAACCATCCTTTGAAATACTATTTAAATTGAATTTTAGTTTTTAAAACTCGAGCGAGTTTTATTGGCAATCCTAACTAGCATCAGCATCACGGGCACCTCGACAAGCACTCCCACCACAGTGGCAAGAGCCGCTCCAGATTGAAGTCCGAAAAGCGATATAGCAACCGCAACCGCGAGCTCAAAGAAGTTACTCGCCCCTATCATTCCCGCTGGAGCCGCCACCGCATGGGGCAAACGCCACGCCTTTGCCCAACGATAGGCAACAAAGAAAATCAGGAAGGTTTGAATAATCAGCGGAACTGCAATGAGTACAATGTGGAAAGGATTTTCGAGAATAGTGTCACCTTGGAAAGAAAATAGTATCACTAACGTCAGCAACAAGCCTCCAACAGTCACATTATCGAATTTCTTTACAAAGACATTGTTGAAGTAATCCACGCCTTTACGTTTCACCACATTCACTCGTGTGAGTACTCCTAAAAGCAATGGAATTACCACAAAGAGCACCACCGATAGAATCAACGTATCCCAAGGTATCTCTATTCCACCCACGCCCAACAAAAAGGCGACTATGGGCACAAAAGCCACAAGGATAATCAAGTCGTTAATGGCAACCTGCACTAGGGTGTAGGCCGCATCTCCTTTTGTGAGGTGGCTCCAAACAAAAACCATCGCTGTGCAGGGTGCAACCCCCAGCAGCACCGCGCCAGCCAAGTATTCACCCGCTAGATCCTCGGGGATAAATGCCTTGAAAATCACATAGAAGAACAACCACGCAATACCAAACATCGTAAAAGGTTTAATCAGCCAGTTGGTCACCGTTGTAATCACAATCCCTTTAGGGTTACGCCCCACATTCATCACACTGCGAAAATCGACCTTGAGCATCATCGGATAAATCATCAACCAAATCAACACCGCAACGGGTATAGATACGTTTGCATACTCCAACTTGCCAAGGGTTTCGGGGATCACGGGCAAAAACTTACCTATGGTTATCCCCAAAACGATGCAGAGAGCCACCCAAAAGGTGAGATATTTTTCAAAACTTTTCATCTTATTTTCAGCAAAGAGGCTTGAAGAAAAAAATTAGCACTTACCGCCACAAGAGCATTTAGGGGTCATCTCAGGAAGAACCTGCTCAGTATAGAGCTGGTAGAAACGCTCTTTGATTGCATCTCTTACGCGGCGAAACTCCGAGTCAATAAACTCCTGAGTGCCCTCCACGTGTGATGGATCATCGAAGCCTAGATGCAAGCGATGTTTCACCTCACCAATAAACGCTGGGCAGCTCTCGTTAGCACCACCGCAAACGGTGATTACGTAGTCCCATTTTTCGCCCAAATATTTTTCGACCGAATCCGAGGTGTGAGAAGAAATATCCATACCCACCTCTGCCATTGCCTTAACAGCGCCAGCGTTGAGTTTGCCTGCAGCAGCAGTACCAGCCGAGCAAACAGTCATATTAGGGTTGAAAGATTGCATAAAACCGTGTGCCATTTGGCTGCGGCAGCTATTTCCTGTACAAAGAATTAGAATTTTCATTTTGTTTATATGTGTGTATTAAAAAAATTAGTTAAGTACTTAATTATTGGGCAAAGAGTGTGATTAGGGAGTCAGTTTTGGGGCTTCGTGCAGGCTTACAAACCGCAGTTTACTAAAGGTAAATGAGGATTTGAAAGACAAAGGAAGTGCCAAAAATGGCTGGCTATGCACTACTCTATGCTATAAGTAGACTGTGATGGCATAATAAATACCTACACCTATGAAAAGCAAAGCGACGATTCTCGAAAACCATTTTTGGAAAATCTGCATCTTGTTGTAGAATTTCCCTACGTTCGACACGCTGTATGCCAAAACCCACGCCACAATTATCACCGGAAGTCCTGTTGCCACAGCAAATACCACTGGTAGCAAATATCCCCCAGTTGCTCCTACTGCCATAGGTATCAGACCCCCGAAGTAGAAAAATCCACTTGTGGGACAAAACGCCAATGCAAAAAGCACTCCCAAAAACAACGCTCCCCAGTTCCCCTTGCTTTTACCCTCACCGCTACCCTTGTAGCCAAACTTAGGTAAACGCAACAAGTGTCCAAAGAGCATATACAATCCAATTAGGATCAGCGCAGGAGGGAGTAACATCTCACCATAGGTGGCGATGGTGTCTTGGATGTTGAAAATATCGGCACCCGTGCGAAGTAGGTAGATCAACACAAAACCAAGGAGGGTGTAGGTGATGATTCTCCCAAGGGTGTAGAGTATTCCACCCCAAAATATACGGTGGCGATTGTCAATATCACGGCTCAAATAACCAATGGCTGTGATATTTGTCGCCAAGGGGCAAGGGCTTAGAGCTGTGAGTAATCCCAACAAAAAGGCAGTTAAAACCGGCCCGGTGCCTCCATCAATTAGTCCTTGAATGTAGTCCATACTATTTTAGCAGTTCGGTTAGTTTTGCTTTAAATTCGCTCTTGAATTTCTCTGGTTGGTTTTTAGCAAACGAGAAACCCATCTTAGTAAGATCATTGATAGTTTCCTTACCATCAACCCATTTGTTGGCAAAAAGCGAAGAGAAGCTCACTTTGTATTTCTTTGCAATCTCTTTCCCTTCCTCAGTCGAGATGTCAATAATGCGATAAACAACCTCGCCATCTTTCATTTGCTGCGAGAAATCATTTTGAGCAACCTGCGAGCTAAGATCCTCAATCGCACGACAGCTGATACAACGTTGTTTGCCGTGGAAATAAAGAATCTCTACGCCGTTTTCGATAGAGGCGGTTTTGGTGCTTGCCTCTGTGTCTTTTGATGGAGCCGATCCGCAAGATGTTAGAGTTACAACAGATAGCAGTAGTGCAAAAAATATCTTTTTCATAGTCTTTATCTTGAATTTAAATTATTTCTGAATTAGTGCTTTCACCTCGTCCAAAGAAAGTTTCTTTCCCGAGCTCACGACCTTTCCATCAATAACCATCGCTGGCAAACGCATTACGTTGTACTCCATAATCTTCATCATATCCTCCTCTTTTACCACTGTCGCTTCGATCGAAAGTTCTGCAACTGCTTTTTCAACTGTCTGGTGTAGAGTCTTACATCCTGCACATCCTGTGCCTAGTACTGTGATTTCCATTTTCTGTGTAATGTTTTAAGTTAAGTTTGTATTTAATTTGTTATTTGACGAATTGCGAACAATATTTTCAAATTTTTTATTTCCTCTCCCCCACTGCTGAATTTAGTCGCAGCAACATCCTGCGCTCGAATCAACAGTCAACAGCGCAGATAGCAACTGTTTCGCTCTTGCCCAGTTGTCCTTATTAAGACAATATTTCACCTTAGGTGGCATAATTTCACCTTGGATCAACTCCGCATCCTTTAGCTCCGAGAGGTGCTTCGATACTGTCGCCTTGGTGATGGGCAACACCTCGTGGATGTCTCCGAAAAAACAACTCTCCCTAGAGGCTAGGTAACGCAAAATAGCCACACGCGCTGGATGCCCAATAGCCTTTGCGTATTTAGCAATCTCCTCGTCTGATATGTTGTAGCGTGTATCCATGGTATTTATTTCTTGCTTGCTGTTTGCAAAACTACGAACAATATTTATAACGTCCAAATTTATTTGAATATTTTTCTAAAAAAATAACTACTTTTGCAGGTGCTAAAGCACTAAATCAATAATAAAAAAGTAATGGAAATTAAAACAGCACGTTTTCAGTGTTCCTCGGAGTTTGTCGAACAATGTCCAACGGATCAGCAATTCAAGGAATTCGCATTTATCGGGCGTTCGAATGTGGGCAAGAGCTCGCTGATTAATATGCTGACCCGCCATAGTGGGCTCGCTAAAGTTTCGGGTACACCGGGTAAGACGCAGCTCATTAATCACTTCGTAATCAACGAAAACTGGTGGTTGGTCGATCTCCCAGGCTATGGCTATGCTAAGACATCGAAAAAAATGCGTGCGGCTTTCGGAGCAATGATACGTCGCTATATTTTGGAGCGTGAGCAGCTCTATTGCCTTTTTGTTTTGGTGGATTCTCGCCACAAACCCCAAGAGATCGACCTTAAGTTTATGTCTTTCCTAGGCGAGAACAGCATTCCCTTCTGTATTATCTTCACCAAGGCCGATAAGCTATCTGCCTCGCAGATGAAAGGTGCTAAGGCTGCCTACGAACGTGAATTGCTTGAATATTGGGAAGAATTGCCGCCTATGTTTGTCACCTCAGCCGAAAAGGCTCGTGGTGCCGAAGAGCTACTTTCATATATTGGCAGCTGCCTAGAGATAGAAGACATACAAGAACAAACAATCGACACTGAGGATTCTCAAGAACAAGAAGTCGAGGAAACGCAAGAATAAGTCTTCGAGAAGTAGAAATCGCAAGACTAATTTATAATTACATAGCAAAAAAGGATCGCTAACTTATCTTAAGTTAGCGATCCTTTTTATTATTAATAGTATTTAGTTACCTAAAAACCTCTTAGTCACGGCGAGAGTAGTTTGGCGCCTCACGAGTGATAGACACATCGTGTGGATGCGACTCTTGCATACCAGAGTTGGTGATACGGATGAACTTAGCATTCTTAAGAGTTGGAATATCCTTAGCACCACAGTATCCCATACCAGCCTTAAGTCCTCCAACCATTTGGTAGATCACCTCCGCTAGGTTACCCTTGAATGGTACACGAGCAGCGATACCCTCTGGTACTAGTTTCTTGATATCGTCCTCAACGTCTTGGAAGTAACGATCTTTCGAACCTTTTTGCATAGCCTCCAATGAGCCCATACCACGGTAAGACTTAAACTTACGACCGTTGTAGATGATGGTTTCCCCTGGTGACTCCTCTACTCCAGCAAACATACCGCCTGCCATAATAGTGTCAGCACCTGCAGCCAAAGCCTTAACAATATCACCCGAATAGCGGATACCGCCATCAGCGATTACTGGCACGTCATACTCTGCGGCAACCTTAGCCACATCATAGATAGCGTTAAGCTGTGGAACACCCACACCCGCAATCACACGAGTAGTACAGATAGAACCAGGACCTATACCCACCTTCACACCATCTGCGCCAGCTTCGATCAACAAACGAGCAGCCTCGCCCGTAGCAATATTACCTACCACAACGTCCACTTGTGGGAAATGTTTTTTAACCTCTTTTAGTTTCTCGATAACACCTTTTGAGTGTCCGTGAGCAGTGTCAATCACAATAGCATCGGCACCAGCCTCAACCAAGGCTTTCACCCTATCCAGTGTGTCGTAGGTCACACCCACGCCAGCTGCTACTCTCAGACGACCTTTCTCGTCTTTGGCTGCGTTTGGATTATCGCGAACTTTCTTAATATCTTTATAGGTAAGAAGACCAACAAGCTTCATGTCTTTATCAACAACAGGAAGTTTCTCGATTTTGTTGGTCAAAAGAATATCAGATGCCTTAGCTAGATCTTGGTTTTCGATGGTCACCAAGCCCTCTGCTGTCATTACATCAGAAATCAGTTTTTCATAATCTTGCTGGAAACGAAGGTCACGATTAGTGACAATACCCACTAGCGTGTTATCGTCCAACACCACTGGAATTCCTCCAATTTTGTTGTCTTTCATAAGCGCAAGAGCATCGCCAACAGTCTCGTGCGGAGAGATGGTAATTGGATCGTAGATCATACCATTTTCGGCACGCTTCACTTTGCGCACCTCGGTGGCTTGAACATCGATCATCATGTTCTTGTGAATTACTCCAATTCCACCCTGACGAGCGATAGCGATTGCTAGAGCCGATTCAGTCACCGTATCCATTGCAGCTGAAACCACAGGAGTGTTTAGAGGCAAATTCTTCGAGAAGCGAGTTTTCAGAGACACCTCGCGAGGCAAGATCTCCGAATAGGCTGGAATTAACAGAACATCATCGAAGGTTAGTCCTTCGGTAGTAATTTTTTCTTCTAGGAATGATGACATGGTTGTATCGTTATTTTTTAAAAATTTTAGGAGAATTGATACTATCTACCCTCCAGTTGATTTGTTTTAAATTAAGCAAAGCTAATCATTATTTTTCGTTATTCCAAATTAAATCTATTTGGGCTCGGCGCTCTAGGCTATCCAAACTAACGTTATAATCTTGAAATTCAGTATATTTACCCCCATTATCAAAGATGTAACATTTGATTGTTTCTTCATCCTGATCCACTATTCTGAGTGCCTTAAAAAAGGCAATGGGCACCCCTACTCCATTTCCTATGCGGCGAACTCCAGCTTGAGTATTTTCATCCATATCTACCCCCATAATCGCTCCGCACACCACAAAGACAGTATCTGCATCCTCAGCCCAATCCCTCACCCTCTCTTCGAGAGTTTTCCACACCCCTCGATTGAGCGATGGCACCTGAGGAGCTACATTACTCATAACGAAAGTCGACTTGTTTGCCTCTTTCGATGAAAGCCTATCGGCCGAGGGTAGCATATGTCCTCGATCAAAGCCCGTGGAGGTATAATCGCTCGATAGGGCTAGGGGAAGTCCCATCTCTCGCAAAGTGCGATCGCTGGTAAAACCACTAGATCGCGTAGTGTTTGATTGTAGATCAGCCTCTACTATATAGTATGCAACCCAATGAGGGATTTTATACTCGGGCAAGTATTTATAGGTGTAGCGCCCAGGGAAATTCGAGAGTACTATATCATTGTCATCATACACAGGCACTCCGCTTTGGGAGTAAACTGGGGTGACACTAAAGAGCGAGACACAAAAGAGCGCAAGGCGAAAAATTTTTTTCATTGCGCAAAAATAGCTATTTTTGTATGATGAAAAAAACTATTAGTTTCCAAAGTGCCCTAAAAAAAGGGGCTCCTGCCGCATTCACAACCCTTATTAAACCCGTTGGGAGTGTCTGTAATTTAGCTTGCGAATATTGTTATTACCTTGATAAAGAACTACTTTACGCATCGCCAGCCAAACGCATGAGCGATGAGCTGCTGGAGAGTTATATCCAAAACTATATCGAGGGCAATCAGGTGGAAGTCGTGAATTTCTGCTGGCATGGGGGGGAACCTCTCATAGCGGGATTGGATTTCTATGAACGTGCGGTGGAACTACAAAAAAAATATGCAGGAAGCAAACGCATAGAAAACACCCTACAAACTAATGGCGTTCTGTTAACAGATGCGTGGGCACAATTCTTTGCGCGCGAAAATTTCTTGATTGGTGTCTCGATTGATGGTCCAAAGGATATTCACGACTCGATGAGGCGCAACACTGCAGGTGAACCTACATTCGACAAAGTGCTCGCTGGTATAGAAAAACTCCAACGCGCTGGAGCGGAGTATAATACCCTTTCGGCCGTTGGTGCTGCCTCTGCCAAACGAGGACTGGAGATATATAAATTTCTCAAATCCATAGGCAGTCGCTACATGCAGTTTTTGCCCGTAAGCGAGAAGGTCGTCGAGAGTGAGAACTACTCACGCCCCGTTATCACCACTCCCGACAACGAAGATGCTAACCTTGCTCCTTGGTCTATCACAGCTAGAGATTATGGTTATTTTCTCACCGACATTTTCGATTATTGGGTTCAAAGAGACGTGGGACAATACTATATTCAGATGTTCGATGCAACCCTAGCTCGTTGGTGTGGAGTGCCTGCGGGGGTGTGTTCGATGAACCCAACTTGCGGGGATGGATTGTGTGTGGAGCATAATGGTGATGTGTATAGTTGCGATCACTTTGTGTACCCTCAGTATAGACTAGGTAATATCAAAGAAGATGATCTTCGCACAATGTTTCGCAGTAAATTTCAGTTCGAGTTTGGGGTTTCCAAACGCAGCTCCCTACCCCAGAAATGTACCAAGTGTAGATGGTTGGATTTGTGTAATGGCGAATGTCCTAAACATCGTTTTTCGGATAGTGTAAACTCACTTTGTGGGGGCTTGCAACACTTCTTCCGTCACTCGGCCTCGGCGATGGAGTATATGCGAGAATGCCTCGAAAAAGGCCTACCACCCTCTAACGTTATGTTCCGATGAATCGACTACTAAACTATCTGAAAGGACAAAAAAGCTTGCTGATATTTTTCTTTATCGCGAGTGCCATGTGGCTAGCCACACGACTATCACACCAGTACACTGCAACTCTGGAGATAGAGGTAGAGATCGTGGAGGACTTCAATAGCGAATCGTGGATCAAAGATCCTCACATTAAAATTGACGCCACTATCAGCGGTCAAGGCAGTAAACTACTGTTTTATAAACTTGGACTGAGCCCCCAGATTAAGATACGCAGTTCGCAATTGGAGTTTATTGCTGCCCATGGGAGCAACAACTACCAGATTGAAACCTCCTCTATGCTTAAAGCACTGCAAAGCACCGATTCGGAGCTGGGTTTTATCACCCTACACTCTTTGCCCCAGATGACTATTGTTGAGATGGTAGACAAGCGAGTGCCTATCATAAATAAACTAGATTTCAGTTGCACAGATCAATACATGATTCTTGATGGGGTGCAAATATCACAAGATTCTCTCACTATTCGAGGTCCAAAAATCATCATTGACACACTGCGTAGCATTTCGACCAAGTCTCTCAAAAAAGAGGAGCTACATCAAAGTGTTCAGGGTTCAGTGAGCCTTATCTTGCCCTCTGATGTATATGCACAAAACCAGAGTGTGGACTATCGTGCCACGGTGGTTGCCTACACCGAAATCGAGCAACAACTCCCCATTAAACTAAATGACAAACCCTCTCAAGAGATTCTACTTATGCTCGTGCCCTCACACGTGACTATTCGCTATCGCATGCCGCTGATGGACAGCAGATTGGAGCGAGAGCCTATCGCTTTTATAAACTATAGAGAGCTCAAGCAAAACAATTCCAACATAGAATCCCTTGCAGTAAAGATAGATTCACTGCCCTTTGGCGCAGAGCTCCTAACTATCGACCCGGCGTTTATCACTCCACTTTTTGAAATTACAGATCAATGATAAAACTTGCAATCACAGGCGGTATTGGCAGCGGCAAGAGCACTGTGGCTCGTGTACTCGAAATGCTCGGAGCCGCCATCTACAACAGCGATCAAAGAGCCAAAGAGCTAATGAGTTGCGCCTTGCGCGCACAGATAATAGAACTTCTGGGTGGTGAGGCATTTATAGGCGAACAGCTTAATCGCCCCTATATTGCAGGTGTGGTATTCAAAGATAAGTCTCTACTGGGAAAGCTCAACGAGATAGTGCACCCTGTGGTGATAGATGATTTTTTGCAGTGGTGCGATGACCTCCAAAGCCAAGGCAAACAGGTCGCCATCATTGAGAGCGCACTAGTGGTCGAAAGTGGCATAGACAAGGTTGTGGATGGAGTTATAGTAGTGATTTGCGACATGAATGAGCGCATCGCTCGCATAATCAAGCGCGACGGAGTGAGCGAGGCTCAGGCCCTGAATAGAATCAACTCTCAGAGCTCCCAACAGGCTATGCTCGAGATGGCTGATTTTGTGGTAGACACCACCCCTGGGGTGATGCAAGTAGAACAGATTGTGGGTCTTTGGGAAAAATTTGAGGGAGGATTCAAAAAAAAGTAGTATCTTTGTGCGCTTAAAAAATTTTAGCACCTAAGGTAAAGTGTTGATAAAACAACAGCATCAATTAAAACGGATATTAACTTAATTTAAAATACTTAAAATTATGAAACTTACAGAGATTCTTGCCATTTCAGGCACCGCAGGTTTGCACAAATTTGTTGCATCGGGTCGTGGTGGTGGAATTATCGTCGAGTCACTTGGCGATGGCAAACGTACTATGGTTAGCGGTTCGGCAAAAGTGTCGGCACTTGGCGATATAGCAATTTTCACTCAAAGCGAAGATGTACCTTTGGCTGATATTTTCACTAACATCTACTCAAAGCACAACGGTGAGCTTAGCCTTGGCAACAAATCTAGCAACGAGGAGCTCTCAACTTTCTTTGGCGAGGTTCTTCCTGAATATGACCAAGAGAGAGTTCACATCTCGGACATCAAAAAAATCGTTTCGTGGTACAACACCCTAGTTAAGGCTGGCATGACTGATTTTAGCATTTCTGAGGACGCCACTGAAGAGGGTACAGAAACTAGCGAACCAAAAGCTAGCGCCAAGAGTGCTGTGGCAAAAGCTGTAGCTCCAAAGCCTGCCGCTGCCGCTCCTAAAGCATCAGGCTCGAAAGTGAAAGCCACTCGCTCGACCACAGTTCGCAAGAGCCAATAAGCTCTTACAACTCATATTTAAAAAAAAAGCTAGTTGCAAATATTTGCAACTAGCTTTTTTTAGTGTGAGCCGCACGGGCGATTATTTGGCTCGACCGCAAGGCACCTTTTGTTATTTCACTCTTCCTTGATTTACTTTCCAGAGTCGTACGATGCGGGAACAGGATATGCGCTTCGCGAGAAGAGCACAATTGCCCGTACGGTTCGCAACTTCATCCTAAATTCCCCCTACTGTCATTACGGGATATAACCCACAATATTCACCTCTGTTTTTTGCGAGGGTAAACCGCAAGGGGGACGTAAGAGCATCTTTACGATTTATCTCTCACTAAACCCCTCTGGGGTGCGGTTCGTCCATCTATTTAGATTAGTCCTCAAACCACTGCCGTGTAAGCTCACACCCTGAATTATGCTCTCGGCTTGGGGCGTACCGCAGGGGAGGAAAGGCTTGCCTTTAGGTGAGCCGCGCTCCCCGTTGGGGTGCGGTACGCGCGGCTATTTGGAGCATGCCTGCTATTTTGCGTTAGTCCAAACAAAAGCACAGTCATGTACTGATAATTTCTACTACAGTTCAGCTGTTTACATACGGCTCGGATGCAGAACGTCTAACTCAAAGCTAGTTGGGAGTGATGTTGAATTTTGCTCCGCGATCTACGGTGAGGTTCTGGAATTTACCGCGTGTGTAGCATTGCGACATACCGCTAACTTCGGCAGAACCGCTTTCAACATATAGATTTTTACCATTGTATTGCGACATGCCCGATATCTCAAGCTGCATTTGTTTGCAACTCTCGCCTTGGATATTCACCTTACTCATTCCCGAAATATCAAACTCTACGTAGTCAAAAGCACCTCTATTGATTAGATTCAAGAGCCCCTGACCGCCCACTTCAGACTCTAGGTGTTTACACCCTCTCAAATCTAAGTCTCTCACTTGTGCCATTCCCGACACCTCACACTCCAAACGAGGAGTATGAAGCATAAGATTCTCCACAATACCCATCCCCCCGATATCTAGGGATGCTTCGTGCTCACTCTTGATTTTAAGTCCGTTCACTCGCCCCATTCCACCGATTTCGAGCTCGAAATATTGGCTTGCAAAAATTGCTTCACCACAATTCACTCTAGCCATTCCTTCAACCTCTAGCCCACGCAGGGTGGGGGTTGTGATATAGACCAAAAACTGAGGTGTTTTGCCTTTTTTTGTTTTAATATCCTCCATCGAAATCTCGACTTTGTCATCCTCGAACTCCACCTCGATTTTATCTTGATACTCGGCGGGCACATCAAAACGTATGCTGTGTTTATCGCCCATGGTGAGCGTTGCGGTAAACATGCCGCCTATCTCAATTTCAGAGAATCTCTGATTGTATTCTTGCGCCATCGCCCCTAGAGGCAGCCCAAGCAACAGCGCTAGGCTTAAAATTATTTTTTTCATTATTTCCAGTATTTTCTGATGTCTGTTTTTACAGGTTTCTTTTTGTCATTATAGCGACCGAGACCATTAACGCTAATATTATTTGTAATATAGGGAGCGTATATCTCTCCTACGCCATTAACATTCACTTCACTGTCTTTAGCACGCAGCTCATAGATATTCATATCTGCCGAACCACTGGTTTTAATACTCACAAAGTCGCACAGTGAAGAGCCAAGTATATTCAAATCTGCCGCACTCATAACATCCACACTCACCCTTTGGGAGGTCAGTACCTCAAACTCTGCATCAGCAGCACCAGTCATCACAACGCTAAGATCTTTTGCCTGAACCTTAGATTTGATAAAATCGCAAGCTACGCTCAGATCAATTTTCAAAGTATTTGTAGCGACTACATCCAGTCCAGCAAGATCAGTTGCCCCTGTCATTCGAAGCAAAAAGTCCTCTTGGGCGAACTGTCCTTTAGCTTTGGTATGCACCGCATCGCTCAATTCAAGTTCCTCAAGCGAAGGTAGGGTTATATGCAGATTCAGACGAGCTGTTTCTCTCCGTTTCAAATTGTTCGTATCCGTAACATGCACAGTGAGTCTACCATCACGGACTTTCATCTCAACAAAATCATTAAAACGCTCTGGGATTTTCAGCGACACATCGCAGCTCTCGCCATGGCTAATTTTGGCATCAAAACCGCCACTAATTGCTATCTTTGTAAATGGCTCGCCATTGTATTTTGGTTGAGCACTAAGCCCTAGGGGTAACGCCAATAATGCTGTTATTAGAATTTTTTTCATGGTTATTACAAGTTTTGTATTTAGGGGGAATCATAAGAATTCCCCTAAAATAAATTTAACATTTCTAGTTTCTGCCATTAAAGCTTGCTGCGCCGCTCACAGCTACGCTGCCAAAGGTACCTGGAGCTTCAATGTCTGCCGAACCGCTAGCAGTAATATTGCCTTTTTGTGCCGAAATACCCTCAATCTCAAGATCCGCAGAACCATTGGCTGTCAATTCCACAAAAGCACAAGTACCCACGCCATCAAGGCTAAAGTCTACTGCACCCGAGGCTCTAACACTCAGGCGATCTAGACTCTGAGTTTTAATATCAACATCGCAAGAACCACTAGCTACGGCCTTGATTTCTTTTGCAACAAGGCGAGCGTTCTCAATATCACATGCTCCGCTAGAGGTCACTGAGATAGTACCGCTAGCTACTACATTAAGATCATTCAAATCGCTTGCGCCCGATACAGTAAGGCTGAAATCATCTTGATTGAACTGCCCCCTGCAATCCATATCCACCGATCCACTCACAGTAAGAGCTTCAAGCGAAGGCATAGTCACATAGACATTTAGTTTTTCATCTTCACGAACATTAACACTCTTACCTCTTTTGGTTTCGCAGTAAATTCTGACAGTTTCACCCGAAAGGTCTACCTTTGCTATATCATAGAATTTCGGTGACATATCAAAGCGAATTGAATACTCCGATCCTTGAGTAAGTATCACATCATAGGCACTTCCAACGTCTAGTTTTGTGAATTTTTTACCCGTAATGTCTTTGGGTTGGGCACATAGAACCACTGGCAGCGCAAGTAGCGCGGCGGTAAATAGTTTTTTCATAGTTGTTTATGGTTTTAAAGTTTATAAATTGCTTATTCTCTCACTCTGGTCTTTAACCTCGATCTTTAGTTGATATTCTGAGCCAAGTAGCGCAGAGCTTCTAGGCGGTTGTGGTTGTATTGAGTGATTGCTTCTTGACGAGTTTGTTCGTTGGCTTGTGCGGGAATTAGTGCATCGGGCGGAAAGTCGTTCATGGTTGCCGAGGCTATCAGGCTTTCGACCATAAGGGAATCCATAGTGGCTTTACTATAAATCGCCTCCACTAGTGCGTCGCGCTCTGTTTGATATTGCGCCATCAAATCATCACTACCAAGGGGCATAGTCTGTTGGGGCGAGTTCCACAAAAACACACTTCCCAGCGTCATTGCAATCACCACCACTGCCGCAACTCTACGCCACGTCTTACTCACTACGCTAAAACGCGATTTAGTTTTGATTTGAGGTTCCACTTTTTGAGCTTTCTCAAACAAAGAGCTTGCCATTTTTTCGAGCTCACTCGTTGAATGAGACGACACTTCGAAACTAGTTTTATTTTTCTCTATAAATTCCTTTAGCCTATCCATTTTGTAAAATCTCTAGTAGTTTTGCTTTTCCTCTTATGTATTGTGTGCGGACGCTCACCGCTTTCACTCCCATTATCTGGGCTATTTCATCAAAATCATAACCCTCGAACAAGTGTAGGGTGAGCACTACTCGATAGCCGTCGCTTAGCTTATCTAATGAACCTCGAATTTTTTCAACCAAATTTTGTTTTTCGCCAGAGGGCTCATCGAGTAGTGCTGCCCAAATATCCTCGTTCTTGTCTAGTTTTTCATCTGCTGCAAACTCTCCCATCGCCAGAGCATCACGCTTTGCCTTGCGCAGGTGGTCTATCGAGGCATTCACCACCGCACGATGTAACCATGCCTGGGCTTGGGGCATCAACAGCTCTGCGCCCTCACGTGAGAGGAGCTTCATAAAAGCGTCATTGACTATCTCTTTTGCCAACTCACCATCGACCACAACACCCCTAGAGCTATGAAAAAGCCTAGTGTAGTTGCTAGTATAGAGTTGGGTAAAGAATTCTTGTGTCACGCTTACAGGAGTTATCTAAGTTTTGCTTTGTTTTCACCTTTAAGACGAAGGTAAAAATAAAATGTTGCATCTTGGGCATATTTTTTCAGAAAAAGTTTTGTATTTCCAAGTACAACGATTAACTTTGCACTACCAACTTAACCTAACTATTATGAAAAGAACCACTCTAACACTACTGGCAGTGGCTTTTGGTGTTCAGTTCGCTTTGGCGCAACAAAAGCGATTTGAGAACATTATCGAAAAGCCTGCCAGCGAATTTTCTCAACTCAAAGGCAAAAAAATCCTCTACACCGAGCGCGATCAGTTCGCCCCCGATCATCACAACACCGCTACTCTATTCCAACTAGGGGAAATCAACCAAGATAGTTTCGACCCTGGTTCGGCTATGCGAATCTATGATGTGGACACAGACAAAATTACTACCTTGGTCGATTGTCCAGAAGGTATCGTGCGCGATCCTGAGATTTCGTGGGACGGAACGAAGATTGTGTTCTCGATGCGCAAAAACAAGGCAGACGATTATCATATCTATCAAATGAATCTTGATGGCACAGGTATGGAACAGCTCACTTTCGCAAAGGGCATCTCAGATATTGATCCTGCCTATTTGCCCGATGGTAAGATAGTATTTACATCTACTCGCCAACCTAAGTTCTGTATGTGTAATCGCCATATTATGGGTAATCTTTTTGTGATGGACGGCGATGGTGCGAACATCAACCAAATTGGAGTGAGCACCCTTTTTGAGGGTCACTCAACTATTTTGAGCGATGGTCGTATTTTGTATGAGCGTTGGGAATATGTGGATCGTAATTTCGCTAATGCACAAGCTCTTTGGACTGTGAACCCTGACGGCACAAAACACGCTATCTACTATGGCAACAACACTCAAGCGCCCGATGGCGTGATTGATGCACGTGAGATTCCAGGCACCGATCTTATCGTTGCAATTTTTGGAGCATGCCACGATAGACCTTGGGGTGCTGTGGC
>CAYJLY010000010.1:29252-55271 GCA_964371385.1 uncultured Rikenellaceae bacterium
ATAGGCCCTCGTGAGACTCCTGCTAAAATCCCAACTATGCGCAATTTCAGCGATTCGATGGGAACGTTCTATGTTCAGGATGTATATGAGGGTACCCACATGGAGGGCGTAGAGAGAGGTACTGTGAAATATCTTCGCATTGTCGAGTCGCCCGAAAAACGCACATGGTCACGTGGTGGCTGGGGTGGCGAAGGCGAGCAAGCCCCTGGTATGAACTGGCACAGCTTTGAACTCAAGCGCATTCTGGGCGAGGTAGAGGTTGCCGAGGATGGTTCAGCTAATTTCCGTGCTCCGTCTGGCAAACACGTATTCTTCCAGCTGCTAGACAAAGACAAGAAGATGGTCCAATCTATGCGTTCGGGAGTATCGTTGATGCCCGGTGAGGTGAACGGCTGTGTGGGTTGCCACGAAGATCGCTTGACGATCCCTGTGACCACTGGTAAGCGTTTCACGGCTCTAAATAAGCCTGCTGTCGAGATGACCAAATGGAATAATGTCGAGCCACGTGATTTCTCATACATGGACGATGTGCAACCAATTTTCGATAAAAACTGCCTTGATTGCCACGATTTCGACCCCGAGAAACCCGAAAAATTCGTCTTGGCTGGCGACCGCAATATGTTCTTCAATGCCTCGTACATTAATCTTTATGTGAAGGGTGCTGTAAAATTAGTTGGTGGCGGACCTGCTCAGGTTCAAGCGGCTCGTTCGTGGGGTTCTGCTCCCAGCAAACTAACTCAGGTTATCGATGGAAAGCTAGAAGGACACAAGAGAGTGAAACTCAGCGAGAAAGAGAAACAAATGCTCTACAGCTGGATGGACATGAACGGTGTGTACTACCCCACCTATGAGACTTCTTTTGATGAGAATATGGCAGGTCGCTCGCCTCTCACATCTCAGGAGACTGCCGAGCTAAACGAGCTCACCGGCCTAACGTTCTGGAATCTGAACAACTGGCGCAGAGGTATGTTGGCACAGATCTCATTCGAGCGCCCCGAGCTTAGCCCTGCGCTATACCCAATCCGAGGTGATAAAGCAAAATTTGATAGAGCCGTAGAGATCCTAGAGATAGGTGCTCGCCGTTTGGAAGAAACCCCACGTGGTGATTCTCGCGGACAAATATCAACGCACCCTCGCCTACAAAAAATGTTGGATAAATACGAGCAACTGCTCCAAGACAACAAAAAAGTCAATCAAAGTATAGCCGAAGGCGAAAAACACTACGAAGGACGAATGTAAAAGCGATTATAACTCAAGAAAAAACGATTCTATCAAGGCTTAACTTAGCATTTGTGGGATCGTTTTTTTTTGGATAGCACTGAAAAAAGGTGTACATTTGTGGGTATAATTCTAAGTACTATTTGACACGAGATAAAGATGAAAACATCAGAGCACAAATTTTCGGGCGTAGGGGTTGCACTAATTACACCTTTTGACCAAAACAAAGAGGTCGATTACACGGCTTTCAAAAAACTTTTAGAGCACGTCAGCGCTGGAGGAGTAGACTACCTTGTGGTGATGGGCACCACTGCCGAATCGCCAACAATCACAGCTGCGGAGAAATATGAGATTCTCGAATTTGTCAAGGCCAACAACCCTCGCTCACTACCCATAGTCCTTGGTCTTGGGGGTAACTGTACGGGGGAGGTAATAGAAACCCTCACTAAATACAACCTCGAGGGGGTAGACGCCCTTCTCTCGGTCACACCTTATTATAATCGCCCCTCACAAGAGGGTTTATTGCTGCATTACAGTGAAATTGCCAAGGCATCGCCTGTGCCTATTTTGCTGTATAATGTACCCTCGCGCACGGGAGTAAACATGAGCGCTAAGACCTCGATTGAGATTGCTAGGGCTTTCCCCGAAAAAGTCGTGGGTATCAAAGAAGCCTCGGGTATCGCATCGCAAATGATAGAACTCCTGCGTGATAGGCCAGAAGGGTTTGCAGTAATCTCGGGCGACGATGTGCTCACTGTGCCCTTGATTTCATTGGGTGGCGATGGTGTAATCTCGGTTTCGGGTAATGTGTATAGTGAGAAAGTCTCTCAAATGACCCACAGCGCCATGGAGGGTGATTTCACCAAGGCGGCAACCCTAAGCATGGAGCTATTGGAGGGCACTGAGTTATTGTTCGCAGAGGGTAATCCTGCGGGAGTGAAAGCTGCACTTGCGCTCAAGGGAATAATCTGCGAGGAGTTGCGTCTGCCACTAGTAAAAGCTAGCGAGGAGCTAAAAGCAAAAATCGCCGTGCAGATTGAAAAGTATAATTTATAACACCACACTCACCATGAAATATTTAGCAATACTGGGACTTGCTTTGCTGGGAGTTTTCGCCAGCTCAGCACAAGAACCCAAGGCCCCCGATTGGACTAAAATCGAATTTGAAGTCACCTCTCCCTCTTCGCCCTACCACTACCCCGCCTTGATGGAGAGATATATGCAGAGCGACACCACGCTGAGTTTTGAGGATTATTTTCACCTCTACTATGGTTATGTGTTCCAAGACGACTACAAACCCCTGATGAAATACCCCGAGGCGGACTCGCTCACCGATCTCTTTGGCAAGCGAACCACTCCCAGCCCCGAGACTTTCAAAAAAGCATTAGGTTTTGCGGTTCCGCTGACCCAGAAAAACCCTTTTAGCCTCAGAGACATTAACATGTTGGCGTATATCTACGACAATATGGGCAAGCCAGATGCTGCAAAGGCTCAGATGCACAAACTACGCATGCTACAAAAAGTGATTAGCTCAACGGGCTATGGCGTGGAGCAAGAATCGCCATGGTATATCATTTTGGCGAGCAACACAGATGACATGGTGGCTCTAATGGGATTGGAGGTCACTAATTCTATGATCTCGGGAGCGAACATAGAGTTCAAACAAGTGCGTACTATGCCCCGTGGGCTCGATAAATTCAAGGGTTATTACTTTGAATTCTCGCCCATCTACAAAAAAGAACCAACCTACCTTGAGGATCAGCCCAAGGAGAAAAGGCGTATGGAAATCAACCGTACTCGCCCTTGGGAACTGAAAAAAAACTAGATTTGGGAAGTTAAGAGTTCTAATTTTTTAGTGAAAAAATTAGAACTCTTACTAAATAAATACACAAAAGAAAAATGGAAAATTTTGATCTAATAGTTATAGGAAGTGGCCCTGGGGGCTATGCAGCAGCAATACGAGCCAATCAACTGGGGCTTTCATCAGCAGTGGTAGAAAAAGCTGAACTTGGGGGCGTATGCCTCAACTGGGGTTGCATCCCAACAAAAGCGCTACTGAAATCAGCCTCAGTGTTTGAGTATGCAAAACATGCAGCGGCCTATGGCGTTGAGTGTGGAGATGTGAAGGCGGACCTAGAGAAGATGGTCGAACGCAGTGTGGGGGTTGCCGCTCAAATGAGCAAAGGGGTGGAATTTTTGTTGTCAAAAAATAATGTGCGAGTGATAAAAGGGTTCGGCAAGCTCACTAGCGACACTACCATCGAGGTGGAGGGTGAGAGCTATGGAGCTAAAAATATTATTATCGCAACGGGTGCTCGCGCCCGCACGATGGATTCTATCCCTGTTGATGGCGATAGAATAATCACCTCGCGCGAGGCTCTACGCCTAAAACAACTCCCCTCAAGCATGATTGTCGTTGGTTCGGGAGCCATAGGGTTGGAGTTTGCGAGTTTCTATGCTAGCCTTGGCTGTAAAGTGACCGTAGTGGAATATGCTCCCAAAGTAGCACCACTAGAGGACAGTGATATTTCTTCGTCGTTGGAAAGATCGCTGCGCAAAGCAAAAATCACGGCTCTTACCTCGACCCGTGTGGATAAAGTCGTAAGAGAGGGCGAGAAAGTGAAAGTATATATCACGGGGAAAAAAGGAGAAGGCATACTAGAGGCCGATGTGGTTCTCTCGGCAGTGGGCGTAAGTGCAAATATCGAAAACATTGGCTTGGAAGAGGTGGGCGTTGAGGTAGAGCGAGGCAAGATAATAGTCGATAAACACCTCCTGTGTAAGGGAAAAACGAATCTTTATGCCATTGGCGATGTGATTGCAACACCTGCCTTGGCACACGTAGCAACCGCCGAGGCTATACATGCCGTAGAACATATAGCGGGATTGAACCCTGAGCCTATCGACTATAACATTATCCCCTCGTGTGTTTATACCACTCCCGAGGTTAGTTCCGTGGGGCTTACTCAAGAGCAAGCACAAGCAGAGGGATATGAGCTACGCATAGGAAAATTCCCCTTCACCGCCTCGGGCAAGGCTACTGCCGCAGGATCACGTGACGGACTTGTAAAACTAATTTTCGATACACAGACCGACAAACTCCTTGGAGCACATTTCTTCGGACTGAATGTCACAGAGATGGTGGGTGAAACCACCCTCGCAATCAAACTCGGAGCAACCGCAAAAGACATTATCTCAACCATCCACGCCCACCCCACTATGCACGAAGCAATAATGGAGTCGGCAGCCGATGCACACAATGAAGCAATACATCTAGTAAAATAATGGCAAAAACAACAGGTTCAAAAAAGAGAGAACAAGAAAACCTCACCATACAAGAAGCCTCAGCTCAAGTTGGGCTAGTGATACCCAGCGTGATAGAGATAGAAGAGGCGGTGCTGGGAGCATTGATGCTCGAGAAGAATGCGATTTTGCAGGTGCAGGATGTCTTGCGTGCTGAGTCTTTCTACGTGGATGCCCACCAAAGAATATATCAAGCGGTGCTGGACCTTTCGGCAGCCATTGAACCCATTGACCTACTGA
This sequence comes from uncultured Rikenellaceae bacterium, assembly GCA_964371385.1. GTDB lineage: Bacteria > Bacteroidota > Bacteroidia > Bacteroidales > Rikenellaceae > Mucinivorans. Next base: position 34,014 of record CAYJLY010000010.1, read on the forward strand.
CCGTTGGACAACAACTCCAACGCAAAGGGGAGCTCTCGCAAGTGGGGGGGCCTGCATTTTTGGCAGGTCTTACCCAAAAGATAGGTTCGGCCGCCCACCTTGAGTTTCACGCCAAGATTGTAGCTCAAAAATATGTACAACGCCAACTAATCACCGCCGCCACAGAGATCCAAAAACGTTCGTTCTCGGACGATTATGATGTGGAGGAACTAATTAATATGGCAGAAAGCGAGATTTTCGGTATCGCAGAGGGAAACATCAAACGCGATGTACAGAGCGTTAAAGATGTGGTTGCCAAGGCTATCCTTAAAATCGAAGAGGCAGCACTCAAACCCGATGGTCTGAGTGGTGTATCGTCGGGATTCTCGGCAATGGACAAACGCACTATGGGCTGGCAGCCATCGGATTTGATTATTATTGCCGCTCGTCCTTCTATGGGTAAGACGGCTTTCGTACTTACGATGGCTCGCAATATTGCTGTCACTAATCAATCTGCTGTGGCGTTTTTCTCTTTGGAGATGAGCTCCGTACAGTTGATCATGCGTTTGATTTTGGCCGAGAGTCAGATTGATTCAAGTAAGCTAAAAAATGGTCGCCTATCGCCCGATGAGTGGAAGCACCTAGAAAGCTCAGTGAAGCCTCTCTCGGCAGCCAAACTCTTTATTGACGACACCCCTGCCCTATCCATCTTCGAGTTCCGCTCCAAGGCTCGCCGTCTAAAACTCCAACACAACGTGGAGATCATTATCATTGACTACCTGCAACTTATGACCGCGGGAGTGGGTGATGGACGTGGCTCGCGTGAGCAGGAGGTATCTATGATTTCACGCTCTCTAAAGGCGATTGCCAAGGATTTGGACGTGCCTATCATTGCCCTCTCGCAGCTAAACCGTGCGGCGGCAGAAAACTCTGGGGGAACAAAACGCCCTCAGCTATCTCACCTACGTGAGTCGGGTGCGATCGAGCAGGACGCTGACATTGTAGCATTTATCCACCGCCCTGAGTACTATGGTATGACTGTGGACGAGGAGGGTAACTCGTGTCAGGGACTGGCAGAAATTATCTTTGCCAAGCACCGTAATGGTGAGGTGGGTATAGATAAGCTGCGCTTTGTGCCTAACCGCGCTTCGTTTGTGGATTGGATCGAGGGAGGAGACATTCAGCAGTCGAGCCACGGCAGCGAATACAGCGAATTTGCATCCTCTAGCTCATCGGCTATGGCTAATAACGATTTTGATAGTGGTTTTGATAATATCAGCGCCGCCCAAGGTCGCGTTGCCGTTGCCCCAAGCCCTGCCCCGGCAGGCGACGATTTTGCACCGTTTTAAGCCTGAATAAAAATAGATAATCATTAATTAAGATTAAATACAGGCAGAAACTAGAACTCTCCTTAAACAACACCATAAAACTAATTATGAAAAAAACTATCCTTCTTACGCTCACTCTCTTTGGGATGCTCGCAAGTTGCGGCAAGACCCTTAAAGCGGATAAGGTGGCGATTATCCCCCAACCCGTCCAGATGGAAATCAAGAAAGGAGATTTCACCCTATCCTCGCCCGTGGTTATTAGCTACACAGCCGGAGATGATGAGCTGAGCCGTGCAGCACATTTTTATGCTCAAAATTTTTCTCACTTTGGAAAAAGTGTGGTGGTGCAAAGCACTAACCCTGAACACAAAGATGCCGAAATTACCCTAGAGCGTTGGGACGATACCAGCGCAAAGCCCGAGGGCTACAAGCTAGAGGTCGATAGCGATGGTATTGAGATTGAGGCTACGGATTATAATGGAGCGGTTTACGCAATGCAAACTCTTCTGCAACTGATGCCTGAGGAAGTATTCGCAAATATACCTCACAATAAATTCGTTAAGGAAAAACCACAAACATACAGCGTGGCTATACCACAAGTGGAAATCACCGACTACCCTCGCTTTGAGTGGAGAGGTATGCATTTGGACGTTAGTCGTCACTTTTTCGGAGCAGATAGTGTCAAGAAATATATAGATTATCTCGCACTTCATAAGCTAAATCGTTTCCACTGGCACCTAACAGACGATCAAGGATGGAGAATGGAGAGCAAGAAATACCCACTTCTAACAGAAAAAGCAGCGTGGCGAGTTGATCGCTCTGGCAAGTTGTGGGATGCTCGTATGCCAATAGACCGTAAGGCGGGCGAAGAGGCCACCTATGGGGGTTTCTACACACAAGAGGAGATTCGTGATGTGGTGAAATACGCAGCCGAGCGTGGGATTGTTGTGATTCCCGAAATTGAGATGCCAGGCCACACCTCAGAGGTGTTCGCTGCCTACCCCGAGCTTTCGTGTTTGGGTAAGTCTCAAGAGGTAACCCCTGGAGGTTACTACCCCACTGATATGGCTACTTGTTTTTGCGCTGGCAATGAGGATGTGTTCACCTTCCTTGAAAATATCATCGACGAGACAATAGAGCTATTCCCCAATGCGCCCTACATTCATATCGGTGGAGACGAAGTGGATAAACGCTTTTGGTCTAACTGCCCAAAATGCGCCGAAAGGATGCGCGAGGAGGGCCTGAAAGACACGCACGAACTTCAGAGCTACTTCATCAAGCGTATGGAAAAATACATCAACTCGAAGGGTCGCCCCATCATCGGATGGGACGAGATTCTCGAAGGCGGACTTGCTCCTAACGCCACTGTGATGAGCTGGCGAGGCATAGATGGTGGTATTGCAGCCGCACGTGCTGGTCACGATGTGATTATGACACCTAACTCACATCTGTATTTTGACTACTACCAAGGCACTCCCGAAACCGAGCCAAAAGCCCTCGGAGGTTACATAACAACCAAAATGGTCTACGACTATGAGCCTATCCCCGAGGCACTCAGCGACAAAGAAGCTAAACATATCTTGGGAACGCAGGCGAACATCTGGACAGAATTTATACCAAACTTTGCCCACGTTGAGTATATGGCTATGCCTCGTATGTCAGCGCTAGCTGAGGTTGCGTGGTCTCCAAAATCATCTAAAGACTGGGATAGCTTCGCTGAGCGTCTCTACACCCACTCGAAGCGCCTCAAGGCGATGGGAGCGAACATTCATCCAGGTACAGATCAGATTCAGATCACCGCTACGTGGGATGAGCCAACTAAGAAATACAATATGACTCTCACCTCTGAGCTATATGGTGTGGATATTCACTACACGGTGGATGGCTCTGAGCCAACACTCAACTCGCCTAAATACACAGCTCCAATTTCTATCGATCAAACAACTACGGTCAATGCTATCGTTGCTTTGGATGGCAAAATGATCTCAAAGAAACCCACTCAGCGCACCATCGGAATGCACAAGGGAGTGGGTAAGAAGATACTCTACACGAAAAAACCTGCTAACGCATTCCGTGGCGCCAAAGGCGATCAAACTCTTATTGATGGTCTCACTGGCGGAGTGAATCACAACGATGGATTTATGCAAGGGTTCAATACCCATGATTTTGATCTCACCATTGATCTAGGTGAGCCAACTCCTATCAAAGAAATCGCTGGTAGCTTCCTTCAAAGCATAGGAGCGTGGATTTACCTGCCCGTTGAGATGATAGTGGAGATCTCTAACGATAATAAGACTTTCACAAAGTTTGGTAGTGCTACGCACAATGTCGATCTGAATAAAACCCCAACTACTCGCCACACATTCACCGTTGGCGATGCCACTGCACGCTATGTGCGAGTGGTGGGCAAGAACCATATCCCCGAGAAAGGTCTCCCCGGAGGTGGCACTATGAACTGGATCTTTGCCGACGAGATATTTATCAATTAATCTCCCTACACAATTTTTTATACACTAAAGGCTTGCCGATCGTTTTTCGGTGAGCCTTTGTTGTTTTTGGTAATGTGGCATATAAATAACAATAACCCCAATTTAGCTCTAATATAGTTCTAAATCAATATTGCATGGAAAATAAAACTTTTTCATCTTTGCAAAAACAATACTCCTAGAGTTAAAACTTTTTTATATCTTTGTGCTGTTACATATAATAAATAGGTAACAGACATATTGTTGATAAAAGTGTTTTACTTTTATCCTTGATAGGAAATGTGACGATTTTCAAATGCAATGGATAATAGTGCTCTTGTATCACTTGTATAGTAGTATACTCCACTGGCGTAGTTCTTACGTTGGTGTGTGATGTATATACGTGCAAGTGTGGAGTATTGTTTATTTTGCATTAGGCCCGTCACAGCCTCCTATCAGATAAACGTAATAAGCTCCACACTTTTTTTTATTCCTAAAAAACTACTCTCTTTTCTTGGGGCTAGAGGAGGCAAAACTATCTCAATCATGAAAAAATTACTACTATTTATGATGATGGCTACACTATCATTAGTGTCCTGCCAGCAGGATGATCCCACCCCCACCCCACCACCTACGCCCAAGCCTGCAATTAGTGGCTTTGACGAAAAGGACCAAAACCAAAACGCCTTTGCCAACGATTCTATCACCTCAAAAGGCAGTTTCAAGTTTACCGCCACTGAGGCTTGGACTTCGCTCGTTGAGCTAACCAAGACGGACGAATCTTGGATTACAGTCTCACCCACTAGCGGCGAGGCAGGCGAGGTGGAGATGACTATCAAGATGCTCCACAATAGCACAGGCGAAGATCGCACAGCCACTATAACAATCAAGGCAGGCGAAACAGAGATCCCCATCACAATCACCCAAAAAGGCGTGACCGAGGGTGGTGAAACTGTCTCAGACTACATGTCTTTGAGCGATTTCTCTGCCGAGAACGTCCCCACCCAAGACATTTGGACCATCACCGACAACACCGCCACCCCCGAACAATTCGCTGGGCTACGCAGCGCGCTAGACACACTGATTAAGATCTCACCCGAAAAACTTATCACCCTCGAATTTCCAAATCTAGTGGAAATGCCTTCTATGACGATGTACGTGACACCTAATGGTACTAATAGCGATGATGAGCCTCTCCCCTCACTATCAAAAAACATTAAACATATCTCTATGCCCCAGGCAACAATCATTGGAGATCTTTCATTCTGCAAACTTGCTATTTCAAGCATATCTCTACCCAAGGCAACTAATATTGGTATGGGGGCATTTTTTAGATGCCAAGATCTAACAAGCGTATCTCTGCCCAAGACAACCCTTATTAAGATGAGTGCATTTAGCGGATGTTACGCCCTAACCAAGGTTGAGCTACCCGAGGTGATTGACATTGAAGAAGAAGTATTTTGGGGGTGCGATGCTCTAACAAATATTGAACTACCCAAAGCGGACTCTATTGGAGCTGGCGCATTTCCAAACAGTCTTATTTCTGCCTCGTTGCCCAATGCCACTGTGATTGGTGAGAGCGCATTCTCGGGTTGTAAAACTCTCCTAACTATATCAATACCCAAAGCAAGAACTATTGAGCATGGTGCATTTTATGGTTGCGAATCTTTAGCAAGCATATCGCTACCTGAGGCAACCACCATTGGAAATATGGTTTTTCAAGGCTGTAAAAGTCTATCTAGCGTATCGCTACCAAAGGCGACTTTGATTGGTGATAATACTTTTTATGGTTGTAGCTCGTTATCTAACATATCGCTACCCGAGGCTAAAACTATTGGGTCTTGGGCTTTTAGAAACTGTGAAAGTCTATCAAGTGTTACACTTCCAAAGGCAACAGACATTGGAGGGTTAGCTTTTGCAGGGTGCTCGGCTCTAACAAGTATTTCATTACCCGAGGTGATTAGTATTGGAGGGAGTACATTCCCTAGCAGTATCGCCTATGTTTCACTACCAAAGGCACAACTATTGGTGCAGGGGCATTTGCAGGTTGCGCTTTAGAAAGCATTTCACTGCCTGAGGCAATCACTATTGGTGAAGAGGCTTTTGAGCGTTGTCCCATAACTGAGGCAATTCTTCCTAAGGTGAAGTCTGTTGGAGCCGCGGCATTCGAAGGGTGTGATAGCTTAAAGAGCATTTCTCTACCTGAGGTTAGAGAAATTGGTGGTATGGCATTTTCGCACTGCACAAGCTTATCAAGCATTTCGCTACCATACGCAGGCAAAATTGGTTCTTATGCGTTTTTATATTGTAATAAAGTTACAAGTATATACCTACCACACGCAATTGAAATTGGAAAGGAAGTTTTTGATGACTGCAACGCTTTAACCGAACTAACTATAGCCACGCAAAACGTAATACAAACGATAGGCTCGCAACGCCTTGACGTATCTGGGGTCAACCTAACAATAGGCAAAATAAGTCAATGGGTTATCAGAGAAGGTAACACCCTTACAACAACAGAGGGTTGGGGCTGGGGACCTTTCAAGAGTATTACCATGCAAGAATACATCCCATAAAAAACAACCAGAGATAACTCTCGTAAATATACAAAATCAAATGGGCGAGCCTCTCATTAAGGCTCGCCCATTGTGTATGGCAAAGGATTTCTAGGAACAGTGTAATTAACTATGTGGCTAAAAAAACAACTGTGCTTCGGAAAAAACTGCAATCGCTACTAAAAAAAACTATATTTCTAGAAATCCTTTTAATATTGTAGTTTAAGGATATGCACTTAGAATCTGCTAGACTCTAAGAAATCTTAATCAACCCTTAGTTTGCTGCACTAGAAACCTCGCCGCAAGAATCTTCGAGGAACTTAACAAACTCACTCACCATTTGGTTTTGGTGGTTAGTCGGAATAAGCACATTGTAGCGTCTCTCGAGGGTAAGTCCCTGAATTTCTACAACCTGAAGTTCTCCTTGTTTGAGTTCATGCGCCACAGAACTGCGAGGAACTATTGCATAGGTTGGCGATGAAATCACGAAACGTTTAATCGCCTCAGTAGTATCAAGAGTAATCACAACATTCAGATCGCGAAGCTTTAGAGATGCTCTTTTGAGCCCTTTCTCGATGATAGAGCGAGTATTTGAATTAGTATTTTGAATCGCTAACGGAAGTTCTTTAAACTTCTCAAGGCTAACACTGCTCGGGTGAGAAATTTTGCTTGAGCACACCAACACCAAATCATCGGTTATGGTAGTACACTGCTCTAGGTCCAACTTGAAATCTATATCTTCGTCCGTAATAGCCACATCAATGCGATAGCGTCCCGCTAGGTCATCATTATTTTGGGTACTTAGCGAATTTACAACCAAATTGGCTGATGGATAGCTTTCGAGATATTTTGCCAAAATCTCAGGCAATACATAGTTATTAAAAGAATTTGCTGCCGAAATAACTAGCTGACCTTTGTGTTTATTGGCAAGTGAGTTCATTTCGTTCATCAGTTCAGTGTACTGAGCAAGGAGTTTTTCGGCATAATTTGCAAAAATCTGACCATGCCAAGTAAGCGATACACGGCCTCGTGTACGCTCGAAAAGGCGAATCTTGTATTTTAGCTCAATCTCGCTAATGTGTTTGGAGATTGCTGGCTGTGAGATGTTTAGTTCGGTCGATGCTTTTGTAAAACTAAGGTGTTTCGCTACGGATAGAAACACTCTAATTCTAAAGTTATTCATGGTGGGGCTATCTTAAAAAAATGTTTTATGCTAATAAAGAAATATCAAGTTGTAATGCCCTGCAAAGATAGGCATTTTTTTCATTACACAAATAGCTTTAACAGAATGTTATATGTTTTTTTCGTAAATCATATGGTAATAATCAGTTAACACGCTGTATTTAAAGTGTTTACACCTTTGCAAATGCATATACTTTGAAAATCAGAAAGTTACACCTCACATAAACACACCAAAAAAGACATATACAGTAACAATCAAGCACAAATAGACCTCAAATAACACAACATTAAAATTTAAATCGCCAAATAAACAACAAATTCAAATTTTAACAAAACCCAAAACACCATCACATCTATAACCACAACACCCATAAAGCAACTCATATCGTCAAATGGTAGATAATAAATTCATTTGCCTTAAGAAAAGCAAAACATCTGAAGATTTCATCATCAAGCCCTCTCCTCCATCAAACTAACAATACACCCAAGAGGTAGCTTAGGACACCAAGAAAATAATTTTCTTGTAAATTTATTTTTTTCCTCGTACCTTTGCATCATAAAATCCTCTCAAATGAGAAGGATGCAAATCATTTTGTCACACTTTAAAATCCAAAAACCCACATCATGGGACTACACACACTAAAGTTCTTCTCGACAAGTAACTCCTATTATCTAGCCGAAAAAATTGCCGCTAAATACGGTCACGCCCTAGGCGAATCAGACATTTTGCGTTTTTCGGATGGAGAGTTCCAACCATCTTACAACGAAAGTATTCGTGGTTGTACGCTCTTTATCATCTGTTCGACTTTCCCGCCTGCAGACAATCTAATGGAGTTGCTCCTGCTGATTGACGCAGCAAAACGTGCTTCAGCTCACAGAGTGATTGCCGTTATGCCATATTTTGGTTGGGCTCGTCAAGACCGCAAAGACAAACCTCGTGTGTCGATCGGAGCCAAAATGGTTGCCAACCTACTTTCGGCAGCTGGTGTAGACAGAATTATGACCCTAGATCTTCATGCAGACCAAATCCAAGGTTTCTTCGATGTTCCAGTGGATCACTTGTTTGCAAGTGGAGTTTTTGTTCCATATCTTCGTTCTTTGAACCTTCCTAATGTATCTGTTGCAGCTCCTGATATGGGAGGTGCAAAGCGTGCTAACGCATATTCTCAGTACCTTACATGCCCGATGATTATCTCTCACAAGCAGCGTGACAAAGCCAACAGCGTTGGTAAGATGACCGCTATTGGAGATGTTGAGGGACGTAATGTGATTATCCTTGACGATATGATAGACACAGCGGGCACTATTACTATGGCTGCCGATATGATGATGGAGCGTGGAGCTAAGTCAGTACGTGCAGCGGTAACTCACCCTCTGCTTTCTGGCCCTGCATACGATCGCATTAATGCCTCGGCTCTTTCGGAGGTTATCGTAACGGACACTATCCCACTTCGCACTGATGTGGACACTTCGAAATTCACTGTGATTTCGGTGGCAGATATTTTTGCTGACGCAATCTCAAGAGTTTATGACTATCGCGAAATGTCATCTATGTTTACTTTCAAATAGAGAGAAACTAGCTTTAAATAAAAACAGGACACTTTTTCTAGTGTCCTGTTTTTTTATGCCTTCGTATCAGCTAATATTAATAGGGTTGTGATTAAAGCTCAGTGCGGTATTCATCCTTGAATAGGCCTATTTCGCTAAATGGTATCGCCTGAAAACCTTTTAGCTCCTTAAACACAGGAGAGTCACTTTCGAGAGTAAAATCACCTTTTGCATAATCCACAAAGCCTGGATCTTCGTCTACTAGCAGGTTATTCACACTCTCAAACTGTGCGTGCTCACCATTGAGCTTTACTGGGTTTTCGTGCTTGCTGTCAACGATAAGATTTGTTGAAAACACATTACGACGAGCTCTCATACCTTCCCATTCTTTACCCTCAATAATTGGATCCATATAGTTACTCAACAGTGGGTAACGCTCACTGTATGGCGGCTTAGTTATATCCACGTCTTTGAGCAATCGCTGTTCAAAGAGAGATCCTTCTGCAAAAGTTGCAGGGCCACCCCCTCTATACCAAGTATAATAGTGAGCACCCAGCATCACTGCATAAGAGGATGGTTTAATAATAATATTATTTCGAACTGAGATATCCCATCCCGAATTGCTAAAAACAACTCCTGAATCGTTAAACATATTATAGAACACGTTTGCAAAGACCGTAACTCCAGTTGAAGAGTCGTCACAATAGATTCCCATACTCATAAAGTTAGGATTTCCGCAATCGTGGAAATAATTATAGCGCAACACTATACCTCGATTACTTGGATTGCGCCCCATATACCACGCAGACACATCGCCCGAATTGAGATTCACATGATGAATATTGTTATACTCAAACAGATGCTCGGGTCCGTTGCAGAACACGCCGTGAAAATCGGAATTATATATCTCGTTATGGCGAATCTTATTGCCACAGCCATCGACCATTATCCCACCGAAGGTAAATTTATTATAGCGATTATAGGTATGGATTTTGCAGTTCTCAACAACATTATTCCCTGGGGTGAGTGAGCGTTTGTCACCGCCTCCTAGGAGTATCCCACCACTACCAGTGTTATAGATATCACAGCTTAGTATTTTATGGTTCTCACCCGCATTGCGATTCCAAGTTGAATATTTGTAGCTATGGGCTTGGTAGCTCCCCACCTCACGAGAGATAGGTACCCCGAGGTAGTGGTCGTGGGTTATATGGTTAACAGTCTGTCGTGCACCTTGCCCTACCACTATGCCAGTGTTACCAACATTGCGCACAGTGCAACCTGCAATCAGATTGTTATTTCCACCCTCCATATACAGACCAATGCCTCGCCCGCCTTCGATAATGAAGTCACGGAAAATAACATTACTCACATTCTCCACACACACCACTGACTCTTCCAACTGCGAGATCATTATATGTGCATTGCGAATATCCACTGGCGACCATACATAAAGCTTTCCACTCTCTCTATCCAAATACCACTCGCCAGCTTGGTCTAGCTCCTCCAACACATTGAGCACAACATAACGTTGATAGTTACTTCCGCTTTTGACAGCATACATATGCGGTGTGCGGAGTTTCACTTGCTTGGTCTTTGGGTCTATGTATTCAACCTCAATCTTGTCATCTGCGTAGCCATTGGAGAAAGTTCCCTGAAACCACACATCACTAGATTTTGCCCATACCTCATGGCGAGGGTCAGTGTACTGAAAAATCGCTCCACGCTCTGAATAATCGCCCACACGAGGGTGTGAACCAGCATCTATCACTTTGCCAATGGGAACATAGCCTTCGTTTGGATAGCGTGCGAGGATTTGAGGCTCATCATTGATAAACAGCTCAAGTGGCGCAATTCTAACTGGTAGTGCATGGCCGATTTGTTGATGTTTTCCGTAGTTTGTGATACCGAGTTTTTTCAGATCGCAAACCACGACATTCTCTTTAGCTGATTTCGCCAAACGTGCTTTATCTTTAGCACTTACTTTCGCAAAATCGCTAGGATCTAGGTTATATCCGCCGGTGAGTATCACCTCTTCGCCCTGTTCGGCTCGCCAAGTGATGGGAGCGTTCGTCTCTCCCGAATCATTATAGTTCAACTCAAATGCCGAGTCTTGCTGATATACTCCTTGATCAACCCAAACAGTATAGCCCCCATTGGGATATACGTTTGTGGTACGGTGATTGCGCACAAGATCTCGGGCTGCGGTAAGAGTAGCCACAGGCTTTTGTTTGGAGCCTGGATTCTGATCGTCACCCCCAGTCGACACATAAAATTCAACGCCTTGCCCCTTGGCAGACAAAACTCCACAGGCAAGAATAAGTGATACTTGAAATATCAGCTTCTTCATAATTATTTTTTCTGGATTAGTATTTTTTTTGGGGGGGCTCTAACGTAGTCTGTCAGCCGAACGCACCAACGCCTCGTCGGCGATAATGCCACGATAGGCTAGCCATACCAAAATCAGCGAAATCAAGGGGAATACATTAACCAATGAAGGTGCGATAATCCAATCCATTGCCGCTTGCGATTCACACGCTTCTTTCAGGCGAGAATAATAGAGCCACTGAAACACCATCAATCCCACATTCATAACCCACAACACGTAGCACAAGCGAATCTGAACCAAACGGCGGCGATAAAGGAAAATAGTCACCAAGCTCAATAGCGCCGCTGTCACAGACAATAGCGCAAAATACTGAAGTGCCACCTGTCCTTCACCATTTATGGACCACTCCCACACCGAAATTTCCATGGTCGAATTATCAACAACCGTAGTGCGAGTAATAACGCCTTGCTCATTGGTCGCCTCGCTCGAAGATGCACTAGATGTGGCAGTTGCAAGGTTAGAGAGTGAAAAAATAGTTAGTAGCACCACTGCCACTAGAAGAAATAGAGATTGTTTTCTTTGAATCATAATTTTGTTTACGGGATTGTTAATTTGTATTTGTTTGGCAAATTTAGTAATTTTGCGCTAATTATGATAGATATAGACGGAAAAATTATCAGCTTGGATATTCTCCAAAAGCAATTCTCTTGCAACCTAAAAAAGTGCAAAGGCATTTGCTGTGTCGAAGGGGACTCAGGAGCGCCTCTACTTCCCGAGGAGCTCCATGAGCTGGAAAGAGATTGGAGTGCCTACAAGAAATACATGTCACCCGAAGGCATCGCTGCCATCGAGGCTCAAGGTTTTGGGGTGCACGATAGCGATGGAGATTTGACTACTCCGCTAATCAATGGAGCGCAATGCGCCTATATTACTCAAAGCGAAGATGGATTGTTTTTGTGTGGAATAGAAATGGCTTATAGGGCTGGAGAATGTAGCTTTATGAAACCCATCTCTTGTCACCTCTACCCTATTCGCGTGGCGAATTTCTCGAATGGCACACAAGGCTTGCAATACCACCGTTGGGATATTTGTCGTGATGCGGTCACTTGTGGCAAACGCCTCGGGGTGCCAGTGTATGTCAGCCTAAAGGATGCAATTATCAGAGCGTGGGGCGAAGATTTCTACAAACAACTACAAAGCGCAGAAGAATACGTAAAACAGAATTTTTAGGCGCTCATCTTTTTCGCATAAAAGCAGGATTTAAGATAAGCCTATAAAACCACAAAGCCCTATTTCTTAGTGAAGAAATAGGGCTTTAAATATATAATGATCTATCCTAGAGCATCTCGAAGCTTCGCCCCAGCGAAGACTCGATCTTTTTAGATACACAAGCCTTTCGCTAAGCTGCTCCTGAATTACACATAAACATATGTTTCACAAGGAGTTTACAATAATTATCTGTTCACCCAAATGGTTCTTTTAGTGATTTGATAATCAAGGCTATTCTTCCTCTTATAAAAGATTGTTAGTGCTATAACTATCGCGATAGACGATACTCTGAATATATTTGCAAGCAAATCTCCCTGAGAGGTCGATGAGAGAGAGAATACAATCCACCATAGGTTCATGAAAAAGTGTAGGAAGATGGCACACCACAAATTGTAGTTCCATTCAACATATACCCACCCAAACATTACGCTTCCTAACGCTGTAACCCCAAAAACAGCTAAAGCAGATAAAATATCAGTTGATTGGTATAAATGTCCCATACCAAAAATAATAGAAGTGATTATGATAGAGGGAATAAAACCCCATTTTACCACTCTAAACAACAGACCAAAGAGAAAACCTCTAAAGAAAAATTCCTCCATAAAGCCCGCCACAGCAGATCCATATATCACATAATCAGTAGTGACATCTGTATTATAGTCTGCAAAAATAAGACTTCCAACACTCATTGGGATCGTTGCTATTACACCAAATGCGAGAGCCGTCAAAAATCCTCTATTTAATCCCAATTTGAAAATAATCTCTCGGTGTGGCACAAGCAAAAACAGTGCAAGTATGACAGGCACTGAGCTTACCAGATAGTTTAAAGTTGCACGGATAGTCAGAGAGTCTATTGTCGAAAGTTCTTCACTGAAAGGACGATGATAGCGAAAGTAATCATGCAGTAAATAAGCAAGCACTATTACTATGCTTTGAAAAATACGTTTTTTGAGTAAAGTGTCTATTTTCATAATAGTTATATAAATTGGTTGATTCTAAAGCGTATCATTGAGGAAATCATCCAGCGTGCGTCGTTCTCGTTTGGTGGGGCGACCCGCACCACGATCTCTTTCGCCTACGCTCTGAAGACGTGCCATTTCTGCCTTATCAAGCTCCGATTGGGGCGTTGTGTCTTCTATATAAATAGGTACATTTCGTGCTGGTTGGCGATTTGCAACAATCTCCAAGATGCGATAGCTATACACCACTGGCGCGCGTCTTACACTAACAGTATCACCTTGAGATACCTCGCGCGAGGGTTTAACATTCACTCCATTGAGTTGGGCACGGCCATTTTTTACCGCCTCGGCCGCATCGCTGCGTGTTTTGAATAAACGCACACACCACAGATATTTATCAATTCTCACTCCCATCGGTTTTCTCCTTTTTAGGCACATCCGCCTTTTTGTTTACTGTATTCATTGCCATAGCAATGCCGCTGCGGGCAAACATTCCCACGGCTTTCGCACTACGCTCACAAAGATCGTCCATTTCGTCCTTCTCGCTTTGAGTCCACTCCCCCAACACATAATCAACCATAAAACCACGAGGAAAATCACCCCCTATGCCCACTCTCAAACGAGCGTAGCCACCTCCTCCAAGTACTTCGTTTATGTGTTTAAGGCCATTGTGACCGCCATCTGAGCCTCCTTTACGCATACGGAGCACTCCAAAATCTAGTGCCACGTCGTCCACCACAACAAGTATATTATCTTGTTCTATCTTCTGATTCTGCATCCAGTATCTCACAGCATTACCAGAAAGGTTCATATAGGTCGAAGGCTTTAGCAATACCAATTTTTTACCCTTAACGCTGATCTCACACACTGAGCCATAACGTTCCGTAACCCAAGTACCTCCTGCATTCAGCGCCATGTGATCCACTACCTTGAAACCCACATTATGGCGAGTTTCACGATATTCCGCCCCTATATTTCCTAGTCCAACTATCAAATATTTCATATCAAATTTTGTATCTCAATACTCTATAATTTCGCTCAAGTCCTTTGTGCTCAGACTCCTAGCGATTCATTGTCATCAAAAATTCTCTATTATCTCGCGTGTCTTCCATCTGCTCTTTGATAAGCTCCATCGCCTCCACCGAATTCATATCGGTCAAGCTGCGGCGCAGGATCCAAAGTTTCTGAAGAGTGTCTTTATCCAACAGCAAATCATCACGACGAGTGCTACTAGATGTAATATCCACCGCAGGGTATATGCGTTTGTTAGCAAGGCGACGGTCGAGTTGTAGCTCCATATTTCCCGTACCCTTAAATTCTTCGAAAATCACCTCGTCCATCTTAGATCCCGTATCAATTAGAGCCGTAGCAATTATTGTCAGAGAGCCTCTCTGCTCGGTATTACGAGCCGCCCCGAAGAAACGTTTGGGTTTGTGTAGCGCATTGGCATCTACACCCCCCGAAAGCACCTTACCAGAGGCTGGTTGCACTGTATTGTAGGCACGCGCCAGACGAGTGATAGAATCTAACATAATCACCACATCGTGACCACATTCGACCATGCGTTTTGCTTTCTCTAAGACCATTTCTGCCACTTTCACATGGCGAGATGCCTGCTCATCAAAGGTCGAGGCGACCACCTCAGCATTAACCGAGCGAGTCATATCTGTCACCTCCTCGGGGCGTTCGTCTATCAACAGAACGATCAAATAAGCCTCGGGGTGATTAATAGAAATTGCGTTCGCCAATGATTTAAGTAGCATGGTTTTACCCGTTTTGGGCTGCGCCACAATCAGTGCACGCTGCCCCTTGCCGATAGGTGCAAAAAGATCCACCACACGATTGCTAATATTATTTGAGCTCCCCCCTTGCGAAAGGTTGAACTTTTCGGTGGGAAACAGAGGAGTTAGGTATTCAAACTGTATGCGGTCGCGCGCCTGCTCGGGCGTTAGACCATTAATACGGTCGATGCGCACCATGGGGAAGAATTTATCGCCCTCGCGCGGTGGGCGAATCAGACCCTGCACTGTGTCACCTTGTTTGAGTCCATAGTTTTTAATCTGCGCAGCCGAGATATACACATCGTCGGGCGAGGTCAAATAGTTATAGTCTGCCGAACGCAAAAAGCCAAAGCCTTCGCCCGACATCTCTAGCGAGCCCACACACTCGATGGTGCCAAGAAACTCGTTTTGAAGATTACCTCGTTTGCGTTTTTTTTCTTTGCTAGATTGAGCAGCTTCAGAGGTCTGATCCTGTACTGGTGGGTTCTCGTGTTGCGAAACTTTTTGATTCTCTCTAGTCTGAGATTCAACAGTTTGATGTTGTGGGTGTCTCGCTCGCTTTTGCGAGGACTTTTGTGAAGTATTTTGCGTATCTGAAGAGCCTGTTTCACTTTGTGAACTAGCTTGAGCTTGCTGCGCGGCTTGATTTGGCGTTTTCAGCGAACTTTGCACCTGAGATTGATTCTCTGCACCTGGCATTGTCTTACGTCTTCTTCTTCCGCGTTTTTGCTCCTGCGTATTTTCGGTGGTATCGTGCCCCAACGTAGCATTATTCTCAGCAGATAAAGATTGAGTCTCTTGCGAATTTTGATTTTCGTCCACCTCAGTCCTGCTCACTGATACGGACATATCAGTGTGCTGCTCGCTTTCAACTTTTGGGCGGCGACCACGGCGTTTTGATTGAGGTTGTTCGCCAGATGAATCTGAGCCAGCATTGCTGGGAACCTCTAGCATAATATTGATAATATCACCCTTTTTGATAAATCGTTTGGGGAGCTCGACGCCTGCATCAGTGGCTGCTTGGCGTAATTGGGGTAAACTTAGGCTCTCGAGTGAGGCTCTATCCTGCATTTGTGTAGTTATTAAAGCTTGTGGGAATTTTTTATAGATCTTAACACTCCGTTTCTCTGGCAGCAATAAATCCAACTCCTAGTTGGATTTTATAAAATATATGCTAGTTAAGAATTTTTGATAAAGAGTGTTATCAGTCACAAAGATAGGTATTTTTTCTGAAATAACAAATTTCAAGCCACTCATAGTAAAACAACAACACAACATGTTAAAACTAGCCCTTTCTTCCGCCTTGCTCACCATCGGCATATGCAAAAACATAAAAGGAGCATAACTCATATAGTTTTGCTCCTTTTATTATAGCTTGCGTCTAATCCAGTGGAATTAGTCAATCAAAGCTTTATTCATCAAGTGGATAACCTTAGAGATCTCCATATAAGATGCACCACGTGATGCACCAAATGATCCTCCAATCACAATTACCATATCCTCATTCTCCAATTTGTGCATACTCTCTAGTTTCTGCAACAATTGGTAAGAGAAACGATCATGAACAATAGAAGGTTCGCCATAGTATGCAGACACACCAAAGGATAGTGACAATTCACGCATTACATTCTTACGGTAACACAATGCATACACTGGACGTGTACCGCGATATGCAGATAGGTAACGAGCTGTACGACCTGAAAGCGTATCAATGATGATAGCTTTGATAGGAAGGTTCTGTGTTGCACGAACTGCAGAGCGGCTAAGTTGAGCAGTCACTTCGTTGTTCACACGCACCATGTTCACCTGCTCAAGCTCTGGAAGGTTAGCCTCGATAGCCACGGCAACTTTGCTCATAGTACTCACAGCCTCAACAGGGTATTTACCATTGGCAGTCTCGCCCGAAAGCATGATAGCATCTACGCGCTGGTAGATAGCGTTAGCGATATCGCTCACCTCGGCACGAGTTGGACGAGGATTCTCGATCATCGAGTGTAGCATTTGGGTTGCAATGATAACAGGCTTTTTGCTCTGGATACATTTGCCAACCAAGTGGCGCTGAGCGATAGGAATTTGCTCTGCATTAAGCTCAACACCCAAGTCACCACGAGCAACCATCACCGAATAACAGTGATCCAAGATCTCATCGATGTTATCAACACCTTGTTGGTTTTCGATCTTAGCAATTAGTTTAATTTGGCTCTGCTCAGCATCCAAAATCTCTTGGATATCGATCAAGTCTTGTTTTGTGCGCACAAAAGAGTGAGCCACAAAGTCCACATCTTGCTCGATAGCCCAGTGGATATAGTCAATATCTTTTTGTGTTAGCGAAGGCAACAAAATAGGCACATTAGGTACATTCACGCTCTTGCGAGATTTCACCAAGCCACCGTTGCACACACGACACACTAGTTTATCACCCTCTTTTGCAATCACCTCAAACTCCAAATCACCATCATCAACCAAAACCATAGAACCCACAGGCACAGCCTCAGCAAAGTTCACATCGTTTACGTACATCAATTCACGAGACGAGTGGTCATCGGCACTCATAGTACCAGCGATTTTAATTTCGTCACCACGATTGATTTGGAACGACTCGTCCACTTTAGTGGTTCTCATCTCAGGGCCTTTGGTATCGATCAAAATACCTATGGTCTCCGACACTTCACGAACGTTCTTCACGATCTGGGTTGCAGCCTCCATTGGGCAGTGGGCGGTGTTGATACGTACAACATTCATTCCCGCCTCATAGAGGTCGCGGATGTAGTCAACTCCACAGCGAAAGTCACTAATTGTTGCAATAATTTTGGTCTTCTTTTTCATTGATCGTATTTCTTCTTTTTAGTAAAAAGTAATTGTTATTTATCCATCATAAGAATCCACTCCATCGCCAAGCGATAGGAGTTCATCCCAAATCCCATAATCGAACCGCTGCATCGTGGACTAATCAGCGAAACATGTCGAAACTCCTCACGAGAGAGGATATTCGAAATATGAACCTCCACTGTGGGCAATCCCATAGATCCAACTGCTCCCACCGCGTCTGCTAGTGCAACCGAGGTGTGGGTATAACCCCCTGCATTGAGTATCACTGCATCATAGGGCTCAATCGCATCATGCAAAGCGTTAATGAGCTCTCCCTCCACATTACTCTGATAGGCACAAATCTCCAAGCGCCCTGCGTACTGCTCTCTCATAGTCACCAAGAAGTCATCAAAAGACGTCTGTCCATAGATAGACTGCTCACGTTTGCCAAGCAAGTTGAGATTAGGTCCATTGACTATTAGTACTTTTTTGAGGGTCATAGTTCAAATCTTGATTCAATTACAAAATCTTTTCGGGTGCAAAAGTAGTCATAAGTTTTGTAACTTCGCAATTGTAAGCGTTTTTTTTTGCATTAGTTACAGAAAAATCTTAAAAACACCCTCTCCATGTACAATTTATAGCGTTTGTAGGGATAGTGCTTTTCTATCGATATAGTATTTTGGAAGAACAGATGGCATACCTAGCGCCATGCCTGCGTAGATGGTTCCTTGTATACCTAGTAATTTCTCGAGTTTTCCCGGGTTTGCTCTGATGGCGGTGATAACAAATCCTGTATAGATTTGACTAACACCCAAAGCCTCGGCATAGAGAGATCCGTTTTGATAGGCTAAATTGGCATCCTCACATCCAAAACGACTCGTGCTAGGGGTGTGAATAAATATAAGTGCTGTCGCCTCTCGAAGGATAATATCTTTGCCTGATGCATACTCCCTATCCATTTTCTTGAACACAGGAACATAGCGCATCAAATCGGGCTTAGTCATCCGAATAATGGGCTTGAGCAGCGGATTTTGTAGTTTGCGCAACATGCGACGTATGTTTGCCATAGTGAAATCT
Organism: uncultured Rikenellaceae bacterium; assembly: GCA_964371385.1. Taxonomy (GTDB): domain Bacteria; phylum Bacteroidota; class Bacteroidia; order Bacteroidales; family Rikenellaceae; genus Mucinivorans. The sequence goes on from CAYJLY010000010.1 coordinate 53,291, forward strand.
TGCACTATTTTTAGTTTCTCGGGTGTGTCCAGAATTGTATAACCCACCCCTTGAAGGTTGCTGGCGGTGGGAGCCGAATGAGCTGCCTCGACTATGCCTTGCAAAAATTCCTTTGGAACTGGTTTTTTACTGAGCGCACGGTTCGAGCGGCGAGCTTTCATCAATAGCATCACACTCTGGGGCGAGGGCAGCATCTCTCGCTCGATCAGGTGAACCTTTGAGGCTGGAAAATCGCTGTGATCTATAGCTTCAAAATGGCAAGCCGCCACACAGTGGCCACACACTATACACCTTTTGGGTTTATAAACCTCCATGGTGGAGCTTTCCTTCGAGGTTCTAAAAATTTCTGCGGGGCATATCTTACGACAAGCCCCACAGGTAGTACAACGCTGAGCGTTGATGGTTATTTCTGACATTTTTATTTTTGAACTTTTATTTCACTGAAATTATTTTCCAGAGATTATTTCACAGGAATTATTTTACTGACTCCAGGATCAGACGTACTTCGGCTGGAGTAACGATACCATTCTCGCCTAGATTCCAACCACGAGAGCTCATACGATTTGAGATCTCAGTGATGGTTTCCTCGCCAACACCATTTTCCGATAGTTTGATTTTCATACCCAGCGAGCAGAAGAATTCCTCGGTCTTGGCGATCGCCTCATCAATGCTGTCTGTGTTCCACACTCGTTGTGCGTATTGACGAAGTTTAGCTTCTTTCTGTCCACGCATCACACGCATCACCCCTGGGTAAACAATAGCTAGGGTGTGACCGTGGTCAAGACCATGAAGAGCTGTTAGTTCGTGGCCTATCATGTGGGTTGCCCAATCTTGGGTGGTTCCCATTGCGATAAAACCATTAAGACCCATAGTTGCCGTTAGCATATAGCTTGCGAAGTCCTCGTAGTTGTGAGTTCCCGACAGCAAGCTAGGAGCCAATTCGATTAGAGTCACCAATAGGCTCTCAGCCCAACGATCCATCACGCGGTTATTCTCCGCACGAGTTAGATACTGCTCCAGAGTGTGAGCAAAGGTATCCACGATACCGTTTGCGATTTGATTTTTAGGCAACGAATAGCAGGTGGTTGGGTCTAGGATAGAGAATACGGGGAAGGTTTTTGGGTTTTTGAACGCAAATTTCTCGCCCCTCTCACGACGCGAGACCACAGCTCCGTTGTTCATTTCCGAACCCGTTGCAGGAAGCGTAAGAACCGACGCCAAAGGCACTGCATCCACTGCTTTCGATGGATCTAGCATAAACTCCCATGGATCGCCCTTATATACAATTGCAGTTGCAATAAACTTAGTACCATCGATCACCGAACCACCTCCTACGGCAAGAAGAATATCAATTTCCTCTTCCTTTGCTAGGTCCACTGCGCGACACAGTGTTTCATACTCTGGATTTGGTTCAATACCACCAAACTCGATGAATTTATGCCCCCTAAGGGCTGCTATGACTTGGTCGTAAACTCCATTTTTGAAGATTGAGCCACCGCCATAGGTTATCATAACTTTAGCGTCTGCGGGGATTTCTTTTGCAAGGCGTGAGATTTGACCTTGACCGAAAATCAATTTTGTTGGGTTTTGAAAAACGAAATTTTGCATAGTTTTATTCGTATTTAAAGGGTTTAGAGTTTTTGGTTTATTTAAGTTTTGAGATCACTCCTTTGATTTGATCTCGAATTGAAGTGTTATATCCCGTAGAGGTCAAGTAAATATTGCCTTTACCATCGCCCACCATCACAACTGGTAATTCTGCTCCGCCCAGAGACAAATCCTTATCAATGGTGGCGGCTAATGCACCCTCACTATCCACTCCGTAGATTATTCCTTTGGGTAGTTCGGGGAAATCACTCGCCTTGAAACGCTCCTTCTCGGGGGTCGAGCCAAAGACTACCATCACTTCTACCCCCGCTTGGGTTATATCTTTAGCGATTGCCTCCAAACCACGAAGGAAGTGGGTAGTAGGTTCTTTTTG
>CAYJLY010000011.1:0-37674 GCA_964371385.1 uncultured Rikenellaceae bacterium
AATCTTCAGTGCAAATCATCAGTGCAAATCATCAGTGCAAATCATCAGTGCAAGTATTTGGTGTATGTCACTACATGATCTTTTCAGCATGAATTGAGTATAATTGCAAGATCACACTCCATAGTATAAAAAATAGCCGCATTGTGACATTCACAATGCGGCTATCTTTATAATGCTGTGCTCAAGTTATTGAGACTAATTCAAGACTTAAAGCTCACTGACAGCGATAAATTTAGACTGTTCATCTAATGCTAGAACAGGTGTTTATGCACGTACTTACTCTAGCCTGTGCGAAGATCTTAAACATAATGAGTTAAGCAGTCTCATTACAATTCAAATCTACGACATTTCTGCTCCGTAACTTAGCTCTATTTCTTCTAGTTCTATTATGAAGGCCTACGGTATATCCAATGGGTCCCAAATAAGCTCAAATCCATGAATTAGCAGTTCTGAACCTTCGCCACCACAGAAGTTCTCACCATAGAGACTCGATGTTGCAACCATTGTAATGTGAGTTGGATTCTTGATCTGAACATAGTCTATGGGCAGGTAGAATTCCACCCACTGATCGTCACTATCATCAATAATCAGATTTCCAGCGCCAATGGCTTGCTTTGTTACACCCGAGGGTGTATTATTGTCATCACCAAAGCTCTCGGGTTGGATGCTGGCATTACCCCAGTCCTCTAGTTTGATATAAATATTAGCTTGGTCTGCCGTCCCAAGATATTTTTCAAATCCATCCCCTCCATAGTTTTTATTAATTGAGGTACTCTTGTACTTGTATCGCCCTTTTAGACCCAACGGGCGTCCATTGTAGGGGCGTCCCATTTTTGCTGACACAAGAGGGTCGCCTGCATTTACCTTGAAATAGCCTGTATAAATATTTCCAGCAGCAAAAGTTTTAGTAAACAGCGCGTCTATAAATATCGACTCCATTTTAACTACTTTTCCGTAGGTAGGGTCATCGAAAGGATAGGTAATGCTTTTGCTGGCAGCTTGAGTCATGGCCGTACCCTCGTTGCCCGTAGACCAGAAAGATCCACTATTGGTTGCCGAAGAGTTCGGGTACCATGAATCCACTCTTCCCATCAAGCCACTTGTTTCACCACCAAAACTCCAAGTGAGAAAATCTATGTTTGGAATTACCACAGCCTCTTGGGTTGTAAAGCTAAACTCCTTGCCCACTTTTTCGTCTGAATAGGTGCGAATGTTGTATTGCGTTTGATCCTCAAGTCGATGGATGGTGGTGTTATAGCGTTTAGCATCTTCGTCATAGGTCACATCCGCTACTGGTACACGTATCCAATCGCTCTGTGATGCCTTTTTGTATTCAAATGTGAGGCTCTCTGAGCGCTCTAGGGTGAGCCACTCTCCCTGAACATGAGCAAAGCGAGCCCAAGGTTCATTAGAGGCCATCATATGGTCTTGGTCGGGTAGTACCTCCACTGTGAAATCATGCACCAGATATTGTTGCAGATTATCTGTCACCGAGAATCTCAGGTCATAGCTACCCAAAGAGGTGGAGGGTGAGTTACAGAAACCCGAAAAATCTATAGTCAAAGACAATTCGTCACCGGTAATTATCCCATACGAAATACCCACGCCAAAGAGTTTTTGGCGCACATTTTCGTCGGCATTTTTAAGATCAACCGCTTGGGGAATGTCCTTGGATTTTAGATAAGAGTCATCGTGGAAAAACCAAAACTCGCTAACCCCCGCTGGCACTGCAACGGCAAACAGTGCGTCTGTGTTGCGAATGTCGCTATTAACTAATACATAGTTAGGAGCAGGCGCGCCCGAGAGGCTCACGCTGGGAGGTGTACCCGCGCGAGGATTAATCTCAAAGGTGTGTTCGCTGAGCTCTAGGTTACGATCTATGCTAATGTCGAACTGCTGTAAGCCCTCACCATCATACTGCTGATCGGAGATAGAGAATTTCAAGTCGTAACGCTCCCTTGCCACCACAGGTTCTATGACCCCATCAAGCATAAAATCCGAGTTTTGAGTATTGGTTAGCGACAACACCCAATAGTAGTTGGATTTAACGGGTAGATAAGCCAAACGACCTTGGTCTGCTTTAGCGATAGTGAAAAGCAGATTACCCCCTTTTGCATCGTAAATTAAAAGGTCAGCTTTTGTGAAATTGGCATTGATCTTATCGTCGAAAGAGGTTGTAAACACCACATTGCTAAGTGTAGCGGTGATACTCACCGAGCTCAACTGAGTAGGAGTGATAGTGAAATCTGCCTCGCCATAATAGGCTGGTGCCTCGAAACCTGCCAGATCTTTATCACCATGGCTTGCACGGGCGGTGTAGTTGCCTTTCTTCAGTGAAACAGAATTGGGAATGGCAGTGTGGTCATCCCACTGTTGTTCCACACTCTCATTGTCTTGGCTCACTATCTCGACCGCATAGAGCGGTTCGCTACTCTTGCTCCAGCTGTTGGGCACCCCAGCGATAGTCTCGGACGATGTCGTAAGACTAAAGCTCATAATGCCCTGCTGGTCGAGCGTTTTTGTATCTGTGTCGTGCTTTTGACAGCCCACCGTGAGTAGGGCTGTAAACGAGCACATATATAAAATCCATTTTTTCATATTTGGATATTTTTCTTTATTCTTAAATGTTTCTCTCATTGCAGCGCATTTTAGTCTTGATGCTAAGAGAAAAATATCTTTGATTTTATTACTTTATTTAAGAGCGGCAAAATACAACTCCTTTGGTTTAGTCCACAATATTAATTACAAGCGTCTCGCTCGCCTGCCCATTGGCATCTATCACCGTTACCTTAAAATTGTGAGTCTTACCTGCTCCTAGTTCTGCGAGCATACCCATAAGTCCACCAACCGAGAATGTGTGGCTACTTTTGCCAGCAATAGGATTATTGGGATCGATAATTGCAGTGTCAACCAGTAGATTATAAACACTGCCTTCACTTAGAGTACACAGATCGTAGCTAGTGGTAAAAATACCTGAAATGATTTCGTCGTCTGAGGTAATCTCTAGCAGCAACCCTGAGATGCCCCCAGTGGCAGTCGATTCAAATAGTATATCCAGTACAGTTGTAGCACCTTCAGCAGACACGGCTGCTTTCGAAAGGTTTACGGGTTGTTTAATATCGAAAGCCGCACCATTAAGGTTAGAGCCAGTGATTGTAGGTAGCGTGGGCTCGGTAGGCTCTTCGGGCTCAGTTCCAGGGTCTTCATCTTCCCAAGACCCTTGGTCGCCATTATTACCTATCACATCGTCCCCATCGGGAATATTAAGGTCCAACTCCTTGTCCACTAGATCCGAACTAACCGAAATAGTGGTCGAGGTGCTACCCGAGGTTGCAATATCAATAAAGAGTTTATGCCACTGACGAGCCACAACGTCGTTGATGGTAAAGCTGGAGTTGATGCTCTCACCACTCTGGGTAATTGTGCCCTTGACAGCCACAACAAGCTGTCCTGAGCTCGCGGGCACAGCAAACCAACCCGAGGCGTCAATATTACTAGCATCCCAAATCAGAGTTCCCATACCCTCGTTATTGACCACCGATACGCTATACTGCGAAATCTTCTCTTTGAATTTGTCGCTCAACTCTACGCTCACCTTCACATTAATAATCTCACAGGCTATCTCTACGGTTTTCAAGGTCTGTGCCACCACCGTAATGTCTTTTGAACCATAATAAGCAGGCTCATCAAAAGCCGCTGGCGAGGGTTGAGTATTATATGCCTCAAGGGTGTAGTCCCCCTCGTCGAGTACCACAGTTGTGGGCATCTCACCATAGGTCCATTGTTCTACTATCGCTCCATCCGCACTTTGTTTGATCACCACCATAAAGTCCTCTAGGGTGATGGGTGTTGTGTCTGTGCTTTTGGTCGAGACAATTAGCTCAGCAGAGTTTTTCAGTGTTAGTTTAATTTCGCCCTCCGCTCCATTAGGTTCTGTTCTTGTACCTGGGTCATCTCCGTTACAACCCACGCTCACTAGCGCAAGGGTCATAAATAGCAATATTGATAGGTGTTTTTTCATGTCTGTATTATGTGTTTTTTTTATTATTCGTTGGAGTTTCTATAAATTAGTATTCTAGGGAGATGTCGTCAATGCGAAGTTTGCTGCCTATGTGTCCTTTGAGGCTTGAGTTTGGTGAGCCGGGGTAATCTATGCTGACGTTTGTGCTAGTGGGGGGAGTTGAGGCTGTGGAACTCTGAAAGAAAACCGTGTAGTGTGTAGCACGCATATTCGTGACAGTGTAGAGCACATCCACGCTCAGTTGTTTGTAGGTGTCTTGAGTATCAGTGATTTTCACCTCGCCATAGCCTAGTTCTGTGCGCGTTTCACCTGTGATATTCCACACTTGAATATATGCCAAAGCCTCGTCGTTGTTCAGCGGCAAGTACTGATACCAAAATTTCAGCCTCGCAGGACGAGAGCCAAAGGTGCGGTTAAAGTCAAATTTCACATCACCCCCATCGCTGCTCGAGTAATCCCCAAGGAAGAGATGACCCGCCACTCGGTTCTTGGATTCATTAGCACTCGAACTATTCACGGGTGTCAAAGCAATCTGCGCGCTGATATTGCGCAATTCAGCCGCTTTGCCCGAGCGCGAGGTTTCGGTGTAGACGGTCGAGGACGCCCAAGTATATTGATTGCGTGAGGATGCCACCAGAGCATAGTACCAAGTAGTTCTATCGTTAGAGGTGTCCCAATGCTGGGTTTCTCCGCTGGTCCAAGGATAATATCTAGCAACCTTATAGCTCGAACCAAAAATTTGCTTTCCATCCGCAAGGTCCATACCCCAATCCTCCATATCCCCATTGGGAATCTGTGCCTCAGTCTCCGTACGGAAAGTCTCGGATGGTGCAGAAATACCTTCCGCATCCACATAGGCTCTGAAGAGATAGTCTGTATCGGGGGTGAGCCCCGTGATTTTAGTTTTGGTGCCGCTTTCGGTAGTTTCAACGACCTCGTTGGTCAGTTCGTTCCACGTAGTGCCACCATCTGAGCTGGCTTGCAGTTTCACGCTCAGACCCTCACGATCCACCACACACGAGGTAGTTGCCACTGCCCATTTTGCCCACACATCACCAATGGTTATATCCGATAGATTCACCACCATAGGGTTCACTTTGATTGCCACGGTGAGAGGCTCGGCAAGGCTCTGCTGGGTGCTCTCATTGAGATAGTCGCTCATGGTAACGGTGAAATGGTGCTCGCCCTGAGTATCTAGGTTCATACTCAAATCTGTAAACGACAGTAGTATTGGGCGGTTAGACATTATGTGTTTAGCTTTTTCGTTATCGCTCAGATCCTCGCTCCAGCTGATGCCCAAATTCTTAATCAACACGATGTTAGCATCATCAAGGGGCGTTCCAACCAATTCAACACCATCGGTGGGAAAACCTTTGGCGAGTAGCTCGCCTGAGGTAGTTGTTATCTTCAGACTACTCACACCCGCATAGGTGGTAAGTATAACCTCGCTTGGGATTTTACGTGCACGAGGAGTTTCTACCATTTTACTATCACCAAAGCTATGGCTCACAACCTTTGGTGCCTCTCTAGGCATCCAAAACGAAGGTAGCTCCGTTGGTATGCTCACATCCGTGGTGCCCGAATCGGTGGTGATGCTAATGGAGGCGTCACCCGAATTATTAACCGCATTGAAAGTTACCTTGTATGCCTCGGCAGCTTTAGTAGTAATTTGTGTGTCGTAGTAGTAGATATGCTTTTGGGGAGTTGATTGTTTGTCCCACAGTGATAGCATAAAACGCAGGCGACCAGGGGCATAGAAACCTCCACGCGCGAAATCTGCTGCTTTGTGGTGTAGAGAATCGCCAACGGTTTTTACTGCCACCTCCCAATCGGAGTAGGTGTAGCCAAAATCATCCGCGAAATCCATAACAACCTTAGTAGTTAGTGGTTTACACTCCAGGCTCACAGCCGTGTTTGGTTCCTCTTGGCTAAGGGCAAATTTAGTCTCAGCGCCGTGCACCTCCACATCGAAAGCGGGTAGAGTAGAGAAGTCCCCATGACTTGCCACTAATTTATAGCTACCAAAAACAGCTTTAAATGGATTGGGAACCTCGGAATATTTGTCCCACGAGGCGAGAACCTCTGCCTTGGTATTTTCCAGATGTATCTTAAAATCCTCTGGTGTTAGTGTGGGAGTGCTTTTGGATGTAATCTCAAAGGAGTAGAAGGTGCTATCTGCTGAGAGCGTCAAAGCCACCTCGCCTTGGGTTTGCTCACCACGAGTTTCATTGGGGTCTTTTGAGCACGAGACACTCATAGCACAAAGCAAGAGTGTGAAGGCAGCGCCCGAAATTTTGTTTAGCTTTATCATAGTTTGTAGTATTTTTTTATCGCCTCAAACGAATAGCAGGGGGGCGCAGCTTCGCGTATAGGATAGGCAAAGATAATTTTTTTTGTCGAAGAAAAAAATTTATCTTTGTAGTTATCTGCCCTCATTAGGTTTATAGGTATAAAAGTTAATACATTGACATGCCTCTATTTACGCTGATCAAACAAGGGCTATTTCCACGATATTCAACAAAAAATAGCAATAGATGAAAAAAGTACTGCTTTTGGCACTAATTGGCCTACTCTCCAGCTTTAATGCCCTCTCTGAGAATACCCCTGTGCGCTACTCGGTGGCGGGATTCTACCCCGTCGAAGGCTCACCACGTAGCGTGAGCAACCTTAATGGTGCATGGCGAATGACCCTTGATGGCGAAAATTCACTTTCATCAGAGGCTTTCAAAAACGATTTCGATGATTCCTCTTGGGAGGTAGTTTCACTACCCAATGGGCTCGAACAGCTACCACTAGATGCCTCAGGAGGCGTAAATTATCGTGGAGGAGCATGGTATCGCAAGCATTTTTCGCTCGAGGATACCTATAAAGACAAACGCCTAGTACTGTATTTCGAGGGCATTATGGGAAAATCAAAGGTGTGGATCAATGGCGAATTGATAGCTGAACATTTCACGGGCTACCTGCCTTTGGCTGTCGATGTACAAAAATATATGAACATTGGTGCTCAGAACATCATCACAGTGTGGTGCGACAACTCCAATGACCCGCTCTTCCCTCCAGGTAAACCCCAAGAGGCACTGGATTTTTGTTACTTTGGGGGCATCTATCGCGATGTGTGGATGATTGCCACCGACCCTGAAGTCTATATCACTGACGAGAATATTGCTGGTGAGATTGCTGGCGGAGGAACTTTTATCACTTTCCCCGAAGTGAGTGAGCAAAATGCTGTGGTGGCAGTGACAACCGACTACGAAGGCAAGGCGACTGTGCGTTATACGCTGCGAGACGAGGAAGGTGCCGTTGTGGATGTTTCGGCTAAGGGCGCTACTTCAGCTTTGGAGGTGCAATTCCCTCAGCTGTGGACTCCCGAGAACCCCTATCTATATGAATTGGAGGTGGCTCTGACCGACCGCAAAGGAAAAGTCTTCGATAGCTACACCAAGCGCATAGGCATACGCACCATAGAGTTTTCTCACCGCGATGGTTTTATTCTCAACGGCAAACCCTACCCCCGCAAACTGATGGGCGCCAACCGCCACCAAGACTTTGCTGTGGTGGGCAATGCTCTAAGTAACAACCTCCATTGGCGTGATGCGCAGCTGCTCAAAGATGCAGGCATGGAAATCATACGCAATGCTCACTACCCTCAAGACCCTGCGTTTATGGACGCTTGCGACGAACTAGGGCTTTTTGTGATTGTCAACACCCCAGGATGGCAGTTTTGGAATGATGCGCCAATTTTCAAGGAGCGTGTATATTCGGACATCCGCAATATGGTGCGCCGCGACCGCAATCGTGCATCGGTGCTGTTGTGGGAACCTATCCTGAACGAGACTTGGTATCCCGATGATTTTGCGATGCGTGTGCGTGATATAGTCGAAGAGGAACTCCCCGGTGCCTACACCGCTTCGGATCAAGAGGCTCGTGGTTCGCAGTATTACAATATTCAGTTCACCCACCCTGCCGCTGGCAAGAAAGGTGAATACGGGCACGTAGACATACATATTGACACTACAAAAGTATATTTCACTCGTGAGTTTGGTGATATGGTTGATGACTGGAATTCGCATAACTCACCTGCACGTGTGGCTCGTTCGTGGGGTGAGATTCCTCAACTCATTCAAGCCAAACACCACGGCAACCCTCCTTATACCCACACAAGCTTTGAGTCTTTGAGCAATGCCCCTGCCTATCACTTTGGCGGTACGCTATGGCATAGCTTCGACCATCAAAGGGGCTATCACCCCGACCCGTTCTATGGTGGTATAATGACAGCATTCCGCCGCCCGAAATACTCCTATTATATGTTCCAAGCCCAAGCGATGCACACTGAGCCTATGGTGTTTATAGCCAACGAACTATCGCCATTCTCGCCCGAAGATGTTACTATCTTCTCGAATTGTGATGCGGTTCGCCTGCGCACTTTCACGGGCGATACTCTCCGCCTGAAAAACCGTGAGGGTCGATGGTTTACCTTCGAGAATGCGTTTAGCTTCACTGAAGATAAAAGCCTATCACGTGATGGCAAGCAAGCTCACAGTTATCTGTTGGCCGAAGGCCTGAACGCCAAAGGTGAAGTAGTGGCGAGTGAAAAGAAAGCTATGGCGCGACGTGCATCAGCAATAAGACTAGTGATAGACACCCTCTCGGCAGCACCCGTTGCCAACGGAGGCGATTTAGTGGTGGTTACAGCCCAAATGGTCGATTCTAAGGGTATGGTAAAACGTCTAAATAACGCCATCGTACGCTTTGAGATTGAGGGCGAAGGGCGTATTATTGGCAACTCGCTCTATCAGACTAACCCCGTGAGAATGGAATGGGGCGAGGCGAGCGTAATTGTGCAAACCACCCTAAAAGCAGGCGAAATCAAAGTGCGCGCTTCTATGCTGATGAACTCTAGCAACAATTCTAAAGAGCTTTTGCATGGAGTAAATACTCCCGTTTCTGGAGAGCTTAGCTTCGTGACTCTACCCGAGCCTTATAAAATGATCTACAACCAAAGCGAGGCTGAGAAAATCTCAACCAATGCAACTAAAATTGGTGAATCATCGGGTGCAAGTTCTCAAGAGAGAGCTAAAGTCGAAGCTCAATTACGTGAGGTTGAAAAACAACAAGACGACTTTGGCGAAAAACGCAACTAGTTGTAGCAGGCACTAGCGACACTCGCTGTGGTTTTGCTAGCTTCTAGGGGAGTGCGATGCGGGGAGCTGATCTCTGAAAGAGAGCGGGCTCCCGTGGGGGAACCATGCTATGTATACTAGTTTGAAAGTTACCTCGCAAGTGCAAGCGTTTGCACTGCTACTTGCATTGCCTCTTAAACCATTGCCAGTGCGGACTCGCTCAACTTTGGTAGACACAAAAAAAATCGGAGAGTTCTTCAATGAGAACTCTCCGATTTTTAATAGTATAGTATCGAGCTACTTAATTCGCTCCACTATCGCATCTACTGTGCGAGCGCACGATTCTTTATCGATTGTTAGCGATGGTAGGATGCGGATGATATTGGGGTTTTTGGCACTACCCAAGAAAATCTTATTTTCCATCAAAAGAGCGGTACGAATAGCCGCACTCGAACCTTCCAATTCCAAACCTATCATTAGTCCCTGGCCTCTAAGCTCTTTGAATTGAGCGCCGCTTTCTCTAAGTCGATTCATCATGTACTCACCCATGATGGCAGCGTTGTCAAGGAGGTTTTTCTCCAATATTTCCTCTGCCACAGCAATCGCAGCGCTAACAGCTAAGTGGTTACCTCCGAAGGTCGTACCCAGAAGTCCGTAGCTAGCTTTGATCGAAGGCGAAATCATAATAGCTCCCACAGGGAAACCATTACCTATGCCCTTGGCCATAGAGTAGATGTCGGCCGACACACCTGCGTGATCAAGAGCAAAATATTTGCCCGTGCGTCCACAACCACACTGAACCTCGTCCGAGATAAACAGCGAGCCGTGCTCATCGCAAAGTGTGCGTATGGTTTTAAGGAACTCATCGCTCGCCACCTGAACACCCCCGACTCCTTGGATAGGCTCGATAATCACAGCTGCAATCTTATCTCCACTTTGAGCAAACACCGCCTTTAGAGCCTCTGTGTTGTTGAATTCAGAGAAGATAATATTCTCAGTTTCGTTGATAGGTGCTGTAATCTTCGGATCGTCCGTTGCGGCAACCGCTAGCGAGGTGCGGCCATGGAAAGATCCGCTGAAAGATACTATCTTCTTGCGCCCCGTGTGGAAAGATGCTAGTTTCAGCGCATTCTCATTAGCCTCAGCTCCCGAGTTTACCAAAAACAGTTGATAGTCGTCCTTGCCCGTGAGCTTACTCATCAAATCTGCTAGCTTTTGCTGGAGAGGGATGCGAACCGAGTTAGAGTAAAAACCAATCTGAGAGACTTGCTCACTGATGGTCTTTACGTAGCGCTCATTGGAGTGTCCTATCGAAATTACAGCGTGTCCGCCATACATATCAAGGTATTCCACCCCATTGTTGTCCCAAAGCGTGGAGCCTTGAGCGCGAGTGATTTCTATATCGTTGATGGGGTATACATCAAAAAGTTTCATCTTAAAGTTTGAATAGAAAAATTAGAAATTAGTAGCCTTTAGACCCAAACCTGCTTTAGCTGGCAGCCCAAACATCAAGTTCATGTTCTCAACGGCTTGACCCGAAGCGCCTTTTAGTAGGTTGTCTATGATGCTTACGATAACCAAGGTGTCATCGTGTTTTTCGAGGTAGATCAAACACTTGTTGGTCGCCACAACTTGCTTGAGAGCAATGTTCTCGCGCGAGACGTGCGTAAATGGTGCATCCTTGTAATAGTCCTCATACAAAGCGTAGGCCTGCTCGATGGTGCCTGAGAATTTGGTGTAGAGTGTGGCAATGATACCACGAGTGAAGTCGCCACGATAGGGCACAAAATTCACCGTAGGTACATCATTTCCGCATACCTTAATCATTCCCTTTACCTCACGAAGGTGTTGGTGGGTGAAAAGTTTATAGACAGACATGTTCGAGGCTCTCCACGAGAAATGCGAAGTTGGCGCAAGAGCTTGACCTGCACCCGTTGAGCCTGTGATAGCGCTAATGTGAACATCGCTCTGAATATTGCTCGACTTTGCAAGTGGCAACAATGCCAACTGCAAGCAAGTAGCAAAACAGCCTGGGTTGGCGATATTGCTCGCCGTTTTGATAGTCTCGTTGTTCATCTCAGGCAGTCCATAGACAAACTCACGGCTGCCAATTGAAGTCGAACCCTCGATTCTGAAATCTTGGCTCAAATCAACTATCTTTACGCTCTGAGGTACATCGTTAGCCTCCAAAAACTTACGAGCATCTCCATGACCCACACACAAAAATGCGCAATCTATGCCATCCCAGTTCATCTCGCTAGCGAAACTCATATCTGTGTCACCTAGTAGATCTTTGTGAACTGCGCTCAGAGGGTTGCCGCCATTAGAGCTACTGTGCGCCCATTTCAGGCAAACATTCGGGTGGTGCAAAAGCAATCTTAGAGCCTCGCCCCCCGTGTAGCCTGCCGCTCCCACGATAGCTACGTTGATTATTTTAGAAGAGCCGCAGCCCTCAAGTGTTTTATTTTCCATCGTTAACTGCTTTGTAAATAACGTTTTGGTTGTTAAATATCTTGCCGAAGCCCTCGACATCCTTGCCGCTCCAGCCGTCCATCACCTCGCCATAGGCTCCAAATGCGCTCGACATCAAATCGTGCTCACTCTCAACACCCACCAATACAAAACGGTAGGGGTGAAGCTCTATAATTACATTACCACTCACATTCTTCTGGCTCGCCTCAAGCATAGCCTCCATATCACGCATCACCTGATCGAAATATTGACCCTCGTGGAGGAAGTTGCCATAGAAAGCCGAAATTTGATCTTTCCAGAATAGCTGCCACTTGGTTAGGGTGTGTTTCTCGAGCATGTGGTGAGCCTTGATAATCAGAATAGGCGCTGCCGCCTCAAATCCAACACGCCCTTTGATACCAATGATAGTATCGCCCACGTGCATATCACGACCGATAGCATAGGGAGCTGCGATTTTTTGTAACTCCTGAATCGCTTTTACTCTATCGCTATAAGCAACACCATTGATGGCAGTCATCTCGCCGCGGTCGAAAGTCAGGGTGATGGTCTGCGGTTCGGTGGCTGTCATTTGGCTAGGGTAGGCATGCTCGGGGAGAGTTTGGTTGCTGGTAAGAGTCTCCTTGCCACCAACAGATGTACCCCAAATACCTTGGTTAATAGAATATTCAGCTTTTACGAAGTCAAAATCAACACCATTCTCTCTTAGGTAATCAATCTCCTGCTGGCGAGTGAGTTCCATTTCGCGAATCAAGGCGATAACCTCGATCTTTGGAGCCACATAGTTAAACACCATATCAAAACGCACCTGATCGTTACCAGCACCTGTCGAACCATGACACAGATAATCAGCGCCCATATCTTGAGCATACTGAGCAATTGCAGCAGCTTGAACTATACGCTCCGAGCTTACAGAGATAGGGTAGGTGCCATTTTTTAGTACATTACCAAAAATCATATAGCGGATTGTGTCGTCATAGTATTTCTTTGAAACGTCCAGTCTCACATAGCTCGCAACGCCAAGAGCCTTAGCGCGACCCTCGATTTTCTCAAGCTCCTCGGGCGAGAATCCACCTGTGTCCGCTAGTGCGGCGTGTACCTCAAGACCCTGCTCCTTGGCAAGATAGATAGCCGCATAAGAGGTGTCAAGTCCGCCTGAATAGGCTAGAACCACTTTTTTGCGGGGCGTTGAATACTTAGTTTGATCAACCTCTGGGTCGAAAATCATTGCCGTACATAGGCAGTTTTTGCGCTCTTTCATATTTAGAATTTCAAAATTTACACAACTTTTACATCCGCTCCAAAAAGCATCATCATCGGTTAGTTCCGAGTAGGTCACAGGACGGTATCCAATATCTGAGTTGATTTTCATTACCGCAAGACCTGTGGTCAGACCAAAGAGTTTTGCCTCGGGGAATTTCTCACGCGAGAGTTCGAAAGTTTTTATCTTAATTGCTTTAGCTAGTCCAATCTTTCGGAACTCAGGCGAGATAATCAGACCCGAATTCGCCACAAATCTATCGTGTCCCCAGCTCTCGATATACGAAAAACCAGCCCATCGTCCATCTTTGTGTAGGGCAATGACAGCTTTACCCTCCTCAATCTTCGCCTTTACATACTCAGGCGAACGTTTCGCTATACCAGTGCCACGTGCTTTGGCGCTCTCTGCCATCTCATCGCAAATTTCTTTTGCGTATTTGCCGTGCTTCTCGCAGGCCACAACTACATCAAAGTCCTCTAGTTTCATTTTTATAGATAAAGTAAAAATTTTTAGGGGAGTTTTGTTTGCTCCCTAATTTTAGAATCCGTTTTAAAATATGCAAGGCGAAGAAAATGGAATACCCTGCATTAAAATACGTTGTACAAACGCATACTAAACTGCAAAGGTACCAATTTTCGCGCGGTGCACAAAATCTTTTTTTTGCTATCTTAAAATACGCAGAAAATTCGAGAGAAATTATTGTAATCTCGCAAAAAAATGGTACATTTGCAGAACTAGAATCGTTAGATTTAAATCAATTTTTTATAGTTTAGAAATGGAATTACCATCACAAATTAATATCCTGCTGCTGGGAAGCGGCGGACGCGAATCGGCTTTTGCTTGGAAAATTGCTCAAAGCCCCCGTTTGGGCAAGCTCTTCATTGCAAACGGCAACGCAGGCACTAGTGCCTTTGGTACTAACATCGACATATCGCCTGTGGATTTTCCTCTTTTGGGACAGTTTGCATATAGCAACAACATCAACTTGGTTGTGGTGGGCAACGAAGATCCTTTGGTGCGAGGCATCAAAGAGTTCTTCTCTGAGAACGAAAATATCCGCCATATTCCAATCGTTGGCCCCTCAATGGCGGCGGCGGCAATGGAGGGGTCGAAAGACTTTTCTAAGGCTTTTATGGCTCGCCACAATATCCCGACTGCAGGCTATTTCACCGTTACTAAAGATAACCTTGAGGCAGGGTATGAGTTCCTTGAGACCATGACCGCTCCTTATGTGCTTAAGGCCGACGGTTTGGCGGCAGGCAAGGGTGTGCTTATTATCGAGGATTTGCAAGAGGCGAAAGACTCTTTGGCAGAGATGATTTTGGAAGAAAAATTTGGTGCTGCCTCTAAGCGTGTGGTTATCGAAGAGTTTCTATCGGGTATTGAGGTTTCGGTTTTTGTTGCCACAGATGGCAAATCCTACAAGATACTACCCGAGGCGAAAGACTATAAGCGAATAGGCGAGGGCGACAAAGGACTCAATACAGGAGGTATGGGGGCAGTATCACCAGTGCCTTTCTATTGCGGCGAATTTGCAAAGAAAGTTGAAGAACGCATCATCAAACCAACCGTTGATGGTATTGCCAAGGAGGAGCTTGATTATAAAGGTTTTATTTTCTTCGGGCTTATCAACTGCGATGGCGAGCCTAAGGTCATAGAATACAACGTACGTATGGGCGACCCAGAAACTGAGGTTGTTATGCCTCGTATTACCTCGGATATCATCGATTTGTTCGAGGGCATAGTTCATGGCAGTCTCGATCAAAAAACCGTGGAAATCACTCCACAAACTGCTGCTACTGTGGTTGTGACCGCTCCTGGCTATCCGGGCGATTATCCTAAGGGCGCTCTGATTTCAGGGCTAGACGCTCAGCAAGAGCAGGGTGTGACTATCTTCCAAGCAGGAACAGCCAAGCGAGGCGCAGATACCGTAACTAGCGGTGGACGTGTGATGATGGTGTCAGCCCTTGGTGATAGCATCGAAGAGGCAACCGCAAAATCATATGCCGCAATCGAGAAGATTTCTTTCGAGGGGGCGTATTGTCGAACAGACATAGGACGCGACCTGCTTTAGGTGGTGCGAGCCGCACTGGCAATAGTTTTAGGTGCTATACGACTCTAGATTGCACTCTAACTTCCACGTGAGGTTAATAACAACTCCAAAAACTGACCTATTTTCACACCCTAACCCCACAGTGAAATTAACCAAGTTTCAAACGAAATATTAATTAACAACAATAATAAAAATCAAATCAATGCAACAACAGATTGACAACTACGATTTTTCGGGCAAAAAAGCCATCATCCGTGTGGACTTCAATGTGCCTTTGAATGCAGAATTTCAAGTGACCGATGCAACTCGCATCCGTGCCGCTATCCCAACCATCAAAAAAGTCCTTGATGGCGGTGGATCTGCAATTTTGATGTCTCACCTTGGTCGTCCAAAGGGAGTGACCGAGAAATTCTCTCTATCTCATATCATCTACAAAGTAGAGGAGCTATTGGGCGTGAAAGTGAAGTTCGTTGACGATGCTATGAAGGCTTCTGAGGCTGCTGCGGCTCTACAACCAGGCGAAGTTCTGTTGCTAGAAAACCTTCGCTTCTATGCTGAGGAAGAAGGCAAACCTCGTTTAGCGGACGATGCAACCGCAGAGCAAAAAGCAGAAGCTAAAGCGGCAGTTAAGGAATCTCAAAAAGGTTTCGTTAAGACTCTTGCTTCATATGCTGATTGCTATATCAACGACGCATTTGGTACGGCTCACCGCGCACACGGTTCGACAGCTCTTATCGCTGCTTACTTCCCAAATGACAAGATGTTTGGTTACATCATGGAGAACGAGATCAAGGCGGTTGATAACCTAATGACCAATGGTCAGCACCCAGTGACAGCTATCGTTGGTGGTTCAAAAGTATCTTCGAAGATCACTATCATCGAAAACCTACTACCTAAGGTTGATAACCTGATTATCGGTGGTGGTATGACCTATACCTTCGTTGCGGCTCAAGGCGGCAAGATCGGTTCTTCTATCAACGAGCCAGATATGTATAACACTGCTCTTTCAATTTTGAAGAAAGCAGACGAACTAGGCGTTAAGATTCACTTTGCAAGCGACGACCTAGTGGCTGATAGCTTCTCAAATGATGCTAATACTCAGATTGTTGCCTCGAACGACATCCCTGACGGATGGCAAGGTTTGGACGTTGGGCCAAAGACTATCGAGAAATTCGCCGAGGTTATCAAATCATCTAAGACTATCCTTTGGAATGGTCCAGTTGGTGTATTTGAGATGGAGAAATTCTCAACAGGTTCTAAGGCTGTGGCTCAGGCTATCGCCGACGCAACTGCCGCTGGCGCCTTCTCTTTGATTGGTGGTGGCGACTCAGTTGCTTGTGTAAACCAATTCGGATTCTCTGACAAAGTGAGCTACATCTCAACTGGTGGTGGCGCTATGCTAGAGTGCCTAGAAGGTAAAGTTCTTCCAGGTATCGCTGCGATCATGGAATAATTCCCAAGGGTAGCAACCTTAAAAAGGGGAGGCGAGAAATCAGCCTCCCCTTTTTTAGGTCTATTGCCAAAAGACAACGGCAAGTAGATTCTTTTCTACTTGCCGTTGTCTTTTATGATTGCATCAATCCCACGCAAAGCACTAGCCTTGAACAATGTTCATATTTTGTGTCGTTATTTTGCCATTTAACACTCTATAAAGTAAGTCGCAAAATAAGTCAGATGGTCGCGCAACAATACGTATGCCCTGTAAATTAGTTAGTTCAGGGAAAAAATAAATGTAAAGATCACTCTGCGGTTACTCATTTTAAGAGAAACTTGAACCCCTCCACCTACGTTTTAAGCTATCCTTTATCTTGATAAGACTAGGAACTTTGTGGAGATCCCAAATGCGCAGAGAGAACTTACCTACTTAAATTGCGCAAGCGTAAATTCCTTAGAACAGAATGTTTTCGTAGCTATTAGTGCTAGTCTGCGTGCTTGAATCCACGTTGATAGAGCTGAGAGCTTGACTTAGCATCGCACTTTCTTTGCGACCCAACAAGCGCACCTCGTCAGCATGAATTTCGTAGTAGGTTTTTTTGATGCTATCCTTGTCGATACGTTCGCGTGAGCGTATCTTTCCCTCGACGTAAATTTGGCTCCCCTTGTGCATGTTTCGCTCGGCAAAGTCTGCCATACTGCGCCAGAGTACCACTGTGTGCCACTCTGTGTGCTCACGGCGCTCGCCGTTCGCTGTTGAAAAATGCTCGTTTGTTGCAACTCTAAGTCGTGCAACTTTTACTCCGCTCTCCAGTGAGCGCACTTCGGGTTCCATACCTACATTGCCGATAAGGACTACTCTGTTAATCATAAACTACATTTTTATTGTTTTTTTGTGTGAGTTGTTCGGATAAATTTTTACGCAATGTACTAACTTTTTGCGAATATATCAAATATTTCGTAAATTATTTTCAACGCTGCAATATTTTGGTAGATAATTTGGAAAAGTGACTGACGCTAATTACTTTTGTAATTCCTTGAGTTTTAACAAAGAATTCTAACTACCCCCTAGAATCTGACTCGAAATTAATAAATGAAGGGGAATAAAATTGTTTCAATTAGCTTTTATCGTTCCCCTGTGTAACAACCAAAAATAATGAATTTCTTTAAAACTTTTCTAGCCTGCTTGTTGGCTATCGTTGTGGGCGGAATATTCTCTACCATCTTCTCGATCATGCTTTTCTTTGGCATTGTTGGGGCGATCTCTAGCCTTGGAGCAGATAGTATAGCACCTCAGGTAAAGGCAAATTCCATTCTTCACCTTAATTTCGATAAGGCGCTATCCGATTCACCTGCAAATTCACTTGCGGGGGTGTTTGATTTTTCAACTTTATCTATTAAAGAAACTCTTACCACTCGCGCAGCGGTCAAGGCTATAGAGAGTGCAGCTTCTGATCCAAATATCAAGGGCGTTTTTATTGACTTGCCTTTGACTTTTTCGCTATCGACCGATGCTATTTATCAGTTGAGAGAGGCGCTTGACGATTTTCGCGAGAGCAGCGGTAAGTTCGTTGTGAGCTATGCTGATTACTACTCCCAAGGGGGTTATTGGCTTGCCTCGGGAGCAGATGTGCTCTATATGAACCCCTATGGAGCGTTGGAGTGGAGTGGTCTTTCATCACAGGTTATGTTCTATAAGAATACCTTTGAGAAATTCGGAGTGAAGCCCGAAATTTTCCGCTACGGTAAGTACAAGAGTGCCATCGAACCCTATATGCTAGATGCGATGAGCCCAGAGAATCGCCATCAAACTCAAGAGCTGCTGGGTTCTATCTGGGGATCTATTAGCGCGGATGTCGCAAAGGAAGCAGGCGTTGAGCCTAGCGCTTTGCAACAGATGGCAAATACCTTGGAACTCGCTGAACCTCGCATTGCGATGGAAAAAGGCTTTATTGATACTCTTGCCTACCGTGACACTGCGGTGGGTTACCTTGCTGCGCTCACAGGCGAGAAAGAGGGCAAGGCGAATCTAGTGAAACTTAGCGACTATGTTCGAGGGGGCAACTATGAGCCAATGGGTGCACCCAAAATTGCACTTTACTATGCAGACGGTGCGATTATGGACATAAGCACAGGAGCGGATCGCGAGATTATCGGCAATAAAATGGCACGCGATCTCGAAAAACTTCGCCGCGATTCGACCATCAAGGCTGTCGTAGTGAGAGTCAATAGCCCAGGGGGGTCGGTGCTTGCCTCGGATATTATCTACGATCAGATGGTTAAACTGCGGGGCGAGAAACCCGTGGTGGTCTCTATGGGAAGCTATGCCGCTTCGGGGGGCTACTATATAGCCTGCCCAGCGGACGAGATTATCGCAGCGCCAACAACTCTTACTGGTTCGATAGGTGTATTTGGTATGATGTTTAACGTCGAAAAGGGGGCAAAGGACTTCTTTGGACTTGATGTGGATGTGGTCAACACCAACACCATGTCTGACCTAGGGAATATGTTCCGCGAGATGACCCCAGCCGAGCGCCATTTTATGCAGCGCGGGGTCGATAGCACCTATGTTCGTTTTGTAAGTCTTGTTGCCAAGGAGCGCGAGATGAGTTTCGAGAAAGCAAATTCTTTGGCGCAAGGTCGTGTATGGTCGGGTGTAGAGGCACTTTCTAATGGACTTGTCGATGAACTAGGGACGCTTGAAGACGCACTAGTTAGTGGTGCCAGCAGAGCAAACATCGCTGAAAATTATCGTGTGGCGGTTTACCCTCAGATGGATGACGAGGGTTTTGGAGCGCTGCTCAATGCGTTCTCTTCTAAGGCAGTCAAGTGGATCATGGGCGAACCTTCTATAGAGGATCTAGCCAAAGATAACATAGAAAAGCTCAAGCATCAACAAGGTCTCAGAGCAATTATGCCCTACACCCTAGAAGTCGCGCTTTAACATGATGCTGCGTAAGGCAGACATTTCTGTTGGAGGCACTTTTGGCAAGTAAGCATAATATGCCCATCATAATATGCTTATAGTATACCATTAGTGTCAACCATAACTTCCAATCAAATAACATAAAAGAGGATAGACCCTGCGCGGATCTATCCTCTTGCATTTTTTTGTAGCTCCAACAGGACTCGAACCTGTATCTAAAGTTTAGGAAACTTTTGTTCTATCCCTTGAACTATGGAGCCAAAATGTATTAAGGGAGAAACTTGCATATCTCCCTTTTGATTTTGTATCTACTCTATCCTCTATTCACCTGCACAAAGACGTGCCCAAATGTGGGTGCAAAGACAGGCACAAAGCGAGGAAACCACTACAAACCCTCGTAGAGAGGTTCGTTGGTGTAGTTTGCCACACGAGGTGCGCCGTCGTAAGCCCATTTCAGATAGATACTACCCCAAGTGTAGCCTCCACCAAATGATGCTAGGATGATATTGTCACCACGCTTAAGCTCGCCCTCATAGTCCATCAGACACAGAGGAAGGGTTGCGGCGGTTGTATTTCCATATTTAGAGATATTTACCATACATTTTTCAGCTGGCATTTCCATACGACGAGCAACAGCGTCAATGATACGCATATTTGCTTGGTGAGGCACAAGATAGCGAATATCATCGGCCGTAAGGTTGTTGCGCTTCATCACATCAACTGCCGCATCCGACATATTTGCCACAGCCGCCTTGAACACAGGCTGTCCCTCTTGGTGGATGAAATGCCATTTGCGGTTGAGCGTCTCGTGAGTACATGGATATGCCGATCCACCACCACGCAGGTGAAGGTGGGCTGCACCGCCACCATCTGAGTGGAGTTCAGTGTCTATCACTCCCATGCCATCCTCGCTAGCTTCAACTAGAACCGCAGCTGCTGCATCACCAAAGATAGGGCAGGTTGCGCGGTCTTCGTAGTTTACGATCGAAGACATTTTATCGGCTCCAACAACGATGATTCTCTTATGAGCACCCGACTCGATAAGTCGCGCCGCTGTTGCTAGTGCAAACAAAAAACCGCTACATGCCGCAGAAATATCATAGGCGTAGAGTTTTTTCAAGCCAGCCTTGTGAGCTATCAAGTTAGCCGTGCTAGGGAAAAGCATATCGGGTGTTACAGTAGCACAAATTAACAATTCAATACTGTCTGGATCAACACCAGTCTTATTGAGCAGGTCTTTCACCGCAAGATGTCCCATAAACGAAGAGCCTTTGCCCTCGCCCTTTAGGATGTGGCGCTCTTTGATGCCTATGCGGGTCATAATCCACTCATCAGAGGTGTCGACCATCTGTGAGAGTTCTTCGTTGGTTAGTATATAATCGGGTAGGTAACCACCTACACCCGAAATAATTGCTGAAGGTTTTTTCATCTCAATATCTTCTATTGTAAGGTCCCTTAAGTACACTCAAGACACCCTCTCTCGTTTTCCAAAATTAATTGCGATCTTATGCCACGTGTGTTAGCAAATTCCGCTCCGCTTGTACGTCTATAAAATTCTCAACTCTCACCATCACTTAGGATACCCAATTGATGGTCAACTAAAAATTTTGTCAAACAACAAAAATTTCTAGTTTTTCACGCTCAGTGAGCTTTCGATGCGCTGGGCAAGACCAGCCTCGATGTTGTTTTGAGTCTCAAGTATCATATTCACAATTGCTCGCTCAGAGGAGTGCCCGTGACCTATCATCACAGTTCCTTTGATGCCCAAAACTGGGGTTCCCCCAACAAACTCATAGTTGAGCTTATCGAGCCAAGGATGACTAAAGCCATCTGTTTTTAGGATGCGATACACGCCTTCCATTTGCTTGAGCACGGTGTTGCCAGTGAATCCATCACACACCACAACATCAGCCACCGAACAATCAAATAGATGGTTCGCCTCAACATTGCCTGTAAAGTTGATTTGGGTGTTATTTTTCAAAAGTGTGTGGGTTGCTTTAGTGAGCAGATTGCCTTTCTCGGGCTCCGAACCTATGTTTAGTAGAGCCACACGAGGGCTGTCGATCTTTAGGATGTGCTGAGCATAAAGACTTCCGATAGTTGCGTACTGGTCAAGCACTTCGGGCTTACAATCAGCATTAAGACCCGCATCAAGTAGCACGATAGGCTTTTGGCCCACAGTTGCGATGGGGGTCATTATCGTTGGGCGCATAACACCCTCTATCGCCCCGATGACCATCACCGAGCCTATCATCATAGCGCCCGTTGAACCAGCACTAGCAAAACCATCGATCTTGCCAGCTTTCAAATAGCTGAATCCCACAGTGATAGATGAGTTTGGTTTTCCTGCAAATGCTTTTGCTGGATGATCCCCCATCTCAATAACCTCGGTGGTGGGGACTATCTCTAGGCGTTCGCTCGAAAAACCTCCAAGCTCGCTTTTGATTTTATCCTCATCTCCAAAGAGCACTATTTTTGTATTAGGGCAAAGTTTATCCAGTGCCTCGATGGCACCTTTAACGACCACTTGTGGTGCGTAGTCACCACCCATTGCATCCAATCCGATCTTAATCATAGATTTTTGCGTTTTTGTCTCCAGAAATCCTCATCCTTGCGTTATATCTGCAAAAAAGCAGGCTCAATTCCACCTCTTCTTATTCCCCTAAGGGCGTTTAAGAGAAGCAGAATTGGGCTTGCCTGTTTAATTTGGTACACACATAAGCTGCAGAGTTGAGCCCTAGAGCTTGTTTTGTAATTTATTCAGCTGAGGCAGTTGTTTGTTTGCCACGGTAGAATCCACACTCTGGGCATACGCGGTGGTATAGAGTTGGTGCAGAGCAGTTTGAGCAAGTTGCGATTGTTGGAACTACTGCTTTGTAGTGAGTGCGACGTTTGTCGCGACGAGTCGAACTGATTCGGTGTTTAGGATGTGCCATTTTAGTATATTAAAATTTATTTGTTTTTATTTTTTTGGTGTGCACTCTTTGTTAAGAGAGCACCCTTTGTGTTTTTTATTCTTGGTCCTCTTGTTCGTTAGGCTCAACAGTGCCGGCGATGAATTTCAAGACCTCGGGATTGCACTGCGAACTATCCTGGTGCGAGCGGCTCACTGGCAGCGCCAGTAGTACACTCTCATATATATAGTGCGAAAGATCCACTTTCTCGTCCGCTGGTTTAATATAAATTACTTCGCCCGCCTCATCTTCTGGAGCGTCAAACTCACTAACCTTAATAAGAAATTCACAAGGAATCTCAATTTCCATATCCACAGGATCCAAACAACGATCGCACGCCACAGTAACTGTGCCACTTAAATCGAGAGTAACCTTGGAGAAACTGTGATGTTTCTCAATGCGAATTTCGCCCCCAAGAGCTGCATCCTCAATTTCGGATTGCTCATCGATGGCAAAAAGAGCCCCTGTGACCTTTAGTTCTTGGGTGTTTATACCCTCGCTAAGGCTTTGGTAGTCAATTATGTAATCTTTAAAAAACTGCATAGTAGTGCAAAAAAGTATCGGCAAAGATAAATACAATTTTTCGGTTTTCCAATTTTTTATGATTTCAAGTAAGTCAATTATATGCTTTTACTCTCTTTTGCAGAGTGTACACCTGTGCTAAGGAGGGCACTGCGTAGCTGTTGAAATTCAGAATCATGTTCAGAAAACGCAATGCTCTCCCATGTGGGCGATGTACTACTGCGAGCCGTCGAGTCAGTATCTCACGCATTTGTTTAACTCTAACTGCGACTTTGTAAATCCATGATGACAGATCTATTTGCAAGTGATGGTAATCAAGGATAATCGAGGCAATAGCTAAAAATTATAAAAAATAATGTATCTTTGCAGGGATATGATTTTTTTAACACTTTAATAATTCATTAATCAATGACACAAAGCACTCCAGCACCAAAGAAGTCTAAATTCTCAAAAGCGTTTTGGGTAGCCAATACAGTTGAGCTCTTCGAACGTGCCGCCTACTATGGCGTATTTATTGTTATCACGCTTTATCTGAGCCGCATCCTTGGCTTTGATGATGTCGAATCAGGACTGATCGCAGGTACTTTCTCTGCACTTCTATACTTTCTTCCCACTTTTGCGGGTGCGATGGCCGATAAGATGGGCTTTCGAGGCGCACTGCTTTTGGCCTTCTCGCTTTTGACCCTAGGTTACCTGGGGCTCGGGGTGCTTCCAACCTATCTAGAGAGTTCTGGATTGGTGGAGTATGGTATGGACACCAAATTCACGGGACTACTAGAGAGCAGTTCGCGCTATGCGATTATCCCAATTATGATTTTGATTGTGATCGGAGGCTCGTTTGTGAAATCTGTTATCACCGGTACTGTAGCTAAAGAGACCACTCCTGACACCCGTGCCCAAGGTTTTTCTATTTTCTACTCTATGGTAAACATCGGAGCTTTCTCTGGAAAAACTATTGTAAAACCTCTTCGTGATGCCATGGGTAATGAGGGTCTTATCAATCTAAACTATTTCTCGGCAGGTATGACTCTGCTTGCGGTGATTGCGATTTACTTCTTCTATAAGAGCGCCAAAGAAAATGGAACAGCCAAGAAGATGAGCGACATTATGCAGGCTCTAGGTCGCATATGTACTAATGGTCGTTTGATTACCTTGATTTTGATTATCACAGGTTTTTGGATGGTTCAACACCAGCTCTACGCCACTATGCCAAAGTATGTTCTTCGCCTGGCGGGCGAGGGTGCTGCTCCATCGTGGTATGCCAACGTAAACCCGCTGGTTGTGGTGTTGACGGTGAATCTTGTTACCTCCATAATGAAACGCCGCACGGCTCTGACCTCTATGACTTGGGGTATGTTCATTATGCCTATCTCGGCAATATGTATGGCATCGGGAAATATGCTCGACCCTAATACTACGATTCTAGGTATGCACCCAGTGGCATTCTCTATGGTAGTGGGTATTGTGTTCCAAGGTTTGGCAGAGACTTTCATCTCGCCTCGTTTCTTGGAGTACTTCTCGCTTCAAGCTCCTAAGGGCGAAGAGGGTATGTATCTAGGTTTTAGCCACCTTCACTCGTTTATTTCCTCTATCTTAGGATTCGGTCTTTCGGGATGGCTGCTGAGCAAATACTGCCCAGATCCAATGTCATTTGAGACCACCGAGCAGTGGCAGGCGGCAACAGCCAATGCCCACTATATCTGGTATTACTTTGCTGTGATTGCAGCCGTGTCGGCAGTAGCGCTGATTATCTACGGTGTTGTGGTTAAGCGAATTGATGCAAAAAAAGCATAAGCTAATAAAACAAATACAATGCGATTAAATAAATTCTTGAGCGACGCGGGTGTATGTTCTCGCCGCGAGGCCGATCGTGCCATCGAGGTAGGCAAGGTGACCATTAATGGTCGCCGTGCCCCTGTGGGCTCGCAGGTCAAACCACGCGACACGGTGCGCTATAATGGTAATCTGATTGAGAACCTCACCACCGAGGAAAAATATCACTACATCGCTCTCAATAAACCCGTTGGTATTACATCGACTTCCGAGAAATCCGACCCTAGCAATGTGATAAAATTCATAGGTTTTCCTACCAGAATTTTTCATGTCGGCCGTTTGGACAAGGATTCCGAGGGGCTACTGCTACTGACCAATAATGGTGATGTGGTAAATAAAGTGCTACGCTCGGAGAATAACCACCAAAAAGAGTATGAGGTGTGGGTTGATAGACCCCTGAGCGGAGAATTTATTGAGCGTATGGCGGGGGGAGTTGAAATCTTGGGTACTCGCACCCGAAAATGCGAGGTCGAGATGCTAACCCCCAATATGTTCCGTATAGTGCTGACCCAAGGGCTCAATCGTCAGATTAGGCGTATGTGCGAGGCTCTGGGCTATGAGGTTACAAGGCTGCGCAGAATTCGAGTAATGAATGTGGAGCTAGGTAAACTCGAGGTTGGAGGCTGGAGGATGATAGAGGACGAGGAGTTGGAGGAGTTTTTGGCATCGCTCGAGGAATCTAGTGCCGAAACCTCAATCAAGGCTGGCTCACCCAAGAAACGTTTTTCGAGAAAACCCTTCCCCGCTAAACCTTTTGCTAAATCTTTTGACAAGACAAAGAGTGATTCTCAGGGCAAAGATTCTAAGCCCTCTAAATCTAGTAGCATTACCAAGTCAAGTGCTAAGGCGAAACCCACTGCAAAGACTGCCGCGAAACCTACTGCCAAGGCACGCCCGACCAAAGGCGAAGGCGCCTCGAGAGGTCCCGCTAGCAGAGGAGCAAGCAAAACTCTCTCGAAGTTTGCGCAATATCGCTCCAAGAAAAAGTAAACTCTAATTACCTAAAAACTATAAACAAACAAACTTTTATGAAAAATCTTTTTTCTGTTCTTGCCCTGAGTCTTGCTGTGACGCTCGGCTCTTGCAAGGAAACTCCTCCAAAGAAAATCGTAGTTAATCCAACGCCACATTCTATCGAACAAACCACCTCGGAGTGGATTTCGGTGAAAGAGGGCTTTAAGAATGTGGACTCAGCGCCCGAGCTCACCGATGCTCTCACTTTTGCAACGGGAACCTTCCCTGTGACAGTCACCTTTGGTGAGGCTGATTCGAAAGCGGCGGGCGTTGAGCAAGTGGATGGAGCTTACAGCCTAATGAGCTCGAAGGATGGCGTAAGGATCATTGGTTACAATGAGCGTGGCGCGTTCTACGGTATTCAAACCCTAAAACAACTAGTGGTGGACAATACTATCCCTGTGGTGACCATCAAAGACTATCCAGATATCCCGTATCGTGGGGTAGTGGAGGGCTTCTACGGCACACCATGGAGCCACGAAGTGCGCAAATCTCTTATCGACTACTACGGCAAGTATAAGATGAACTCTTATCTGTATGGTCCTAAGGACGATCCTTACCACTCTTCGCTAGCCTTCCACGGCCAAGAAGAAAAAGAGGCTGACCCTAATGCCCCTAACTGGCGCGACCCTTATCCCGAGGTTGAGGGCGCAAGAATCAAAGAGTTGGTTGAGGTTTCTAATGCCAATAGAGTGGACTTTATTTGGGCTATTCACCCAGGTAAGGACATCCAGTGGACAGAGAGCGACTATCAAAAACTATTGGCTAAATTCGAGTCTATGTACGCTATGGGCGTTCGCTCGTTTGCGGTGTTCTTCGACGATATTTCGGGCATAGGAACTAAGGCTGAAAAACAAGCCGAGTTGCTTAACCGCCTTCAGGCAGAATTTGTTGAGGCCAAAGGCGATGTGAAGCCTCTGATTATGTGTCCAACCGACTACACCAAGCTATGGGCAGATCCATCGGAGGATGGCTATCTTTCGCACCTAGGCGATAACCTTCACCCTTCGATCCATGTGATGTGGACAGGTGATTATATCTGTTGTGATATTACCGATGGTACTCTTGAGTTTGTGAACTCGCTCATTAACCGTCCTACGTTCATTTGGTGGAACTATCCTGTGACCGACTACGTGAAGCACATCATGCTTCAAGGGCCAGTGTATGGCAACTCGCAGGTGGCAGACAAGAACGATATGGCAGGCTTTGTGAGCAACCCTATGGAGCACGGTGAGGCGTCGAAAATCGCTCTTTATGGTGTGGCTGACTATACTTGGAATATCGAGGATTATAAGCCTATCGAGAACTGGGAGCGCGCCCTTGTGGATCTTATGCCCGAGGCTGCGGACGCTTACCGCACTTTTGCTATCAATTCGACCGACACCGAAACGGGCTACCGTCGTGACGAGTCGTGGGAGACTA
The DNA here is from genome assembly GCA_964371385.1 of uncultured Rikenellaceae bacterium. Classification (GTDB taxonomy): domain Bacteria; phylum Bacteroidota; class Bacteroidia; order Bacteroidales; family Rikenellaceae; genus Mucinivorans. The sequence goes on from CAYJLY010000011.1 coordinate 27,033, forward strand.
CTACTTTCACCTTCGATAACTATACTCAAGGTCAATTCGACTCACTCTACGCTGAGTTTGAGGACGTGAAGAATGCGCCAACCGAGATTTTCACTAAAGCTAAAAATCAACTGCTGGTTAATGAACTTACCCCATGGTTGGTTGAGTTTGGAAAATTGGGTGAGCGTGGTCTTGCAACCATGGATATGATCAAGCTATATGAGGCTGGGGATAATGAGAAGTTCTGGGATCTATTCCGCACTACCATTATGACTCCCGAGCAGCTCAAGGCTTACAAGGATCACCGTTCGGGTACCCTGAAGCTCACCCCATTTATCAACGATGCACGCAGTGACATGGCAACAGCTTTCTATGGTACCCTTTCGGGCAAACCTGCATTTAGAGTTAAGACTATTGCCTCGTTTGCCAATGCGAGCTCAGAGCTGGGTAATTTGATGTTGGATGGTAAGTCCGACACCCACTACACCTCGGGTGCTCAGCAGGGCAAAGGTTCGTGGATAGGTGTTGACCTTGGTACGCCAACCGAAGTTTCGAGTATCTACATAGAGCAGGGTCGTAACAATGTGGACGATGGTGATTTCTTTGAGCGTGCACGCCTTGAGGTGTCGCTAGACAAAGAAAACTGGACAGTTCTTGCCGATGAACTCGAAAAACAATACATCATCGAGTGGAGTGGCGAGCCAGTCAAAGCACAATATGTGCGTTTGGCACGCCTAGACTCAGATCGTAAGAGCTGGGCGACGGTGCGTCGTTTCGAGGTGAACCCAAGAGTTAGCGCTCCTAAATTCTTTACCAATATCACCCAACTCAAAGGTCGTCCTGTGGAGCAGACTGCCACGAGCGTGAGTGTGTCGCCTGTGTTGGAGGTAGTGAGTGTGAAGCCTTCGGAGTATTTTGGTGTTGAACTACCTTTGGTTTCGGCAATCAAAAATATTCAAAGTGACCTAGGCACCCAGCAGCTAGTTGTAGAGTATTCGCAAGATGGCAAAAATTGGACTAAAGAGGCAGCCTCGGCTAAGATGGTTCGTGTGGCTAATATGGGAACCTCACCCGTGAATATGAAGCTTTCTAAGTTGAGTTTTGAGCTTGTTTCATCGGCGGATGCAGAGCTTGCAAAGGCTATGGATGGCGATATTGTGAGCTTCTATACCAGCAAAGGCAGCGCTGTGTTTGCAGTGAATGCTGGAGCAGGCGAGCTAACAGTTTTGAGCAACTCTTCGAGCGAGTCAGCCTCTAAAGCGATCGCACGCGATGCAGACGGCAATGAACTTTCGAGCACCGAGCTAAATGCATCTCTTGAGACTATTACACTTCCTCAGGGTACTTTGACTGTGGAGATCACAGGTAATGTTGATATCTATGAATTGATTTTCAAATAGAGAGCCGCGGGCTTTCTCCCGAGTAAAAGCGGTGAGCAGAAAAGTTCTGCTCACCGCTTTTTTATGCTTATTTTCTTAGGATAACCAAACTAAAACTCTTAATTTTGTAAACCATGAATCAATGTTAATAATAATACTATGAAACAACACTTGCTGACAATTCTATTCCTAGCTCTAAGTCTTACTTGTGGGGCGCAAAATCGTATTTATGTCGATGGCTCTATTGACAAAGAGGGCGAAGGAACAAAACAATCACCCTACCGTACCTTGGAGACAGCCGTTGAGGCTCTCACGTGTTTTAGCGAAGATCAAAGTGTTGTGGTGGAACTTGCCAGTGGCGACTATTTCCTTGAGAGTACTCTGAATTTTGACAATAGCCACAAGGCAAAAATCTCTATTGAGGGGGCAAAAAACGGGGGCACACGTGTGAGCGGTGCGATTAAAATCAGCGATTGGAAGTGGAGCAAGGATGGGGCTATGTTGATTGCTGAGCTCAAGGGTCGAGAAAAACTTTTGGCGCAGAACTCCGAGCAATTCTATGTGAACGGTAAGCGAGCCACAAGAGCTAGAACCCCCGATAGCGGATGGTACTACCTCGATAGCGCAAAACAGATAATCCACGACCGAGGAACGGGTAGAGTGGCAGAGTATGCTACACAAAAACTCTATACCTCGCCCGAGAATCTCTCCTCCCTTGAGGATTTATCCTCAGACGAGCGGAGCCAAGTTGTGGCGATGTTTTATCATAAGTGGGACAATACTCGAAAATATATAGACTATCTGCAAAAGGACTCTTCGGCTATTTTTATCTCGGGCACAGGGATGAAACCATGGAACGCGTTAAATAATCAAACTCGTTTCACCCTCGAGAACTATAAAGGCGCCCTGAGCGAGGCGGGTGAATATTTCTTAGACCTCAAAGAAGGCCTGTTGTACTACTATCCCCGTGAGGGCGAAGACCCATCTAACCTCACTGGTTATCTTCCGATTTTGAACAGATTGATCTCTATCAAAGGCACACCCAATGACCTTGTGAGTGATATTTCCTTTAGCAAGATAGCCTTTGCCCATAGTCTCTACACTATGCCCCTGATGGGCAATGCCCCCGAACAGGCGGCTGCATCTATCGAGGCAGCCATTGAGGTGAGTTGCGCCGAGAATATTGCGTTTGAGGATTGTGAGATACGCCACACGGGGGGCTATGCTTTGTGGTTTAGGGATATGTGTCGCCACAGTCAGCTTAAAGGCTCCTATTTGTATGACTTGGGGGCAGGAGGCGTAAAGATAGGTAATCCCTATCTTCATCAAGATCAAAGTTGGGTGAGTAATCATATCACCATCGACAATAACATCATACAATCTGCAGGCCACGTGCTACCCTGTGGCATAGGTGTGGGAATTTTTCACGCCTCGAACAATAGAGTAGTGCATAATGATATCTCGGACATACTCTACTCGGGTGTGTCGGTGGGGTGGATGTGGGGCTACAAAGAGAGTGGTTTTATCGCTAGAATCATGGATGCCAAAGGCGAAATTCATCAAAAATTTGGACACTACGACAATCCATCACTACGCAACGAGATAGCCTATAATCATATCCACCACCTGGGATGGGGCGAACTCTCGGACATGGGGGCGGTCTACACCTTGGGCGAGTCGCGTGGCACTCATATCCATCATAATGTGATCCACGACATTTACACCTACAGCTATGGTGGCTGGGGGCTCTACACCGATGAGGGCAGCACGCAGGTTGTGATGGAGAACAATGTGGTGTGGGGATGCAAAAATGGCGGCTTCCACCAGCACTATGGCAGGGAGAATATTATCCGCAATAATATCTTTGCTTTCAGCCAACAAAATCAACTTATGTTCACTAGAATCGAGAAACACCGTTCGCTGGATTTCACCTCGAACATCGTGTACATAGACCACGGAAGCATCACTAACAGCAATTGGAGGGATGCTGACGTTTTGATGGATCGCAACCTCTATTGGGATATGCGAGAGAGGGATACTCTAAAAATCCAAGGCATGAATTTCGCTAAATGGAGCCAGTTTAAAGACAGCTCTTCGATGGTGGCAGATCCTATGTTTAAAGACCCCTATAATTTTGATTTCACCCCTGTCAATACTCGAGCTCTCAAAGAGATAGGTTTCAAGAGCATAGATTTCACTAAAGCTGGAGTCTATGGCTCGAGATCTTGGATAGAGAAAGCCAAACTATCACCCCAACGCATAGAGCAGTTCAATGCAATAGTTCGCGCGCGCGAGAAAAGCTACCCCAGGATATATAACGCAAAATAACGTATTAATTATGAATAAAAATATCCTACCCTTACTCTCTCCAACACTGCTGTCACTAGTGTTTCCCCTCGCAACAGAGGCTAAAGACCATCCCCGTAAGCCCAAGAACCTGCTGGTGGTCATGGCTGACCAATGGCGTGGGGATGCTCTAGGTTTTTTGGGGCGCGAGGCGGTGATGACACCAAACCTTGATCGCTTTGCAAAGAGTGGAGTTTATCTCGATCAAGCGGTCAGTGGGTACCCAGTGTCTTCGCCCGCGAGGGCTATGTTCTTAACGGGTGCCTATCCGTGGCACAATGGAGTGCCAACCAATTGCAACTCCGCATCCTCCGAGCATGGGGTGGAGCTGCATGAGGATATCACCACGTGGTCGGATGTGCTCAAGGGCGAGGGATACTCGCTAGGGTACATAGGCAAATGGCACTTGGATGCTCCCTATCAGCCATATATCGACACCTACAACAATCGTGGCGAGGTGGCGTGGAACGAGTGGTGTCCGCCCGAGCGTCGCCATGGTTTTGATTATTGGGTCGCCTATGGCACCTATGACTACCACACCAAACCCATGTACTGGAGTAATCCCACCGATAGAGACGATTGGCAGTATTACGACCAGTGGGGCCCTGAATTTGAGGCCGACCGAGCCATAGAGTTTTTGGAAGCCAACAAAGATACAACCTTTGCGCTGATGGTTTCGATTAACCCACCCCACACGGGCTATGATTTGGTGCCACAGAAATACAAGGATATGTACCGCACTTTGGATGTGGATTCGGTGATAGCGAGTCGCCCCAATGTGATTAACGAGCAGTACTACAAAAACTCTCTTGCCGACTACTATGCCTGCATGAGTGGGGTTGATACAGAATTTGGACGCATACTGGATCATGTGGGTGAGTTGGGTTTGCTCGAAAACACAATCGTGGTATTTGTTTCAGACCACGGCGATATGATGGGTGTTCAGGACCATTTGGGCAAAAATATTTTCTACGAGGAGGCTATGCATGTGCCAGTTATCTTTGGGGGCGGAGGCATAGAGCCGCGTTTTGACGATGAATTGCTATTCTCGCTCGAGGATTTCACCCCCACGGTGCTAGCTATGCTTGGGTATGAGAATCTTATCCCCCAGAGCAGCCAAACAAGAGATCTAAGCAAGCAGGTGCTGGGTCTCTCTAGCAAAAATACTAATGGTCAATTCTATATGCGTACTTGGGATCAAGGCGAAACCGAACCCGATGGTGCAAGAGGCTGGAGAGATGCACGCTACACCTATAGCTGTGTTATAGTCAATGGGGAGCTCACAGCACAGATGCTCTTCGACCGTATAAACGATCCCTACCAACTAAAAAACATTATACTCTCTGAGTCAAGGGTGGCGGATAAGATGCGCAAAACCATGCTCTCGCACATGCGTCAATCCAGCGACCCTTTGTTTGAAACACTCAAATAGTACACGCGACTATGGTCGAAAAAATGCAGCCCATCAGAAGTTATCTTCCGATGGGCTGCATTTTATGTAAATCACTACGAATAGTCTTTGTTTTTAAGAGAAATAATTTCTCATGCGGTCAAAGATATTGAGTTTGCTTTTCTTAGGAGTGAAATTCTCAGAGTCGCGCAGCGATTCGAGAGTTTTTTTCTCGCTCGAGCTGATAGTCTTTGGAGTGTAGATATCAACCACAGCTAGCAAATCGCCTGTACCTCGGCGGTTGATATCGGGCACGCCCTTGCCCCTTAGGCGCAATACACGCCCTGCCTCAACACCAGCCTCTATCTTCACTTTTGCTTTGCCATCGACAGTTGGAATCTCAACCGAACCCCCAAGGATAGCATCCACAATGCTCAGTTGGAGATTATAGATAATGTCATTGCCTATGAGCTCCAATTCGGGGTGAGGTATCTGCTCGATAAGCACCAATAGATCGCCATTCACACCGCCACGCTTTGCAGCATTTCCTTTACCCGCCACCGAGAGCTGCATGCCCTCGCTAACGCCTGCTGGGATTTGAATCTCAACTACCTCTTCGCCTTTGGTTGTGCCTGAGCCGTTGCACTTATCACAAGGCTTGGTAATGGTTTTTCCCTCGCCATGGCAAGTAGGACACACACTCTGGCTAGCCATCTGACCAAACATAGTGTTTACGACCCTCTGCACCTGACCCGCGCCATTACAAGTTGAGCAGGTTTGAATTGCGTTAGCATCTGCAGCACCCGTGCCATCACATTTGTCGCAAGGGTTTAGCTTGTTGATTTTTAGTTTCTTGGTCGACCCCTTAACTATTTCTTCAAGTGTAAGTTTTACCTTCACTCTCAGGTCTCCACCACGATTTACTCTCTGACCACCCCCACGCGAGCCACCAAAGCCCCCGAAGTGACCACCGAAGATATCGCCAAAGCGATCGAAGATGTCGTCCATCGAGAATCCACCTCCAAAGCCACCGCCACCGAAGCCGCCAAATCCGCCGCCAGCCTGTCCACCATCCATCCCTGCGTGTCCAAACTGATCGTAGCGAGCCTTCTTGTCGTCATTGCTCAGAACGTCATACGCCTCGGCAGCCTCTTTGAACTTGCCCTCAGCCTCTTTGTCGTCAGGGTTTTTGTCGGGGTGAAACTTTATAGCCGCTTTTCTGTACGCTTTTTTTATCTCATCTGCCGAGGCGCTCTTATCGACCCCCAGCACATCATAGTAATCTCTTTTACTCATCTATTTGGTTAAAGGGGAGTATTAGTTTCTCCCTTAAATTAATTTTTATATTATTCGCCCACCACAACTTTTGCATGGCGAATAACCTTATCGCCCATCTTGTAGCCTTGTTGTACTACGTCTATCACGCAGTCCACTTTTTCGGGGTCACCAGTTGCAAATTTAGCTATCGCATCGTGGAATTCAACATCCAGTTTTGTACCCATAGCCTCGATAGCCTCTACGTTCTGGGTCTTGAGAACCTCTTGGAACTTCTTGTAAATCAATTCCATACCTTCTCTTTCGGCGCCTTCGCCAAGCACCTTGATGGCACGCTCAATATCATCGGCTACATTCAAAAATGCCAATACAACCTTCTCGCCGCCACTTGAGATCAATTCCATTTTCTCTCTTGCGGTGCGCTTGCGAAAGTTGTCAAACTCCGCATTCAATCTCACATAACGATCTTGACATTGCGCCAATTCATCCTCCAGCGATGGAGTCTCTGCCGTTTTGTCAGTTTCACTGCAAGTTTCCTCTGCCGAAGTGTCAGTGTTTTCAGCAGTCTGCTCCACTTCAGGCTCAGAGGCCTCGTTTGTAAATTCCTTATTATCAGTCTTTTTCATGTTTTTCTAATGTTTTTGCCCTATAGTATCGCAAAACCCATACCAGATGCCAGCCGCACCTGCAATCATTTAGCTCGAACTGTGCCTTTGCAAGCTTTATTGTTGCTACGGTTCGCATTTTCAAGCGTAGGTGCACCGCAAGGGGCAGATAAACTGGCTTTTCTCTTTAGGAAAAGACGGTTGCCCCTCTAGAGGAGTGATGCACCCGTCTAGTGCGAGCAGCACGGGCAATCAGTTGACTCTAATTGTGTCTTTCCCTCTCGTTGCAAGGGCGTGCGCTACGGGGTTCTGCTCTGACCTAAGAGCAAGATTGCCTGTGCGGCTCGCACCTCCCGTGGGGGAGCGTACGCCCTGCTATTTGTATTGCCTCACAAGAGAGTAGGGCTCCCGTGGGGGAGCGTACGCCCTGCTAGGTGCCAGCGGTACTCGCTATCATTTAACTCGAACTGTGCCTTTGAAGATTTAACACAAAATAGCGTAGCAGTCGCGGCGAGCTAAATAATTGCTGCTCCAGCTTGGAGCTAGGCTTGCTTAGGGATATAGCTTTCGAGGATTTTACCTTTACCCTCTAGGGTTAGCTCGGTGATAACGGCAGGAATAAGTACAGTCTCGCCAATTTTCATAGAAGTCTCAGTGGTCTGGGTTTTGATAGTCATCTCGCCCTCCAAACACACATAGATTACAAAACTATCCAAATCGTTATAATTGCGCTCCATAGTTCCATCAACCTCGATTGAGTTGGTTTGGAAATATTGGCAAGTAGCAATTTGCGCTACCTCACCCGCAGGGGCAGAATTAGTTACATCATATTCATCTGACTGCTCGTAGCTAATGGCATCAAGCGCTAGCTCGGTGTGAAGTTCACGGCTTTTTCCTTGATCGTCCACACGATTAAAATCAAAAACACGGTAGGTTACATCCGAGGTCTGCTGAATCTCAGCAACCAAAATACCCTTACCAATAGCATGGATAGCACCTGCAGGAATAAAGTAAGCTGAATCTTTCTCTACCTTAAAGCGAGTGAGAAGTTGGTCTAGCTCACCACGCTTTAGGAAGTCCATATATTTAGCTTTATCGACAGGTTGATTAAAACCTAGGAAAAGCTCAGCGCCTGGCTGATGGTCCATGATATACCACATTTCGGTCTTACCATAAGCACCATGGCGTGCGCCCGATAGTTCATCATCGGGGTGAACCTGAATCGAAAGGAAATCCTGAGCATCGATGAGTTTTACTAGCAATGGAAACTCCTCGCCAAATTTCTCATACACTCTATCGCCCATCAAATCGCCCATGTAGATCTCGATAAGCTCCTGAAGGTTATTGCCCTTTAGTGCACCTTCGCTCACCACCGAAATGTCACCTTTGACACCCGAAAGTTCCCAACTCTCGCCTATTTTGATGCCCTCGGGCAATTTCTTTCCAAATTTTGCTAGCTCCGCACCGCCCCAGATGCGCTCCTTTAGTAGGGGCTTAAATTTCAATGGATACAACATTTTCTCTTTGTGTTTGTATATGGTAAACTTTAAATTATTGTCTTTATTGCTTGTTAGCTCGCACAAAAGTACTAACTTTGCCTTAGAAAACAGTAATATCTCTTAAAAAATTTAATAACAATAATATATGCAACTCCTCCAGATCACTTGGGATTTTGACCCTATATTTTTCAGTCTCGGCAGCTTTGATATAGCTTGGTATGGACTTTCGTGGCTGTTGGCTTTCGCCTTGGGCTACTGGATTTTTGGTAAAATAGTAAAGCGCGAGGGTCTCAACGATGATATGACGAGCTCGGCATTCAACTACGCCCTGCTTGCAACTATCATAGGTGCTCGCTTCGGGCACTGTTTGTTTTACGATCCTGCCTATTTCCTCTCGCACCCCCTCGAAATAATCACGGGCATACGCGACGGAGGACTTGCAAGCCACGGAGCTGCTATTGGACTGCTGGTGGGTATTTGGATGTATTCTCGCAAATGGAAAACGCCCTATATTTGGTTTTTAGATAGGATAGGAATTGTGGTTGCAATCGGAGGTGCCTGCATACGCATGGGCAATCTTTTCAACTCAGAAATCTACGGAGGCCCGACCTCGCTGCCATGGGGTTTTATCTTCGTGCGTGCGGGAGAAACCGAGCCTATGCACCCAACTCAGATCTATGAGGCTTTGGCTTATTTGGTTTTGTTTGCTCTTTTGGCACACATGTACTGGCGCACTAAGCTGAGCGATAAAAGAGGGGTGCTCTTTGGCACTTTCCTTATCGTACTCTTCGGCATGCGCTTTATTATCGAGAGTATTAAGAATGTACAGGAGCCTTGGGAGGTAGATATGGTGGCGAATTTTGGAGTAAACATGGGGCAGGTGCTCTCTGTGCCTTTTGTTATAGCGGGGGTTATTATTTTGGTAAAAGCTCTTCGCGCTCCCGCCAAGCCCTACACTAATATGCCTACGGCAAAGCCTAAGAACGTGGGCTTCAAAAAGAAGAAATAGACCACCCACTACTTAAATCACAACAATGGTAGACACAGCACTCCATAACGATATAGAGTATCTTATCCTGCGGGACTTGTTGCATTTTGGCAATGTTACCCTGCCCGAGATTTGTGTGCTCGCCATAGCTGAACACTCCGCTCAGATTACTCCCGATGGGCAGACTATTCTGCCTCCACGCAAAGCCCTCGAGGTCTATCACCCCGAGAATGCCACCGAGAATAATATAATCACCTCCATAGCCAATCACTATGAGGATTGTTCGTTCGCCCAAGGAGCAACGCTCTATTGGAACTACATAGACCGCGCCATTGCCGATGGTAATACGCTAACTATCAATTCTGTGGCGATAGTGGATATGTCCTCACTTGGACTAATCACCACCTCCGAAAGCCTAGCACACCAACTCGAACCGTTTGCTGCACCGCTGCCTCTACCTGTGGTAGTGGGCGAAGATACAACCCACGCAGAGAGCACCAGCCAAAGCGAAAAGACCTCCACCCAGCGTGAACCCTATCGTGGAGTGGCGTCCTCACCCTCGGCTGTAGACCACGGAGCTTCGGGAGTCATGATATTCTTTGCCACAGCGCTGGTTGTGGTTGCAGCGGCATTCTTGATCTATTACTTTGCAATACTATAAATGACGGCGCATGAGCGCCGTTATTATTTTTCCCTCAAATTATCGCCCGTGCCGCTGGCAGTGCGAGCCGCACTAGCTATGGTTTTCTTTTCCCTCAAATTATCGCACGCGCCGCTGACACTCAAGAGCAGCTTAGCGAAGAGCGAGCTCATAAATAATAGCGAGTCTTCGCTGGGGTGAAGCTGCGACTCGCTATTTGTATTAGCTTTTTCAAAGACGCCACACTACCCGCTGACACTTCAAGGCGCGCGCTACAAAATAAAAAAGCAGCGCACTTTCATGAAATGCACTGCTCTTAATATATTATACGATGGGATTATTCCCACTCGATTGTTGCGGGTGGTTTTGAAGAGATGTCATACACCACACGGTTGATGCCACGCACTTTGTTGATAATTTCATTAGAGATTTTCGCCAAGAACTCATAGGGTAGGTGTACCCAGTCGGCTGTCATACCATCGGTTGAGGTCACTGCACGCAATGCAACGCAATTCTCGTATGTACGCTCATCGCCCATAAC
>CAYJLY010000011.1:37684-50486 GCA_964371385.1 uncultured Rikenellaceae bacterium
AACTCCAACGCTCTGAACTGGCAGTAGCATTACGCCCGCTTGCCAAACATCGTCATAGAGACCTGCCTCTTTTAGTCCGTCGATAAAAATCTTATCTGCCGCCTGAAGGATGGTTACTTTTTCTTTTGTCACCTCCCCTAGGATGCGGATACCAAGGCCCGGGCCTGGGAAAGGATGGCGAGAAAGGATATTTGCTGGAACATCCATCGCACGACCAATTCTGCGCACTTCGTCTTTGAAGAGCAGTCGCAAAGGTTCTACAATCTTTAGGTTCATCTTCTCGGGCAGACCTCCCACGTTGTGGTGAGATTTTATAGTCACAGAAGGACCTCCAACCGATACAGACTCGATCACATCAGGATAGATAGTTCCTTGCGCTAGCCATTTAACGTCGGTTAGTTTCTGCGCCTCCTCGTCAAAAACCTCAATAAAGTTCTTACCAATGGATTTACGCTTTGCCTCTGGGTCGGTGATGCCTTTCAGGTCGCCAAGGAATTTATCACCAGCGTCCACACCTATCACATTGAGACCCATAGTCTTGTAGCTTTCCAATACTTGTTCGAACTCACCACCACGCAACAGACCCATATCCACAAAGATACAAACCAGTTGGTCGCCAATGGCACGGTGTAGTAGCTCGGCAGCAACTGAAGAATCCACTCCGCCCGAAAGACCCAAAACAACTTTGTCAGAGCCTATTTTCTCACGAAGATCTTTAACCGTAGATTCAATGTAATTATCTGGTGTCCAGTCACCCGTACATCCACAGATTCTAATCACAAAGTTACGAAGCAACTCCATTCCCTCACTCGAGTGGTAAACCTCTGGGTGAAACTGGATAGCCCAAGTCTGCTCGCCCTCGATGGCATAGGCAGCTACTGCCACATCCTCGGTCGAGGCAATAATTTTGTAGTTATCTGGCAGGCTAACGATAGTATCGCCATGCGACATCCACACCTGCGACTGCTCAGAGAGAGTGTCAATCAACGGATTGCTACCCTCAACCTTTGTCAAGTGAGCACGACCATACTCGCGGCTGTTGCTAGGGGCAACCTCGCCACCAAAGAAGTGAGCCAAATATTGCGCACCATAACACACCCCCAAAAGAGGTTTTTTGCCTTTGATACCCTCTAGGTTTATCTTTGGGCACTGCTCATCGCGCACCGAGTGGGGCGAACCAGAAAGGATCACACCCTGATATTGGTCGGTGTTCTCGGGCAGGTGGTTGTAGGGGAAAATTTCGCAATAGACATTAAGTTCACGGATTCTACGAGCAATAAGCTGCGTGTACTGCGATCCGAAGTCGATAATCAGAATTTTTTGCATCTCTATAGATTAGTTGTTGCTTATAAGGAGAGAAACTATAACTCTCCCATATATTTATATGGTGCAAAGATATATATTTTTTAGTAAAGGTGCGAGCAGCAAGGGAATTATTTGTCACGGTGCCAGTGGCATCTCTGCCACCCCTGCCATCATTGCGGGCTGCAACCTGCAATCTCCGCCTCTGCTTTTGTTCTTTGTTTGTCTGTGCGTAGATCCTGAATCAAGTTCCGGATGACAACACGGGAAAGGTACAGTTAGAGCTAAATCATTGCCCGTGCCGCTGGCACTTAGTCGAGCTCGTGGATAACAAGCCCTGAGCGTAATTTCGGCTCGAACCAAGTGGTTTTTGGAGGCATAATTTCGCCAGAGTCGGCTATATCGGTGAGTTGTTTCATCGACACGGGGAACATTGCAAATGCAACCGCCATACTGCCACTGTCGACCCTCTCTTGCAGCTCGCCTAGACCACGGATTCCGCCCACAAACTCAACACGTGTGTCACGGCGCAAATCTTTGATTCCAAGGATCTTATCTAGCACTAAATCCGATAGGATAGTCACATCTAGCACTCCGATTGGGTCTGCGTCATTGAATCGCCCTTCTTTGGCAGTGAACGAATACCACGCTCCATCAACATACAGCCCGAAGTTGTGCAAAGCATTTGGCTTGTAAATCTCGGCTCCGATTTTCTCAAGCTCGAAATCCTCTTGCATCTTCGAGAGGAACTCCTCAGTGCTCAGACCATTGAGATCTTTCACTACACGGTTATAATCTATGATATGGAGTTGATCGTCGGGGAAAATCACACTTAAGAAATAGCAATACTCCTCATTTCCGCTGTGAGTGGGATTGTTATCACGTTTTTCCATAGCAACACGAGCCGCAGCAGCCGTACGATGATGACCATCAGCCACATACAGCGAGTCTATGCCCTCGAAAATAGTTGTAATCTCGTTTATAGTCTCTTGGCAGTCCACCAGCCAAAGTGTGTGCCCGAAGCCATCTTCGGCAACGAAGTCATACTCGGGTGTACCTTTGATTATCTCTGAGACAATTTCGTCCATCCTCTTATTTGGGTGATAGGAGAAGAACACAGGTTCGATGTTAGCATTTTGATTGCGCACGTGTATCATACGGTCCTCCTCTTTGTCGGGGCGTGTGAGCTCGTGCTTTTTGATTGCCCCCGAGAGATAGTCCTCGAAGTGACAGCACGCCACTAGTCCATATTGTGTTCGTCCGTCCATAGTTTGAGCGTAGATGTAGTAGTTGGGTTTTTGCTCTCTCACCAACCACCCATTTGCTTTCCACAGAGCGTAGTTGTCAACAGCTTTTTGATAAGCCTCATCTGAATGTTCGTCGGCTATGGGTGTGAAATCTATTTCGGGTTTGATGATATGTAGGAGTGATTTTTCGCCTGCCTCGGCTTTTGCTTCCGCTGAATTTAGGACATCATAAGGACGTGATGCCACCTCGCTGGCAAGTTCCGCTGGGGGGCGAACCCCACAGAATGCTTTGATTTTCATAATGTAGTATACTTTTTTTGGGTTATTATTATTTGTTTTAAGGTGACCGTTGCAAAACTCCAAACTACCGCTTTACTATGCAAATTCGAGCTAAGTCATTTACTTTAAGTAAACTCCTGTCGCTCTCACTTTCAGTAAGTTGTATTTTGAAGTTTATCAAGGTCTATGGTCTACTTCGTATCCCTGAGCCCGTTTTGCAACGGTCTCTTTAAGGTGATGGTGCGAGTGAACGCAACTGGGTGGTTTGCTTTACCTCTCGGTTGCGTGCGCTTGCGGATGCGCTGTCTCTGATAAGAGCAGGGCTGCCTGCGTCCGCTCGCACCTCGCTTCTTTTTTTATGGTTTCGTTGTTGCCGAAGTCCGGTTTTGCAGGTGCTCAACACGTGGTCTTCTGCAATCCCCTTTAGCCAAGGGGATTTTTCTTTTTTTTGTTTGCCTTTTAGGGTGAACCGCAAGGGGGACGCAAAGCGTCTTTATGATTTATCTCTCACTATAAGAGTCCGCCCTGATGGGAAATTGCCAGTGCGGCTCGGACGCGTAGCGTCTTTATGACTTGTCCTCGCGAGTTTAATTTTAGTGCGTACCGCAGGGGAGTGCAATGGGCTTGCCTTTAGGCGAGCCGCGCTCCCCGTTGGGGTGCGGTACGCACGGCTAATTGTTTAGCTCGGACTTTAGTTTGCTCTTGCTTTCTTCTTTATGGTTAAACCCCTTAAAACAGCGAAAATCTACTTTTTTAGTCTGTTTCAGGCTCTTTAACCAAGGATGGGTTCTTTTTTGGTTTGGCTTTTAAGGGCGACACTGGGTGTCCTGCTCCCATATTAGAGAAAAGGAGCAGGGCTCCCTGGGGGAGTGCCGCCCTGCTAAGACGCATTACGTCTTCTCATAAACCACTGCTGCTCCAGCTTTTAGGGCGAACCGCAATGGGCTTAGACGAATTTACCTTTAGGTAAAGACGGCCGCCCCTCGGGGGTGCGGTTCGTCCGTCTAGGGTCAAAGACTCATTTATGATTTATCTCTCACAAAACCAATGCCCCGAATGGGGGCGGTGCGCTCGTCTATTTTATGTTTTTTCGGTGCAAGCAAACGTAATCGACGACTAAGTTTACTTTTTAGTGGCGTGCGCTTGCGGATGATCTGTCTCTGAAAGAGCAGGGCTTCCGCGCGGCGAAAGCGTACGCCCTGCTAGTGCGTGCCCGCACTGGGCGATGATTTATCTCTCACAAAACCAATGCCCGCGTCCGCTCGCACCGGCTGGCACCTAGTTTACTTGGAAGCGTGTTGTGCCATCCTCGAAGAACGCAACTATCTGGCGAGCAGCAGCAAGTCCAGCGTTGATGTTAGCCTCGGAGGTCTCAGCACCCATTTTTTTTGCGGTCGCAAAGAAACGTTTGCCAAATTCCGAAAAATCGCCATCGGGCGCAATATCAGTGACATACTTAATATCTTCACGCTCTCGCATCGCCTTGGCTAGTCCCTCTTCGTTTATCACCTCCTTGCGAGCGGTATTGACAATGGTTGCCCCCGTGGGCATAGACATAGCCAAATCATAGCCTATCGAGCCACGAGTCTGCTCGGTTGCTGGGATATTCAACGATAAGTACTGCGATTTTGCGTACAGTTCATCCACCGTCGGCACTTGCGCCACTCCATCACGAGCGAATATCGAAGCATCCTTCACAAAAGGATCATAGGCATAGACGTTCATACCCAGCGCACGTCCACAGCGAGCCACCAAGCGTCCCACATTTCCGTAGGCGTGGATGCCTAGGGTTTTACCCAAAAGTTCACTACCCGTTCCAGGGTTGAATCCGCTACGAGCCATAAAGATCATCATCCCGATGGCAAGTTCTGCCACAGCGTTGGAGTTTTGCCCCGGGGTGTTCATCGCCACTATGCCACGAGCGCTCAGCGCCTCAAGATCCAGATTGTCGAAACCTGCACCAGCACGAACCACTATCTTTAGATTTTTGGCAGCCTCAACCACCTCGGCAGTCACTTTATCTGAGCGCACAATTAGCGCATCTGCGTCCTTAACAGCATCAAGTAGTTGTTGCTTATCGCTATATTTTTCGAGCAATTCCATTTGGCAGCCTGCGTGAATGAGTATCTCACGTATGCCATCTGTCGCCGCCTTTGCAAAGGGTTTTTCGGTTGCAACTAGTATTTTCATTGTTTTTTGTCTTTAAGTTTGGTTTAACGCTATTTTGGCTCTAGTGGGACTATTGATTAGCCGTCTCAAATTCTTGCATGCATTTAACTAGAGCCTCAACGCTTTCTTGAGGTAAGGCGTTGTAGATAGAAGCACGGAAACCACCCACTAGGCGGTGACCTTTGATACCCACCATACCACGCTCTTTTGCAAAGTTAAGGAATACCGAAAGTTCCATATCGCTACACTTATCGCTGTAAACAAAAGGCACGTTCATCAACGAGCGATCTTCCACCGCCACGGGCGAAGAGAACATCGAGTTGCGTTCGATTTCATCGTATAGCAACTGTGCTTTGCGTTTGTTGATCTCGTACATTTTATCTACGCCGCCCATCTCTTTAACCCATTTGAGGGTCTCGCGCACCATGTAGATAGGGAACACAGGTGGTGTGTTGAACATAGAATCATTGGCGATGTGGGTGCGATAGTCTATCATCGAGGGTATAGGGCGAGTAACCTTACCTAGAGCATCCTCTTTGACAATTACGAAGGTAACACCAGCAGGACCCATATTTTTTTGTGCTCCGCCATAGATCATTGCATATTTCGACACATCCACAGGGCGAGATAGAATGTCCGACGACATATCGGCGATCAGCGGCACAGGGCAATCCATGTCCTCGTGGATCTCGGTTCCGAAGATAGTGTTGTTGGTTGTGATATGCAGGTAGTCAAGATCTGCGGGGATCTCAAAACCCTTAGGGAAGTAGGTGTTATTCTTATCCTCGCTCGATGCCAAGACCTCTACCTCGCCAAAGAGCTTCGCCTCTTTGATGGCTTTCTTAGCCCACACACCAGTGTTGAGGTAGCCTGCTTTTTTCTCCATAAAATTGAAAGGCACAAAATAGAACTGGGTCGATGCACCACCCGCTAGCCACAGAATTTTGTGAGTGTCGGGTACATTAAGAAGTTCTTTCAGTAGAGAAGTTGCCTCCTGGATAACGGCCTCAAATTCAGGAGTACGGTGAGAAATCTCGATTAGAGACAGTCCCATTCCGCCAAAATCCAATACAGCTTGTGCTCCGTTTTCGATTGCTGTGCGTGGCAGAATACAAGGACCTGCCGAAAAATTATGCTTTTTCATGTTGTAATTATTAATAAATTTGAATTGTTTTTGCATTTTCACAAGGGTTGGTCACCTAAAAATGCCTACCTTTGAGCAATCAAAGTTATGAATTTTTCCTTTGATACAAAACTTTTTCATCACAATTTTCACCCCACCCCTAGAGTACTTTTGAAAGCTACAAATTTTTCGGTCGGCAAGATCGGTCCTCAGATTATAAAATTTACCCTGCCTATCATTCTGGGCAACCTTTTCATGCAGCTCTACCAGATAGTAGACAGCGTGATAGTGGGGCAATACATAGGCACAGAAGCCCTGGGAGCGGTCGGAGCGAGCATGCCCGTGATATACGCTTCGGTGGCAATTGTTATTGGCATTGGTAGCGGAGCGAGTGTGGTGATTTCGCAGTATTTCGGTGCGGGCGATAAAGATAATGTGCGGCTCACTAGCGACACCCTCCATGTTTTTCTTTTGGGCGCAGGGGCGGTGATTGCCTTTTTGGGGGCTTTCTTTGCCGAAGATATTTTTCGGATGATGTCCTTGCCCGAAGAGCTAATGGCAGATGCGGTGAGTTATCTGAGAGTCTATATGGGAGGTGGCACGATACTCCTTTTTGGGTTTAACACCATATCCTCTATTCTAAGGGGGGTGGGCGATTCAAAAACACCTCTTTATTTTTTGGCTCTCTCGGCGGTGTTGAATGTGGCGTTGGATCTGCTGTTTGTGGTGGGTTTCGGATGGGGTGTAAGCTCTGTGGCGTGGGCAACGGTGATTGCTTCTGCCCTTGCCTATGGGGTTGCCATAGCCTACGTGAATCGCACTAGCGAGATTTTCCGCATAAGCCTTTTGGGATTGAAATTCAATAAGAGAATTTTTGGGTTGTGCGTTAAATATGGGCTGCCAACTGGCATACAACAGTCGTTTGTAGCTTTTGGGGCGGTCGCTATTATGGCTCTGGTGAATGAATTTGGGGCGGATGTAGTTGCGGGGTATTCCGTGGGCATACGAGTGGATCACCTTGCGGTGATTCCTGCATTGAATTTTGGAATGGCACTAGTGTCGTTCTCAGGGCAGAATGTGGGCGCAAATCGCTATGATAGAGTAAAAAAAGGACTAAGGCTAACCCTGCTATACTCGATGATAGTGTGTGTGAGTATTACAGCCATAATAGTAATATTCGGTGAGCAGATACTCTCTATCTTTACCACCGACCAGCATGTGATAGACATAGCCCAGAGATACCTTATTATAATAAGTCTTTTCTATCCCGCATTCAATGTGATGACCGTCATCAACGGTATGCTTCGAGGAGCAGGCGATGTGGTGGCAACCATGCTCATCACACTTCTTGCGCTGTGGGGCATCAGAATACCCGCCGCCTATATACTGAGCGATTGGATAGGCCTAGAGGGTATTTGGTGGTCTATACCCTTTGGGTGGGTATGTGGCGCTGTGGCATCTGTTGCCTACTATAGATGGGGTCCATGGCGTAAGAAATCTATTTTTAATGGCAGAAAAAAATAAAAAATATCTACCTTTGTGAAATTACCCCCGCTCTACATATAAAACTCTTTAACTATGAAACGTTACGATTTTGACACTGTGGTCGATCGCCGTGGGAGCGATTGCGAGAAATATGGCAATAATGCCGAGGTTTTTGGCACCGATGACCTGCTGCCCATGTGGATAGCCGATATGGATTTTGCCTCGGGTGATTTTATTATTGATGCCCTGCGTGAGCGTGTAGACCATGGGGTCTATGGCTATGGCAGGCGTTGCCCCGAGTTTTGGGAAGCTATCAAGGGGTGGCTCTCAGAGCAAACGAAGTGGGAAATACAACAAGAGTGGTTGGAGTTCTCTCCTGGGGTTGTGGCTGGAGTGGTATTTGCGATGCAGAGCCTCTCGAGCGAGGGTGATGGAATTTTGATTCAGCCGCCCGTGTATCACCCCTTTGCGCGCGTTATCCAGGACAACAACAGAGTGGTTGTGAACAACGAGTTGATGCAAGATGAAAATGGAATCTATCAAATTGATTTCGAGGATTTTGAGGAGAAAGTGCAGGGCGTGAAAGCGTTTATTCTGTGTAACCCTCACAATCCCACGGGCAGGGTTTTCACACGCGAAGAACTAACTCGCATGGGCGAAATCTGCCTTAAACATGGTGTTGTTGTTATCTCGGACGAGATACACATGGATTTTGTGTTCAAGCCCCATCATCACCTTCATATGGGGGCACTCGACGAGCGTTTTGCCCAAAACACCATCACCATCACCGCCCCATCCAAGAGTTTCAATATCGCTGGCCTGTGCACTGCCTATGCTGTGATTCCTAATGCTGAGCTTATGGCGGGCTACCAAAAAATGATGTGTCGTATTCATTGTGACAATACCAATATCTATGGGCTCGCCGCCCTAAAAGCCGCCTACACCAAGGGGGCGGATTGGATGGCGCAAATGCTCGAATACCTCGAGGCGAATATAGACTTTGCGGTAGATTTTATTACCAAAAACATACCCTCTATCAAATGCTACAAGCCAGAATCAACCTTCTTGATGTGGCTGGACTTTAGAGAGTGGGGGATGGACTGTGAGACCCTAAAGGCGTTTTTGATTAAAGAGGCAAAGCTCGGCATGAACTGCGGAGGGATGTATGGTGAGTGTGGTAAAGGTTTCGTTAGGATGAACATAGGTGTGCCACGAGCAACACTCGAAAAAGCACTCAACCAACTACTCGAGGGTGCGAGTCGCACTGGCAAACAAATAAAAAGCTAATACAAGTAGCACCCCCACGGGAGGTGCGGGCACGCACTAGCAGGACGTATGCTCCCCCCACGGGAGGTGCGAGCCGCACAGGCAATCTTACTCTTATTCTGAAGCAGAACACCCGTAGCGCATGCCCTGAAAAGCAAACCAAAAGACTGCAAGCGTAAGCTGTCACCTAGACGGCCGAACCGCACCCCACTGGGGCGGCCGTCTTTAACTAAAGTTAAATCCAGCTACTCGCCCCCTGCGGTTCGTCTAAAAAAAACAGTCCGAGCTAAACAAAAACAATAAAAAACTAAAGAAAAAAACCTTGAAAACCTATCTACGCATACTACAATTCGGTCGTCCGTTTTCGCGCTACGCCGTCCCTTATTTTATCTGCATCCTGCTGCACTCGATTTTCAATGCAGCGACCTTTGGGATGTTGATTCCCATCATAGACACTATGAGTGCAGGGAGCGGCATGATAGAACAAGTGACAACTCTACCTGCGTTTGAATTTTCGAGTGCGTGGGCTGATAGTTTCTTTAATTATGTTACCTACAAACTATTTGGAAATTCAACCACCCAAGAGCTGTTTATGACCCTTGCGGTGATGACAGTTACCATCTCGCTACTGTCAAATCTGTTTCGCTACATGGCGCAGAGAATAGTTGAATCGCTCAGAATTGGAGCGATAGAGAGAATACGCAACGATGTGTTCAATAACATCGTTAGCCTTCAGGCCTCTTTCTTTAGCGATCAGCGCAAAGGAGGGATCATTTCGAAAATCACGTCTGATGTGCAAGTGGTGCAATTTTGCATTACCAACACGCTGCAAGTCTTGTTTCGCGAACCGCTACTAATCACCGCCTACATAATATTATTGGTGTCGATTTCGTGGCAACTGACGCTTTTTGTGTTGGCTGTTTTACCTTTTATTGCCTTTTTCATAGGCTATATAGTCAAGAAATTGCGACGCAGTGCCACTCAAGGCCAAGAGAGCTTCGCAGGACTGGTTTCTCTGCTGGAAGAATCGCTCGGAGCGATGAAAACCATCAAGGGTTACAATGCAGGCTCTTATGTCGACGAAAAATTCAAGGCTCAAAACAAGGATTTCTCTGACATCCAACGTGGTATCGCTGTCAAACAACAGCTAGCCTCGCCGATGAGCGAATTTTTGGGTATCACTTCGCTTTCGTTCATTTTGGTCTATGGAGGTAATATGATAGTTGGCGGAGAACTAGGAGTGGCAGCCTTCATTGCCTATCTGGGAGCTTTCTCTCAGGTCACTCGCCCCACACGTGCTATATCTGACGCTTTCGGAAATATCAACCAAGGTATTGCTGCTGCAGATAGAGTACTGGAGCTACTAGACGAAAAACCCGAAATCAAAGACAAAGAAGATGCCAAGACACTGGAGAGTTTCAACTCGGATATTGCCTTTGAGGGTGTGAATTTCAGCTATGATGGCGATAAGGAGGTGCTAAAAAATGTTAGTTTCAAGATTCCCAAAGGGCAAACCATCGCATTGGTGGGCGGCTCGGGAGGTGGAAAATCGACTATCTCTGATCTTATACCTCGTTTCTACGATCCAAGCTCAGGGTGCATCACTATCGATGGGGTAGATACAAAAGACTACACTCTGGAATCCCTGCGCTCCCTAATGGGCATAGTTGCACAAGAAACCATACTATTTAACGACACCATCGAAGGTAATATCCGCATGGGTAACACAACGGCGAGTCAAGAAGAAATAATCGAGGCTGCGAAAGTGGCAAACGCATGGGAGTTCATAGAACAACTGCCCCAGGGGCTACAAACTAACATTGGCGAGCGAGGTACCAAACTCTCGGGCGGACAACGCCAAAGGCTATCTATCGCACGAGCAGTGTTGCGTAACCCCGAGATTCTGATCCTCGACGAGGCGACTTCGGCTCTGGATACTCAAAGCGAGCGCTTGGTGCAAGAGTCGCTCACTAAATTACTTCAGGGGCGAACCTCGCTGGTGATTGCCCATCGACTGAGCACAGTGCAACATTCTGACTGTATTATCGTTATAGATAAAGGAGTGATAGCCGAGAGCGGCACTCACCAAGAACTGCTTGAACGTGGCGGGATTTATGCTCGACTGATTCATATGCAAAACATTATGAGTTAGCTCTGAGGTTGTAAACTCCTGCCCCTTACATTATATAAAGTACAGAAAATTATGAAAAAACTAGTAATATACCTAAGTTTAATATTGGGTCTCACGCTGATGTCCACCTCTATGGCCAGTGCCCAAAAGCTTGTCATTGGCTCCGAGATGCCCTCGCTAAAGGGTGTTAAATGGAAGAACCATACTCCCCAAGATGAAATGGCGATGCTCATAGAATTTTTCCACAATGGAAACGCTAGTTCAAATAAATTCTTCAAAGAACTCGAAGATATCCATGCGAAGTACTCCGGTAAACTACAAATTGTGGTTCTCACGCGTGATGATGATGAATCTTTGGATTTTCTTAAATCAGCATGTGGCGATAAATATGTCATAGGCCACGACCCCACAGGCGAGGTGTTCACCAGTTTTGGAGTAAAATATCTGCCTTTCTCTATGCTATTCAACGCAAAAGGAGAACTTTGCTGGCTGGGTAACCTCGGGACGCTGGAAGAGGGCGATATGAAAGACGCACTCTAGGCGAGTTCTAAAAAATCACCCATAAGATATTTTAAGAAAATGGAAAACATAAAACGCCGTGCCGCAGAACTGCTTCCTAGCGTAATTCAGTGGCGTCGCTATCTTCATCAAAACGCTGAACTTTCGTTCCAAGAATATAAAACTCAGGCGTTTATCCTCGAAACCCTTGCTGCGCTCGGCGTAGAGTGCGAAACGATTGCAGGCACGGGTGTGCTGGCAATTTTGCATGGAGAAAACCCAACACCCACTTCGCCTTTGGTGCTCAGAGCGGATATTGATGCGCTGGAAATTCAAGAACACAGCGGGGTAGAGTTTGCTTGTACCACTGGAATGATGCATGCCTGTGGCCACGATATGCATACTGCAAACCTCCTTGGCACGCTTGCCTTATTGAAAGATACAAAATTTGAGGGTACCATATGGGGTCTGTTTCAACCCGGAGAGGAATTGCACCCAGGGGGTGCGTCTATCGTTTTGCGCGAGCAGAGATTCCAAAATATAACTCCCCGCGCTTTTCTCGCTTTACACTGCTCGCCCGAATTGGAGGTAGGTACTGTGGGTGTGTGCGAGGGGCAATTTATGGCATCGACCGACGAGATACATATCACAGTCGAAGGCCGTGGGGGACATGGAGCCATGCCGCATCTGATTAATGACACAGTCTTGGCTGCCTCGGCTATGGTTGTCGATCTTCAGCAGATAGCCTCACGCAGGGTCGATCCTTTCGTGCCCACGGTGATATCTTTTGGTCGCTTTGAGGCTCTTGGTGCAACGAATGTTATTCCCTCGAAAGTCACTCTTGAGGGCACTTTCCGTACTATGGACGAGAGTTGGAGGGAGCGCATAAAGATTATGATAACAGAGATTGCAAGCTCTAGCGTGGCGAACTACGGTTGCACGGCGCATGTGGAAATCAAAGACGGCTACCCCAGCGTGATAAACGATAGTGCCCTTTCATCAAGGGCTTTCGAGGTGGGAGCACAGATATTAGGCTCTGAGGGCGTAGTAAAAATTCCACGCCGCATGACTGCAGAAGATTTTGGGTTCTACGCTGCTCGCTACCCCTCGCTGATGTTCCGTTTGGGTACTGGCAACCCCGCAGCGCCACTTCATAATAGCAGTTTTACGCCCGATGAACGATCTCTGGAGAGTGGTATCGCGATGATGTCTGCGCTAGCGCTCGATATACTATCCTAAGATATCCAACTAAAAGCTATTAAAAAGCCCTCGTACCCCCGATATTAAACTCAGGGCGTGCGA
>CAYJLY010000011.1:50586-52495 GCA_964371385.1 uncultured Rikenellaceae bacterium
ATGGCTAGAATTATTAGTAATTTTTTCATGGTATATCAGTTTATGGTTAGTATTGAATGTGCAAATTTCTACCAATTGATCATCTACCTCTACTTTGCGAATATAATGTATTTTTATTAGATATACAAGGAAGTATTTATTTTCACAAAAAAAAGTGCCTTGATTTTAATAATCAAAGCACTTTGTCTGGGATTTAAGAAAAGTGGGAGGCTTAAATGCTTTAAATTGCAATCTAAACCACACAAAAAAACTCCCACCAAATGATGAGAGTTCTTTTCCTATGAATGAGGCCGGCTCTTATTTGCGAGCTGGTCTTTTGTATCGAGTCATAAACTTATCAACACGTCCCGCAGTGTCTACAAGGGTTTGCTTACCAGTGTAGAATGGGTGAGAGGTGTTCGAGATCTCCATCTTGTAGAGAGGATAGGTTTCGCCATTCACTTCGATAGTTTCCTTTGACTGAACAGCGGACCGACACAAAAAGATAGTATCATTGGACATGTCTTTGAAAGCTACAACGCGGTAGTTTTCTGGGTGAATTCCTTGTTTCATCTTTTTTGTGATTTGTGTTATTAATGTTAGCTAACTTTTTCTCTGCAAAGTTTCCGTTGCAGGGCACAAAGATAGACATAAAATGTTGAGCCACCAAATAAACTTATATATTTTTATGCACGCCCGAAGTGTCAAATGAAAAATGAAGCGAAAGTTTTGATAATTAATCAAGTAGTTGTACCTTTGCAGGGAGATTCCGCCACAGATAAAGCCCCATTGATCCTTGGCATCCCTCGCAGTCAAACACTCAAGTATAATAGCAATCCGAAGAAGATGAAAAACAAGTATTTTGATCTAATTGACCAAACCTTCGAGTTTCCTCAAGAGGAATTCGCCACCGAAGATAACGAACTCTACTTTCATGATGTGCCCTTGATGGATATTATCAAGCAATATGGTACTCCTTTGAAAATCACATACTTACCCAAGATTTCAAAGCAAATTCAAAGAGCAAAACGCCTGTTTAATGTTGCGATGGCAAAGGTGGATTATAAGGGTAGTTATAACTATTGCTATTGCACCAAGTCCTCTCACTTTAGCTTTGTGATGGAGGAGGCGCTCAAGAATAATATTCATATCGAGACCTCATCCGCCTTTGATATTCATATCATTAATTCGCTGTATGAGAGCGGATCAATTGATAAGAACCTCTATATTGTGTGTAATGGATTTAAGCGTCCGCAGTATATAACTAATATAGTTCAGTTGCTAAAAGATGGTTTTACCAATACTATTCCAGTGTTGGATAGTAAGGATGATTTGGAGGCGTTGGATGCAGCTTTTGATGGTAGTTGCCAGATAGGTATACGCATTGCATCGGAAGAGGAGCCTCGCTTTGATTTCTATACATCGCGCCTGGGGATACGCTATTCGGAGATTGTTGATTATTATAAAAAACGCATCAAGAGCAGTAAGAAATTCAAGCTCAAAATGCTACATTTCTTCATTAATACGGGTATACGAGATACTGCTTACTATTGGAGTGAGCTGATCAAGTGTCTAAAGATTTACGTTGAATTAAAGAAAATTTGCCCCACGCTAAATAGCCTTAATATTGGAGGTGGATTCCCCATAAAGACCTCACTAGCATTTAATTACGACTATGAGTATATGGCCGAAGAGATCATTTCGCAGATTAAAAACTATTGTAATGAAAATGATGTTGAGGAGCCAGATATTTTCACAGAATTTGGTTCGTTCACGGTGGGCGAGGCGGGCGCAACGCTCTATTCTATCATCAACGAACGCCAGCAAAACGACCGTGAGATTTGGTATATGATAGACTCTTCGTTTATGACCACTCTGCCCGATACTTGGGGTATCAATCAGCGATATATTATGCTGCCGATTAACAACT
>CAYJLY010000012.1:0-13910 GCA_964371385.1 uncultured Rikenellaceae bacterium
GCAAAGCGTCTTTAAGATTTATCTCTCGCAAAACCACTGTCAGCGTAAGCTCGCATCTAGCTTTTTTTCTTTGTAGTTTCGTTTTTGAAAAAGTCCGGTTTCACTTCGTTCAACGCGAGTCTTTTTCAATCTCCGAAACCAAGGGGTGTTTCTTTTTTTGTTTAGCTCGGACGCAGAGTGTCTTTATGAATTGTCTCCCAAAAAACCTCTACCAGCGCCCGCTCGCACCTTTGCAGGCGCGCACTTCTATCTAATGTTAAAGAAAAATCACCGACCGTGCAGTTCGCACCAAAAAAAATCGCTATCTTTGCAAGATAGTGCATTTTACGCCTAAAACTAAGCCCAAAATAACACAAAAAGGGCGCAAAACAGGCTGGAAAAGCCGCCTCTGAGTGCCGCCCCTAAGTGTCGCTCGCAGGTGCTACCCAAAAAATGCACGAAACAAAACTAATTTTTAAGAAAACACAAAAAATACTTTAAACCACCCTTTAAGATGAATAAAATTGTAGCGATT
This sequence comes from uncultured Rikenellaceae bacterium, assembly GCA_964371385.1. GTDB lineage: Bacteria > Bacteroidota > Bacteroidia > Bacteroidales > Rikenellaceae > Mucinivorans. The sequence continues at coordinate 515 of CAYJLY010000012.1, forward strand.
GTTGGCCGCCCCAATGTTGGGAAATCAACCCTTTTTAACCGACTAGTCGGTCTTCGCAAAGCTATTGTAGATGCCACCGAGGGCACAACACGTGATCGCCACTACGGACCCACCGACTGGAACGGCATGGAATTTACGGTGATCGACACTGGTGGATTTACCGTTAATTCCGAGGATATTTTCGAGAAAGAGATCGTGCGCCAAGTGCAAATTGCCATCGAGGAGGCAGACTCTATCATCTTCCTTACGGATGTTGAGGCTGGGGTGACAGACATAGATCAGACACTCTCGCGCATGTTGCGAAAAAATTCTAAGCCTGTACATTTGGTTGTCAATAAGGTTGATAACCACAAACGTCACACCGAGGCTTTCGAGTTCTATTCACTTGGCCTTGGCGATCCTTTCACCATTTCGAGCATCACTGGCTCGGGCACTGGTGATTTGTTGGATGCTGTGGTTGAGGGTCTGAAAGAAAGCGAAACTGATGCTGAAAGAGAAGCGGCGCAAATGGAGCAAGAGATAGAAAATACCGTCCCTCGCTTTACTATCGTTGGTCGCCCGAATGTGGGTAAGAGTTCGCTGACTAATGCCCTGATGGGTGTGGATAGAAATATTGTGACCCCACTGGCTGGTACAACCAGAGATTCTATCGACTCGCACTATAATAAATTTGGCATGGAGTTTACATTGGTGGACACGGCGGGTCTTCGCAAGAAAACCAAGGTGAACGAGGATCTTGAGTTCTACTCTGTGCTGCGAGCCATACGCGCCATCGAGAGCTCGGATGTGGCTATACTTATGGTAGACGCCTCGCAGGGGGTTGATGCGCAAGATATGAATATCTTCCACCTTATTGTAAAGAACAAAAAAGGATGTGTTGTGGTGGTCAATAAGTGGGACACGGTGCCCAATAAGAGCACTAACACTGCGCGCGACTATGCGCAGACCATACGCGAGAAGTTGGCTCCCTTTAATGATGTGCCCATCCTCTTTACCTCGGTTCACGAGAAACAACGTATATTTGATATAGCTCAAAAAGCGATGGAGGTCTACGAGAACCGCAAACGTCGCATCTCGACCTCACAGCTCAATGAGTATATCCTTCCTATCATCGAGCACACTCCACCCCCAGCCATCAAGGGCAAGTACATCCGCATTAAGTACGCAACGATGCTACCCACTGCCACTCCGCAGTTTGCATTCTTTGTGAACCTGCCTCAATACTTAAAAGACCCCTATCGCCGTTTCCTAGAAAACAGAATACGCGCCAAGTGGGACTACACGGGCGTGCCCATCCAGATCTACTTCCGCCAGAAGTAGCCCTACACCCCATAGGGGAGAGGTTTTTTTCATCTCTCCCCTTTTTTAAGAAAATAATAATCCAATTTTCGCAAAAAGAGCAAACCAACCCATATGCTAAGAAAAACCCTATTATTGATTTGTGTTGCGCTCGCAGGTGTCGTATCACCCCTAGCGCAACAGCCCACGCAAGCCCTCAAGGTGCATAGAGCGCCACAGGCAAACACCGAAAGAGCCATCCCCGAGTGGAGAGATCCGCAAACCGTTGCGGTGAACAAACTAAAGCCTCGCCCCTATATGATGAGCTTTGATAGCCGCGAGGAGGCTGTCGTAGGCGATTATAAGGCATCGAATTTCTATCTTGACTTGAACGGTACGTGGAAATTCCTCTATACGGACGATTACCGCACCCTGCCCAATGGCTTTAGCAAAGCGAACTTCGATGACGGCCAGTGGAGCGATATTAAGGTGCCCACCAACTGGGAAATGCAGGGTCATGGAACGGCTATCTACACCAATCACAAATACGAATTTGCTCCCGCCAACCCTCAGCCGCCAACCCTGCCCGAGGTAGTACCTGCGGGTGTGTATCGACGCACTTTTGACATTCCTCAAGCGTGGCGCGACAGGGACGTGTACCTGCATCTTGGTGGCGTGAAATCGGGCACTTATGTCTGGGTGAATGGCCGTAAAGTGGGCTACACGGAAGACAGCAAGTCGGCAGCGGAGTTTCTGCTGAACAACTACTTGGTACAGGGCGAGAACCAAATCACCCTAGAGGTCTATCGTTGGAGCACGGGGTCGTTCTTGGAGTGTCAGGACTTTTTCAGAGTCAGCGGCATAGAGCGTGATGTGTATATCTACTCTCAGCCCAAGGTTCACATAGAGGATTTTGATGTGGTGGCAACTTTGGATAGCACCTACACAGATGGTTTGTTCAAACTGAAAATTGCTATGACCAATAATTTCGTATTGGAATCGGGCGATCTTCAAGTGTGGTTTGAACTTATGGATCACACGGGTGATATCCTAGAGTATTCTTATAGCGAAGAGCCAATGGCCGCTCAGAGCAAAGACACTGTGACTTTCGAGCGCCGCATCAAAAACGTGCGCAAGTGGAGCGCCGAGGATCCCTACCTCTATACCCTCACTATGCGTGTGCGCCAAGAGGGTAGCTTCACGGAGTATATAACACAAAAAATTGGTTTCCGCACCAGTGAAATACGTGGTAATCAATACCTTGTCAATGGCAAGAGAGTCTACATTAAGGGCGTAAACTACCACGAAACTCACCCCGAAACGGGTCACTATATCACCGAGGAAACCATACGCGAGGACATGCGCCTGATGAAAGAGGCGAACATCAATGCCATCCGTCTGAGTCACTACCCCCAACAGCGCAGATTCTATGAGCTTGCCGATGAGTATGGCTTTTACCTGTGTAACGAGGCGAATATCGAGAGCCACGGTATGTACTACGACCTAAGAAAAGGAGCAACCCTAGGCAACAATCCTCTGTGGCTTAAGGCACATATGGAGCGCACCGAGAATATGTATCAACAGGCGAAGAACTACCCTAGCGTGATGTTCTGGTCGCTGGGTAATGAGGCTGGTAATGGTTACAATTTCTATGAAACCTACCTCTATCTCAAGGGCATAGATACCCTGCGCCCTGTGCAGTACGAGAGAGCTCTGTTGGAGTGGAATACGGATATTTTCTGCCCCCAATACCCAAGTGCTGGCACTTTCAAGCGTTGGGGCGAGATGACTACCGACCGTCCCTACATAGCATCTGAGTATGCGCACGCCATGGGTAATTCGACAGGAAATTTTAAAGACCAATGGGACGAAATCTACAAGTACGACAACCTTCAAGGTGGTTTTATCTGGGATTGGGTCGATCAAGGTTTTTATAAATATAATGCCGACAGTAGCCTTGTGACGCTTGCCTATGGTGGTGACTTTGGAGAGAATATGCCCTCGGATGGTAATTTCCTAGCCAATGGGGTAGTGGATGCCGAGAGAATACCTCGCCCAGGCCTTCGCGAGATAGCCAAGGTGTATAGCTATGTGAAATTTGAACAAACGGACGCTGTGGCTGGCAAGTATCAGGTGAAGAATATCTATGATTTTTCGACCCTCGAAAAATATACCATCACCGCCACACTCAAAGCCAATGGTCGCACGGTCAGCTCCAAAAACTGGACGCTGGACTTAAAGCCCGACGAAACAACAACCCTCACCTTTGCTCCTAGCTCTTCGATTAAACTCGCCACAGCCACCGACTACTATGTCCACTGGAGCGTGAAGCTAAAAGCGGACGATGGACTGCTGAAAAAAGGCTTTGAGGTAGCCTCTGAACAGTTCCGCCTGCCCCTTGCCTACAATAAGACAGCCTTCAAAAACACCACCACCATCAAGGAGGATTCCGATGCGGAGAGTTTCTATTTTAGCAACTCGCGTTTTGTGTTGAACATAGATCGTAAGAGCGGACTAATCGATACCTATGGTGCGGGCGACAATCTTATGTGGGACAACTACCCCTTGCGCCCTAACTTCTGGCGTGCCCCAACCGACAATGACTTCGGGAGCCGCTTCCCCAGCACTGTGATCCCGTGGCGTGATCTTTCTTTGGGGGATATTCAATGTGAGGGTGTGCAGATGGAAAAAGTGAGCGCTAGTCAATACAAAGTGACCGCTAGCTTTGCCCTAGCGGAGGGATGTTCGCTAGAGGTGGTCTATACCATCTATGGTTCGGGCGCTCTACATGTGGGCTATAACTTTAAGGGTAATCCATCGAGCAAAACCCAGCTCTACCGCCAAGGTTTTAGAATGCGTCTGCCCCAGGAATATTCGACCCTTCAATACTTCGGTCGCGGCGAGATCGAAAACTACGTAGACCGCAAATATGCTGCCGATGTAGATCTCTACAAAACTAACGTAAAACTCGAGGGCACAGACTATATACGCCCCCAAGAGAACGGTCACCATAGCGACACTCGCTGGCTAACGCTCACTCGTGGCGAGAGAGGCGGTGGACTACTGGTTTTGGCTGACCAGATGGTGGAATTCAACGCCCTGATGGCTGCTTTGGAGGATCTTGATTCAGAATCTTCGGATGCACCCTACCAGTGGAACCGTTTTTCGCCCACCGAAGACCACTCGCATAGTGCGGGTTATATGATTAAACCCAAGCAGACTCACGCCACCGACATAGTGGAACGCGATTTTGTGGAACTATCGGTGGATGGTCGCATGATGGGTGTTGGAGGTGATGACAGCTGGCATGCGCGCCCCTACGCTCAGTATATGATAAACGCTAAGGACGATTACAGCTTCGGCTTTACGCTAGTGCCCCTACGCTCGGCATCAGAGGCTGCCGCAGCGGTTAAGTACAGCTACTAACTTCTCTGAAGCAGCAAATTGATGATCCTTGGGAGTCTTTTCGTGACGAAAGCTGCGGGAAGAACGGCTCTTCGCTCATAAGAAGAGCAGGGCTCCCGCGGGGGGAGCCAGCTTATGCGGGCTATGATCTGAGAACTAATATTAATAGCAGGGCGTACGCTCCCCCCGCGGGAGCCCTGCGAAAACAAGTCATAAAAGACGCTCTGCGTCCTAGACGGGCGCACCGCCCCCCATCGGGGCGATCGTCTTTAACTAAAGTTAAACACGCTCCTGAGCCCCTTGCGGTGCGCCTTAAAGAACGCAAACTTGCGAAGAAAAATCATTGCTAGTGGGCTCGCAGTGCACGCCTCAGAAAAGTGCCTAATTAAAAGCAAATCAAAAACATAGATCAACAAAATATGAAAAAACTACTTACAACAACCCTTTGCGCTTTGGCTTTCATTACCGCAAGCGCGCAGAAAGTTCAAATCTTCGAAGGCACACTGCTCGATGCAGCAAGCAAGCACCCCAATATGCAGGCAGATAGCAAGGGTGAGTACCATGCGGCTGCAGGGCGTTTGGTGTTCAAGAAAATCACTTTGCCTAGTTTCAAAAATAACACAAAGGCTGTGATTAATATGACACTCAAGTCGGTGGGCGATCGTTGGGACAAATCGGGTTCGGTGTTTGTGATACCTCAAGGTGCAAGCAGTGATCTGTGGCAGGTTGTAAGTGGTGAAAAGAAATTCCCAGCCTCGCCAGAGAGTGTAGGGCAGATGATGAAAGGCCACGCATTAGTGGAAGACCACGAGCCTTCGATAGAGTTGCTACGTTTTATGACCCCCTTTGGTGTGGGGCATTATAGCGACGATCAGCTGGGGCGCAAACCAGTGTACATACCCCATTGGGCGGAGGATGTGCGTTGGAGCCAAGATATCTCGCAACTTATCTCTGAGCTTCAGGGCGAGGTGATAGTGGGCGTGTGGGCTGATAGCTGGGCGCAGGATGGATATAGCGTGGATATTGACATCACCTTCAGCGAAAGCACAATCAAAGGCGATAAAATGACACGTACCGCTGTGTTGCCGCTGCTCAATACAGTGCCCTACGTGGGCGATAAGGGTTCTCCCACTATGTTTGCCGACCAAGAATCCACCAACGTTGATTTCACCCTTCCCAAGGGAGCTAAAAATGCAAAATTGTATTACATCACAACGGGTCACGGTGGCCATAGCGGGGGTGATGAGTTTGTGCAGGTGCAAAATATAGTCGAAGTGGATGGAAAAACCCTTATAGACTTTATCCCATGGAGAGATGATTGCGCCTCGTTCCGCAGATTTAACCCCGGTTCGGGTGTGTGGCTAATCGAGCGCAAGGATGCACCATATATAAATCCTAAGATTAATGACTATGACACTATGGATATTATGGAATCGCTCGCCTCAAGTGATTTGAGCCGCTCGAATTGGTGTCCCGGTTCGTGTGTAGAACCCGAGGTGGCAGCCTTTGGCGCAGAACCTCTCTGTGAGCAAACCCTCACCATCAAAATGCCAACAGCCCAAAAGGCGGATGGCGCAAAATATAACCACTGGCTCGTTAGCGCCTATGTGGTCTATGAGTACTAGTGAACACTAGGGAGTCGATTAGAAATAAAACAGAGAGAGAAAAATAAAGAAATAAGTAAGCATACAGAGATGATAAAAAAGTTTTTGGCAGGAATTTTCATCTGCCTTGCCGTCTATAATTCACAAGCTCAAGAAACATCAAAACAAGAAATCAGCTATCAAGACATAGCCCAAGGTAAATTTGCTGCTCGCTCCATCCGCGGCCTACGCTCTATGGCAGACGGCGAGCACTACACCACCCAGCTGGGGGGTGCAATCATTCGCCACCGCTACAAAGACGGTTCCACGGTAGATACTATCTTTAGTGCAGCGTGGAAAGAACCTAATCTTAAGGTTTCGGGTTACGCCATGAGCGATGATGAGAGCAAAATCTTGCTGCAAACCGAACGTGAGGCTATTTATCGCCACTCTTCGAAATCCAACTATTGGATCTATGACCGCACCACCGATTCGCTGTATGCGCTATCAAAAAATGGCAAACAACAAGAAGCTAGCATCTCGCCCGATGGTAGATATGCCGCTTTTGTGAGGGATAACAACCTGTGGTGGGTGGATCTGGGCACCAAAGAGGAGCATCAGGCCACTTTCGATGGCAAGGCTGGAGAGATTATAAACGGAATCCCCGATTGGGTCTACGAAGAGGAGTATAGCTTTGCTAAGGCCTATCATTGGTCGCCTGCCTCGGACAAGATTGCCTACTATCGCTTTGATGAGAGGGAGGTTAAATACTACAATATGAACACTTTTGAGGGTGAACTCTATCCCAAGAACGTTACATTCAAATACCCCAAAGCGGGTGAAACTAACTCCATCGTACAGATTAAAGTCTATGATTTGGATAGTCAAAAACACACGCTTATGAACATCGGCGAGCAAACCGATATTTATATCCCTCGCATTGAGTGGACACAAAACGACAACACCCTAGCTATTCACCGTTTGAACCGTCTGCAAAATGACTACGACCTGCTGCTGGCGAATGCTATCACGGGCGAGAGCAAGACTCTCTATCAGGAGACCGAGGAAAAATACATAGAGCGCATAGACGATCAAAAGATCACTTTCCTGCGCGATGGCAAACATTTCATTGTCAAGAACGAGAGCACAGGTTTTATGCACCTGTATCTGTATAATCTTAAAGGCGAGCTGCTTAATCCAATAACAAGTGGAGAGTGGGAAGTGAGAGAAATTTGTGGAGTTGATCCACGGAATAAAAAAGTGTACTACACCTCAACCGAAATTTCACCCCTTGCGAGCGATTTTTATAGTGTGGGAATTAATGGCACAGGCAAAAAACGCCTAAGCGAGGATGGTACATCAAGCATTACTATGAGCACAGGCTGTAAGTATTACATCTGCCACAATAGTTCGCTAAACTCACCCACAGTGGCAACACTTCACAAGGCATCGGGCGAGCTGGTGAGAAACCTCGAAGACAATGCCGCTTTGAAAGAGCGTTTGGCTGAGTTTGAAATGCCAACCAAAGAGTTTTTTAGTTTTACGACCCCTGCGGGAGATGAGCTTAATGGCTATATGCTCCTGCCCCATGATTTTGACTCCTCGAAAAACTACCCCTTGTTTATGACCCAATACAGTGGCCCTGGGTCGCAGAGCGTCAAAGACGCATGGAGTGTGGGTTGGGAAACGGCTCTGCTTAGAGAAGGCTACCTAGTGGCCTGTGTGGATGGACGTGGTACGGGCGGCCGTGGTGAGGCTTTCCGCAAGGTGACCTACGAAAACCTCGGAGGCCCCGAGCTAGAGGATCAAATCTATGCGGCGCAGTATCTAGGCGAGCTGGATTATGTTGATAGCGAGCGCATAGGCATCTATGGCTGGAGCTACGGCGGATTTATGGCTCTGAACTGTATCCTCAAAGGAGCCGATGTGTTTAAAATGGCTATCTCGGTTGCGCCCGTGACCTCGTGGAGATACTATGATACCATCTATACTGAGCTCTACAATGGTATGCCGCAGCAAAATCCCAAGGGTTACGATGAAAACTCGCCGCTGCACTTTGCTGATCTGCTCAAAGGTAAACTGCTGTTGGTGCATGGTACTGCCGACGATAATGTACACATCCAAAACAGCTACGAGATGATAGAGGCGCTCACCAAAGAGGGTAAAGATTTTGATTGGTTGATCTATCCCGATCGCAATCACTCCATGGGTAACCGTCGCAATGATTTAATGAAGAGAATTATCAATTTCACGAAAGAAAACCTATAATATAACCCCGGGGGTATCTCCCCAGAAAAAATATTTAATTACACACCATTTCAATGAAAAAAATATTGCTACTGAGCCTTGTGTTGCTATTTTTCCTAGCTCTACCAGCAAGTGCAAACAATGCACTCGAAGGCAAAGCACTCACTGGTGGAACTTTCACAAACGAACCACTCTCGAGTGAGGAAATGCTCTACAAGACAGCTCCTGCCCAACAATTCTTTGAAGACCAGAGTGGTGATTTTAGCCTTGCTCGCTATATCACTCTTAAGATTCCAAGTAAGCTTCTCGAAGAGCGACAACGCCTAACCGAGCTAATCAAAGCCAGCGGAGGAGATGTGGAGACCAATTTTTTTCGTAAATTCTCCGCCCCAAAGATAAGCATCTCACAACGATCGAAGATCGAAGGCTCCAGAGGTGAAGATGCCCTAGAGATAACAGTTAGCCAACAGCGCATAAACATCTACTACACCTCCACCTCCTCGCTAACGCGAGCCATCGAGCTGCTCGAATCCCTTGTAGTGGAACAGAACTCTCGCACACTAATAGCGGGCGGACGTATGGTAGACTGGGGTCATGGTGAGGGTGCGCGTGTGATGCGCAATATGGCAGTAATTGACCTTACACAACTACAGAAAATGGACACGCAGACCCTGCTTGCCACTGCCTCGGGCAAAGGCTCAAAAGGAGGTAAAACCAATCGTCGAACAGTCAACTATCGTGTCGTATCGCCTACAGCATGGGTCATAGAAAGCCCAGCACTCGAGGACTGTAATCCCACCTGCAAGCCCTATGATTCGGGTGCATTTTACAGCCTCCAAGAGCTTAAAGCGCTGCAAGATCGCGCCTCAAGCAATGGGCTGCAAGTGGTGCTAGAGGTGGATTTGATGGATTCAAACGCTACGTTCAGTCATGCAACAGGTTTTGAGTTTAACTCCGTGGAGGGCATGCGTTTTGTAAGGGAGTTGCTGGGGGTATGGTCAAAAGCTACCGGCATTACCCACTTCAATATTAAGCTGGGTGAATTCTCGTCTGATTCACGCTACACTGAGTTTATCGCCCTTATGCAAACCCGCCTAGGTATCACCATCACGCGCTCTTAAGTGCGTGCCAACCCCTGCCGTCATTGTGGAGATGATCCGCAATTTCTAGTCGACATTAATCTATAGCCGACATTGCCACTGCGGCTCGTACCTGCTGCTGGTATCTATACATATTATAAAAAAGAAGGTCGTCCATCAACAGTGGACGACCTTTCTATTTGTCGCTTCCCTAAATACATTAGAGAAAGCACAATGTATTAAAGATATTTATTCTAAGACAATGGAGCCACTCTCCAAAGGTGAGATAGTGGGCTTCTCAACTTGGGTGTAGACATTAAACTCATCGAAAATATCATCGCGACCATAGATCATAGCCTCTTGTACCAGTCCATATAGGTTGCGCAGGCGATCGAATGCCAAGCTCTCGACAAGAGTTGCTTTGTCGCCCGTAAAACGTGAGTAATAATCGAGATACTCGCCCTCGTTGAGTCCATAGGCGCGAGCCAGTGCATCGCCTTTTTCTAGCTCGCCAGCACGCCAGTAGGCCGAAACAATAGAGAGAATATCGCTGTCGAAGCGCATCTGCGAGGCAGGCATCTCGACCATAGCACGATCCAGAGCCTCAACGGCACGCACTGTGTCGCCCTCTGCCATCAGTGCGTCAGCGAGCTGAGCGAAGGTGTTGCGTAGGCGTGATACCTCAAGAGTGTTATGAACAAAGGTATCTGCATAGACACTAGTGTCCTTGATGTTTCCGTAGTTAAACTTGTTCATTAGGTTGTCCCATAGTCGCTCGGTGTCCACACTCGCAAGGTAGTTGATGTCGGTCACAGCGTGCGGCACGGGAGTAAGCAAGTAAGCCACACCATCATTGCGCAGGTAGCTCACCGCTGGGTTTTTGTTAATATCCAGCAGTCCATATTTAAGCATGTCGCTGTAAGAGGACATATAGATAGGTCGTTTCCAGTCGAAGTGCGCCATTAGGTCTACGAAAAGCATCTCATCGATAGATAGAGATTGTTTATCTGCGGGGAATTCTATATATATAGTATCCTGTGCCAAAGGAAGCGTTTCTTCGGTGAGTATGCCCGCCTCTAGTGCGTTTTGTTTGTTCACAGGCACTGCAATGCGGCGAGTGGGAACGAAATCGAACGAACGGCCATCGCGTGTGGTGAGTTTTGTTCCAGCGGCATCGCTATTCACTATAGTCATCACCTCTTGAGCTGTCCAAACGCCTCCTCGGGGGTGAGGTACATCCTGAATAGGGAACATACGCTCGGCGCCCTCGTAGTATTTCTTATAGGGCAGGGTGAAAGGCACAGGGTCACTTTCGTTGCTCTTAATTTTCATTTGGTCTATATACCAATCGCCCGTGATGTACGAGAAGTTCATGGGGCGAACATCCGTGCGATAGCCCTCGACCTCTTGTGCATACCACACTGGGAAGGCGTCATTGTCGCCATAGTTAATCAATATGGCATTAGGGAGAGCCGAGTCAAGGTAGTTAAAGCCCATATCGCGCGAGATGGTACGTCCCGAACGGTCGTGGTCGTCCCAGTTTTGGGCCACCAGCACCGTGGGCACACTAACACTCAGCGCCGTTGCACCCACCACAGCCATCGAGGCCTTGGTTTTAAGCTTAGTTCTTAGCCACTCATAGATAGCCAACACCCCAACGCCTATCCAAATGGCAAAGGCATAGAACGAGCCAGCGTAAGCATAGTCACGCTCGCGAGGTTGAAGAGGCGATTGATTCAGGTACAGAATAATAGCTATACCCGTCATAAAGAATAGCGTAAAGAGGATAAATGCCCCACGTCCATCGCGTTTTACGTGGAAAATCAGACCTATCATACCCAGTATGAAAGGCAGGAAGAAATAGGTGTTGCGTCCACGATTGTTTGCTATCTCGGATGGCAGCTCATCTTGAGGACCCAAGTATGCCTCGTCAATAAAGTCTATACCCGAGAGCCACGAGCCATTGTCTATATTGCCCGTGCTTTGGATGTCGCTTTGGCGACCCACGAAGTTCCAGAAGAAATAGCGCAGGTACATATGGCTGATTTGATAGCCAAAGAAATAATTAAGATTCTCACCAAAGGTAGGCACCACGACCATATCGCCATTGGCGGTACGCACCCTGCGCCCTTTGTCGCCACCCCAATTCTTGTATTCATTCAGATAGCGCCCAGCATTGCCCGACACGCCGTCATACATCCTTGGGAAGAACATCATAGTGGCATCGTCATACACATAGTCATCGATTACCTCTATCTTCTCATATTTATTTTCATCGGTGAGTACCCATTTGTCGGTCATCTTATAGTCCACAGGGCGAGAGCCATAGGTCGGACCATACAGAAGTGGTGGCGCACCATATTGGTCACGATTCAGAAACGAACGCAGTGCATAAGGGTTGTCGGGGTGGTTGGAATTCATTGGAGGGTTGGCGCTCGAACGGATAAGCACTATGGCGTAGCTCGAAAAACCAATCACTACCATAATAGCACCCAAGAATACAAGGTTCAGCGTCAGGCGCATTTTTTTGTGACTCCACCACACGCCCCATGCCAAAGCACCCACGAGTGCAAAAATCACAGTCGCCAATCCCGAATTAACGGGCAAACCAAAGCTGTTGACAAAAATTCTATCCACAAAGCCCCCTATGCCCACAACAGTTGGGGTCATCAGGTAGAAAACGCCCGTAAGTAGGATAGACGCCACAGCAGGTTTCCATAGGTTCTTGAGGCGAGCCTGCGGGAATTTCTTGAAGTAATAGATAAACGAAAGAGCTGGAATAGCCAATAAATTCAGGATGTGTGCCCCGATAGAAAGCCCCATCATATAGGCAATGAAAATCAACCAGCGGCTAGAGCTAGGCTGGTCGGCTACCTTCTCCCACTTGAGCATAGCCCAAAACACCACTGCGGTAAAGAGCGAAGAGAGAGCATAAACCTCAGCCTCGACAGCCGAGAACCAAAAAGTATCCGTCCACGCATAGGCCAGCGACCCGATAACACCCGAAGCAACCAGTGCCCAACTTGTAGATTCAGTGTTAGCGATTCTGCCCCTGCGCACTATCATTGCCCCCAGCATCACTATCGACCAATACATAAAGGCTATGGTCAGCGCACTCTCTAGAGCCGACATAACGTTCACCGCAAATGCCACCTGTGAGGTGTCGGCAGCGAACATGGCTCCTAGGCGATTAATCAAAAAGAAAAAAGGCGTCCCAGGAGGGTGCCCTATCTCGAGCTTATAGCTCGTTGCAATAAATTCAGCACAGTCCCATAGCGATGTAGTGGGCTCAATAGTCAGTACATAAGTCACTAGAGCCACGAGGAATACCCCCCAGCCAGCGAAAATGTTAATCTTCGAAAATTGTTTGTTCATAGTCCATGGTGCCAGCGGCACGGGCAATTAGTTGTTATTTATTTAAGTATTTATTTTTTGTTTAATCTACCCCTCTGGTCATCCTGAACTTGATTCAGGATCTCCGCCCCTGCGACTTTGGTATAAGTTTACCTACTCGGGCGCACCGCAAGGGGCTGTGCAGACTGGCTTTTCCCTCAAGAAAAGACGGTCACCCCTCTGGGGGGGGCGGTGCGCCCGTCTAGTGCGTGAGAGCACTCAGGACGCAGAACGTCTTTGTATGACTAGATTTCGCAAGCACCTTCTCACAGGCAGTGTGGACTTGACCCGAAATCTCTGTCTCTGCCTTTACTCGGGGCGTGCGCTGCGGGCGTCCTGCTTTCGCAAGAATGCAGGGCTCCCGTGGGGGGCAGCCCTGTAATAACTCCTTCGCAAGTGTCTTCGCAAGTG
>CAYJLY010000012.1:14010-23165 GCA_964371385.1 uncultured Rikenellaceae bacterium
GGCTCCCGTGGGGGGCAGCCCTGTAATAACTCCTTCGCAAGTGTCTTCGCAAGTGCCGCTGGCATCTCACCTCCTTATCTTACTTTCTGTAACACTAGCACTGTTCGCGATACATTGTATAGGCTTAGGCGTATGCCGCCATCGGGGGCAGAGAAGGTGAAAAACTCCGAAGAATTATCCACGCGCGAGAAACCTCCGAAGTTCTTGTCGTCGCTATTTAACACTATCTTATACTTGCCATGCTCCTGCACAGGGACTATGTAGTCTGAAATTGATGCTGTTGGGTGCCAGTTGAAAACGAAAATCAAGCCCCCCTGCTCGTACACTATGGTTTTGTTATGATGGTCACACAGCAGGTTGTAGCCGTAGCCAGCGCTCAGTAGGTGGTGATTTTTCACCAACTTTAGCATCGCGCGATCAAAATTCCCTAGGTAGTGGTACTTGAGGTAAGTTGCATCTGCTAGGTTCCACTGACGGCGCGCGTGTTGGTAGCTCCAGCCATTGTCCTCGCGTGGGAAATCTATCCACTCGGGGTGCCCAAACTCGTTACCCATAAAATTCAGGTAGCCCTCGCCACCCAGTGATATGGTAAACAGGCGTATCATCTTATGGAGTGCCAAACCGCGATCAACAACCACACTCTCACTCTCCACGCTCATATTTTCGTACATATCGGCATCCATCAAACGGAAAGCCAGCGTTTTATCGCCCACCAACGCTTGATCGTGTGATTCACAGTAGGTTATGGTGCGAGACGAGGGGAGGCGATTGGTCATCATGTTCCACATCTCCCACAGATCCCAGTTTTCGTCGGGGGTGTCGGCTGTGTAGCGTATCCAAAAATCGGGAATAGCCATCGCCAAACGATAATCAAACCCTATGCCACCCTCGCTCACGGGCACTGTCATCCCTGGCATTCCGCTCACATCCTCGGCTATGGTGATGGCGTTGGGATTAACCCTATGCGCTAGCTTATTGGCGAGGGTTAGGTAGGTAATTGCCGCTCGGTTCACTTGGTCACCAAAATAAGAATTATACGACCCAAAATCAGTGTAGCCGTGGTGGTGGTAGAGCATGGAGCTTACCCCATCAAAGCGGAAACCATCGAAATGGAACTCCTCTAGCCAATATTTTACGTTCGAGAGCAGCATGTGTTGCACCTGCTCCTTGCCATAATCGTAGAGCTTAGAATCCCAATGCGGATGGTTGCCAGCCTCTCCCTCGGGCGAATATAGAGCATCGGTGCCGTCCATTTGGTTGAACCCCTCGGCGGTATTTTTCACATAGTGGCTATGCACCAAATCCATAATCACTGCCAGACCCATGGAGTGGGCTGTTTTAATCAGTGATTTAAGTTCTTCGGGTGTGCCAAAACGCGAAGAGGGTGCAAAGAGGCTTGAGACATGATAACCGAAACTTCCATAGTAGGGGTGTTCGGCTATGGCCATAAGTTGTATGGTGTTGTAGCCCATTTTTTTGATGCGAGGCAAGATATTTTTCTCAAACTCTGCGTAACTCGCAACGCCAGCATTTTCGGAAGCCATACCAATATGGGCCTCATAAATGATAGGAGTTTTAATGGCGTTCATGGTGAAATCGTCGTCCTCCCAATCAAAGGTGGCATTCCACGCCTGAGCACAAAAATCTTTAGTATTCTCATCCTGAACCACTCGGTTGATGAACACAGGTATGCGCTCGCGCCAAGTGTCGTCCTTGCCTTTGATATTGAGTTTCAGCAGACTTCCGTGAACAAATTTGCCGTCTGTCTGTTTGTCTGACAAGAAGATAGACCATCCGCCCCACTCGTCCTTGATCATGGGGTGTTGGTGTCTATCCCAGCCGTTCCAATCGCCAAAGACGTATACCTCTTTGGCCCCTGGTAGCCATTCTCTGATCCACCATCCGCCCGCTTTATCATTGCGGTGTACCCCGTAGTAGAGGTGAGCGTTTGCATAATCATAGAGTGAACCGCAGTAGCGCTCTATGCTCAAAAGGCGGTTCATATAGAGTTCGTACCTGTACTCCATTTCGCCCTCCACAGGGGCTAGCCACTCGTCGCTGGCGATGATCGGAAGTTGGGTTTTGAGTCTCATAAGCAAAGGGTTTTACAATTGGGTGGTTTTTTTGTGGGGGGTAGTATTGCGGGCAAAGATACGTATTATTACTTGCTTTAACAATAGTTATAAGTGCTTAATTTTAGGGACGATTGATATTTTTTCGCTCGTTTTTTTGTCTACCACAAAAAAATAGTATTTTTGTAACTGCACATTGTATGCGCCAAGATTATACTTTAAGCTATTCGACCGCCTTATGAAAATCATCAAACTCTTCTTTAAGCTACTCCTTACCCTAGTACTTTTTGTTTTCTGTTATATAATTCTATCGCAGGGCTTTACTCAGATCTTCGAGAAACAGCAAACACGTGAGTTTGTGGGCGATAAATTCTATAATCCCTACCTAGGGATAGACTCCATTGGGTGGAGCGAGGGTTTTTTGAAGTCCAATCTCCATGGGCACACCAATTTCGACACTCACGAACCCTACACGACCCAGCAGTATGGTGATGCCTATGTGCAAAGCGGATACGATGTGATAAATATTTCGGACCACAATTTTATCACCCCTGCACTGAGCGATGCCTCTATTGCCTCTTTGGATAGCTATGAGCATGGGTATAATCTTAATAATTTCCATCAACTAATGATGGGGGTCGCCCAGAACGACATGTTCGACATTCCTCTAATGTTTATGCCTCGCCATCAGATGCAGACTCTTATCAATCGCCTTGAGCCCCAGGCCGCGCTTTTTCAGGTGAACCATCCCGAGAGACTTCGCCTGATGAACAAGGATCACGCGGGCGATATTCGTGGTTTTCAGGTCATGGAACTTAACACTAATGCCGACTCTCGTTATTGGGATTTGCAGTTGCACTCAGGCAACTACATAGTGATGATATGTAACGACGATGCTCACTCTATTGCCAATCGAAATTCTGCATTCCAGCGTGCCTATACCATGGTGTACTCGCCTGAGCGACAAATCGATAGTGTGATTGTAGCTTTGAAAGCGGCTCGCTCCTATGGGGTGGTGGTTGATAATGCACGCAATATGTTGGGCCCGCATAGTGATATGCCTACGATGAAATCTTTTGATCTGCAGGGTGATAGTGTGCTTCGTGTGGCTTTTTCGCAGAAGGCTTCATCTATTCGTTTTGTGAGTGGATTTCAAACTCTTAGTGAAATAAAAGATAGTACCTCGGCCGAGTTTCTTATCCCGTCCTCACTGCCTTATCTGAGGATAGAGGCAACCTTCCCCAATGGTGTGCGCATCTTCACCAACGCTCTGGCACGCAGCGCCGATGCCATGCAGCCCGAGGTTATCCCCTCACCACTTGCCATAGCTTGGCTCACATGGCTCAATCGCATAGCTTGGTTTGTTCTTGGTATTTTCTTGTTTATTAAAGGACTTGCACTTCTATGGCGTAAGCGTGGTAAAAACAAACGCTCATCCTACACCCCCTTCGAAAGTACCCGCTGGGGAGGCGGTAGCACATATTAACTGCGAACACATAGCGGTGCGAGCCGCACTGACCATGATTCATCTTTGCAAGTGCCGCTGGCACCTTCTGTGGGGTGAGTGTACGTCCTGCTGTGCGTGAGAGCACTCTGAGCTGGAGCAACAATTATTTTCTTTGCAAGTTTACTTTCTTCGAGCGTACCGCAGGGGAGGGTAAGGCTAGCCTTTAGGCTAAAGCCGCGCTCCCCGATGGGGTGCGGTGCGCGCGGCTGGTGTGTGTCCGCACTGGGGCGCATAGCGGTGCCAGCGGCACTTGCGATGATTTATCTTAGTAAAGATTCACTTTTCGGGGTGTACACTGCGGGGGAGCTGCTATTTATGCTGTCTCTCAGGTAATTGCAAGTGATGCTGACACCTCGCTCTGCTGATTTAGTATCTTTGCGAAGACAAACCAGCAATCGCCCGAGCGGCTCGCAGCTCTTCGATGGTGAGCATCATTCGCCAGCGCCAGTAGTGGTGGGGGTCGGCGGGAATGTTAATTTGCTCGCTAGCTGGGGGCGTCCACAGTTTGGGGTACTGCCCTAGAATATCTTGTAGAGGCAGAATGCGGAGCATGGCGGGGCTGGTAAGATGGCGCGAAACGATGGCACGCACTATCTTGGCGGTAGCTACCGTCGGGGCATTGCCAGTGAACTCTAGTACATTATTATAGTAATGCTCGCGAGTGGATTCGTCCATGGTCTCCCACCACAGTCTTATGGGGGGCATATCGTGGGTTGAGGTGGTTGCCACACTGCGATAGGGGTAGGTGGCAGGGTCGCCAAAGAGAGCAAAAGCCGCCTTGGGCATGCGCTCCACCTCGAGGGTTATCATGCGTAGAGTATCGAGAGTTGCTCCCACCGAGGCGGGTATCATACCTAAATCCTCGGCACATGCAAGCATGTCTGTGCACTCTCGCAGTGCGGGTAGTTTGCTCAGAGCAGATTGTGCCCAAAATTCGTTGTGGCGGTGATAGAAGAAATCTTCGTGTAGAGCCGAGAAAGCCTCGCGCTGGTTGTCGTTTAGACCATTTTTAAAGTATTTCGACTGCTGTGCCTTGATTAGAGGGTGATAGTGGTTTTTTGTTCGAGGGTCCTCGACAAAGAGATTTTTATCTAGTGGCACCCCTAGCTCCGATATGCGCTGTTTGGAAAGGGGGAAGGCAGGGTTGAAATAGCCGCGAGTACTATCGCCGCTAGTGCGCTGTATCTCCCATATCCTAAAGAAACCCAATATATGATCTATGCGGTACATGTGGAAATACTCTGCCATCTTCTCAAATCGTCTTTTCCACCAGCTGTATCCATCGCTTGCCATCGCCTCCCAGTTGTAGGTTGGGAAGCCCCAGTTCTGACCATCGGCAGCAAAATCATCGGGTGGTGCACCAGCCGAGCAATCGAGATTGAAATACTCAGGCTCCGTCCAACATTCCACGCTGTGGAGGTTCACCCCTATGGGAATATCCCCTTTTAGGGCTATACCTATACTTTGGCAGTGGGCGCTCACGTGGCGTAGCTGGCGATCGAGATGATATTGAAGGAACAGATGCAGGGCAATCTCGGTGTACTCAGCACAATCTCGGGTGAGCATTCTTTCTGCTCGCTCAGGGTCATACTGTGCCCATAGGCCCCACTGTGAGTAGTCCACAGTGCCCGTTTGTTCTCTCAGGTAGCAAAACAACGCATAGGGCACCAGCCACTGTTTACCTCGCTCGAAAAATTCTTTAAAGTCTGCGCTAGCGAGGGTTTTGGCTCCGTCTTGGGCATAGATAGCGCGGAAAAACTCCCATTTCAGTGCATCAACAGCATCGTAGTCCAGATCGTTCAGCGAGTTTGCTCTTTCCGCTCGCGAAGCCACACTATGCGCAATAGAAGGATCCTCGAGCGTGCCCATTCTCTCGAGTGAGAGGTACAGTGGGTGCAGGGCTATGCTCGATATGGCGCTATAGGGGTAGGAGTCGCTGTGAGTGTGGCTTTGGGTGGTGTCATTGATGGGTAGCAGTTGAACTACGCTTGCTCCTATGCTCGCTGCCCACGAGGCAAAACGCTCTAAATCGGCAAAATCACCTATGCCTGCACTTTGCTCGCTGCGCAGCGAAAACAAAGGCACAGCCACTCCCGAGCCCCTCCACAGTAGTCTCTCTAGGCGTGGTTGGCTTTCAGTGAAGGTATATTGAATTGTGGGGTTCAACTCACGGAGATCTCTGTGGCGGTTCCCACCCTGCTCCCAACGCACTGTATCGCTGTGGAGTCTATCCACCACAACTAGCTTGTATTCTATCTCTTTGGGTAGCTCATCGAGTGAGAGTTCCACCGCCCATTGATTATCCTCAAGGCGCGAAAACCTAGGTGCGTGCCTTACATCCCAGCCCCCCAGAGCTTCGGCATTACCCACCAAAGCAAGCCTCTGGGTGCCATATAAATAGGGATATTCCACCACTATACGCATATTGCTTTTGCCATTTCTAGCACAACAAGAAGGTGCATCGGGCAGCGAGTATATCTTTTTGAACGGAGAGCTATATAACTCGGGGTGTAGCGGCTCATCTCTCCACGCTCCCCAAACAATGCGTTCTTTGAAAGAACCCTCCAGTGGTAGTTTTTGACTTCTGTAGCTCACACGCTCGCCCACAGCGAAACGATATTCGAGTTCTTTCGTGGATCTCTCTATCTCGATTTGCGCCATGAATAGACCCTGGTCCACTGCTTTCATAGGATGGATGCTCGCTCGGGGCGAGAGTATTTCCAGTTGCACATTAGCGCCTTGGGGGGCATGATAGGGGAGAAAGATGGTGAGTTTCATGGTGCTAAAATTTTATTGGATCAGAATTTTGAAATGCTGGGGTTTTGATAGAGCTAAATGAGTTTGTTTTCGGCAAAAGAAAAGCTGTTACCGTCGCCTATGATGATATGATCCAGCAGGCGTATTTCCAGCAGAGCTAAGCCTTGGGCAACTGCACGTGTGACTTGTAGATCTTTTTGCGAGGGCGAGGAATTGCCCGCGGGATGGTTGTGAACCAATATCACCCCTGCGGCCTTGCGTGTGAGAGCCTCTCTGGCGATAATGCGTATGTCCACGGGTGAATCGCTAGTGCCTCCCTTGCTGAGTTGTACACGTTCAATTATTCTCTTGGAGCCCGTGAGCAGTAGTAACCACACCTCTTCGTGGGGTAAATCACGCAAAAGAGGTTCAAAAATTGAATTTATATCCACACTCCCCACTATATGCTCCTTGTGCATTGTTGTTTCTGCTTGCCGTCTGCGACCAAGTTCCAAAGCGGCTGCAAGGGCAACAGAGCGAGTTGCTCCGACACCCACGCTTTGGTTAATCTGTGCAGGGCTCATACGTGATAACTCTACAAGGCTGCCTTGTGCCCTCTCCAAAAGCATTTGGGCAAGCTCTAGTGGAGAGTGATTACCGCTAGGGGAGCCCATCAGTAGCGAAAGCAATTCGCTATCGCTCAGAGTTGCCGCGCCCTCTCTAAGGAAACGCTCTCGGGGCGAATTCTCGCTCTCCAGCTTGAAGTGATTAGGTGTTTTCATTGTGCTTAATTTCTGTTTTGCTTAACTCTTCTAGCTTTTGTTTTATGCTATCCTCTGCATTTGGGAGTGAAATTGCTAGTGCATTTCACATGTTTTTATAGAGTGTATTTCACATCACGCTCTTTGTCGAAACCACCCTCGAAGTCGTTATCCACTATGGTGACGTTGCGAGCGCGTTCGAACAAGAAGCGGTGTTTATTCCAGTGCAAGGGCGTGAAATCCTCGTTTTGTATTATTGTATTGCCTCGGAAAGTAAGCCCATCAATGGATTTGGCATAGACTATGGGGGTGTCGAAAGTCTCAAAGGTGTTGCCCTCTATCAATATTCCGCCTGCATCGCCGCCGTGGAAATATTTTTTCTGCTCCTTCAGGTTTGGAATCTCGGGGTAGATGGAGATAATGGCATTGGTAAACTGAAACATATTGGTGAGAGAGTTAATAAAGGTGTTACCACGAATTATTACCTCGCGACACGCACCCGTCTCGAACCAACCATTACAATCGCCACACAACAGGATTGCCGTTCCGGAGGTGTGATCAAACAAATTATTCTCGACCACAGTGCGCTTGGGAGTGCTAAAGAGAGTGCCACGTGCGCGGTTGTTGCGTATGGTGTTGTCAGAAAATTCCACCTCGGGAGTCCACTCTAGGTTCTCTATGCCATAGATCGCACCATCGCCAAGGAGCGCCTCTAGGGGGTCGCGGAACTTAATTTTATACTCTCGCGCTCCGTGAATGGTTGGTTTATCAAAAGGCTCTATGCTCTGCACAACATTACCACGCTCGGTCAGCTCCATGGTCGCCGCCGCCACAAACTGTACGCTATCGCCGCTCATCCCCCACTCGAAACCCCATGCTTGGGGGTGCATGTAGCGAGCCGTTAGGGTGTGATCGTCAAGTCGCTGTGTTACCTTTAGGTAGGTGCCGTGGACATTAATCGCATCGTCCATCATGCCCTCATAGAGTCCTCTTTTTGAGGTGATTTTACCCTTGCAGCTCGAAAAATGTGTCGCATCGGCTTGGGTGGTAAAATAACGAGGGTCATCATTGCCCCTGAGAGCCACGTTGAAACCCTCCAAGGTGAGATTCTCGCTCATCTGCGCCAAGAGTCCCATACCCTCGGCATAGTGCACAGTCATGTTCTTAAAACTAGTGTTCGCACTGTGGCTAACAAAAATCCCTGGCGTTGGGCGGCGATAAGTGCGAAGAGCGACAATAGTGCTTGCAATGAGCTTGTTATTGCGCCATGGGCTGCGGTAGGTGCGCTCGCCCACTTTTGTGAGTTTGTGCATGCCCACGCCTATGTCCGAGGTGTTGTAGACCAAGTTTCTGCGCTCCTTCTCGAAGGCTATGCCTGCCACGGGCACCTCGCTCCAGTTCTCGCCAAAGATAACTAGTGTCCCTGTGCTATCTACTCTATATTGCACCCAAGGGGCAATCTCAAAAGTAATTTCACCTTTAATAGTGTCGTTTTCGATCACCTCGATTTGGGCAATCTGCGGGTTGGGGTTGTCAATGGAAAGACCTTGCAGGGTGCAATTCTCTGTGTCTATCATAGCCACGGGTAGCATTCTACCCTTGAAATAAAAATCACTACCCGAGCCGTCCAAAGTGAAGTTTTTCATCCCCACCATATCAATTGCCACGCTCTTGGGCATATCTTGGTCGTGGTTAGATATGTAGTACTCCCTTTGGGCAGTGCCCTGCAGCTCGAAATTATAACTCCCCTTGGCAAGTCGCAACGTTGAGGGCTTTCCCTCTCGCTCCCCCTTGATAGTCTCTAGGGCTTTTTGGATAAGGGGAGTGATATTTTCGTTCGTATTGGGTTTGATGCCAAAATCTTCGCCGTGATAGATCTTTACGTTGTCTCCGCTTTTGCAGCCACACAAGATAATTGCGCTGAGTAGGGTTAGTAATGTTTTTTTCATATTCGTTTTTTGTTATTCTCGATCACTGCCAAGTGCAAGCTCGCATATCGAACTGTGTCTTTGTATCAGCTTGTCTAAATAGAGCGACACTGGCACCTTGGCTTGCCTTTTAGAGTGCACCGCGCGGGGC
>CAYJLY010000012.1:23265-26163 GCA_964371385.1 uncultured Rikenellaceae bacterium
TCGTCTATTTACATTGGCTCTGTGCATTGCTCTTTGCCAAGGGAGTTTTTTGGGGGTTTAGTTTGAATTGTGCCTTTGCAAAGATAAACTAAACCATTGTCAGTGCACATCGCGGGGCTTATGAGCGGATTTAACTTTAGTTAAATACGATCGCCCTGATGGGGGGGCGGTGCGCTCGTCTATTTACATTGGCTCTGTGCATTGCTCTTTGCCAAGGGAGTTTTTTGGGGGTTTAGTTTGAATTGTGCCTTTGCAAAGATAAACTAAACCATTGTCAGTGCACATCGCACCACCTATTCGTTGTGGTAGGGTAAGCCATTAATAATGGCGTAGCCTCGATAGATTTGTTCTACGAAAAATAGTCGCACCATTTGGTGGGAGAAGGTCATGCGCGAGAGGGTGATTTTGCCATCGGCACGTGCGTAAACCTCAGAGGAAAAACCATAGGCACCCCCAACTACAAAATTCAGACGCTTGACCCCTCGCATGGTCATATCGCTTAAGAAATCAGCAAATTCAATAGAGGAATAAGCTTTACCCCGCTCATCGAGCAGGATAACGTGCTCCGACGAACTGCGTGCGCCCAAGCGTTCGAGTATCAAGGCACCCTCGCGCTGTTTTATCTCCTCGCCCCTGAGGCTTTTGGCGCCCTTTAAATCGGGGATGACCTCCATCTCGAAGCGCACAAAGCGCCCCAGACGCTTTGTGTATTCGTCCAGGCCGCTTTGTAAATATTTCTCATTGGTCTTGCCAATGACAAGAAGTCGTATGTTCATCTAATTACAAACCAACGTCGATTCTCGCCGAGAAAACATACTCTGGATCGTAACGACCCTCTATGCTCTTTTTGATGTTCTCTGCCGTGCGATTCACCTTGCCTTTAAATAGGGTTTTACCACCTGATGTCACAGTGACATCCTTATCGAGATCCATCATATCGTCGTTGAGATAGATGCTAACATTAGCGTAGTCGGATTTTTCGATATTTATGGTATTGGTGTCATCGTCCATGGTCACTATCAGCGTGTTGCCTTGAGCTGGGTTTGCCACCTCAAGGTTGTATTTGCGAGTGGCGAGCACGTCATCTTGTATCCATATAATTTTTTCGGGGTCGTTATCTCTTTCGAACTTAGACATCCATGGCAGAGCCTCCTTGTCTTCGTTATCCATCCAGTGCCCTTTTTCGGGATAGATAACAACGCGGTTCTCGTAGCCCTCTTTGTCGCCAGCCTGCAGAGCAGCGAGTTTCTCGCCCCACTGCGCAGCCAATCCATTGCGGTTGTAGGCAGCGTCTTTGCCGCCCATATAGATAGCAAAGGGCAGGTTGCGTAGGTTCTCAGCCACTGCATCGCCAGGGTGACCAGCCATCATAGCGGCAGCAGCAAAGCGGTCGGCAAGGCGAGGTGCAAGGTTGAAAGTACCGTCACCACCAGCCGAATAGCCCATCAGGTAGATACGCTCGGGGTCGGCGCCTAGTTTTTGAACTGCATAGGTCACTGCCTGAAGAAGGAAATCGTCCATATACTCTTGGTGCCACAAATTCCAAGTGTCGGTTGGAGCGCGAGGCACCCAGTAGATGCCATCAACGGTACCGTACAGGCGTTTTTGATTCTCCCACTGCTGGTCGTTTACGGCCGCAGGTGCACCACCACCACCGTGCATAGAGATATACATAGGGTAGCCATCTTCGGGTTTCTCGCCATTGACTTCATACCAAAAAGGCATCTTGTATTCGCCACTTTGCAGTACACCCGCATCCCATGATGCTTGCAGGGAATTTACATAAGGAGTCGTCAGTTCCGTGAAGGTCTGAGTTTCAAGCACTTTGGCTTGCTCCTTGGTTAGATCATTGGGGTCGGGTTTCGAGTTGCACGACACAAAGCCTAGACTCAAGGCTGTGATGGCGAGTAGAAATTTGTTTTTCATAAGGTTTTTATTTTTGGGGTTATTATATGTGTGCGGTGCCAGCTTACACTTGCAATCTTTTGGTTTACTTTTCAAGGCGTGCGCTGCGGGGGCGCGGCATTTGTAAAATGCAGGGCTCCCGTGGGGGGAGCGTACGCCCTGCTAGTTGTCTTGGCTCTCACAAAGGCATTCTCTGGGCTAAATAATTGCCCGTACGGCTCGCACCTCGCACCTACTCGAATTTGATAGCTCTAAAAAACTCGGGCACATGGAAATTAGGCGAAGGGGTGTCTATTGGGTTCCACGAAAGGAAGTGAGGCTCGCTGAGGTTGTCGCCACACTTATATACATTCGCGCTAGGCTCTAGCCCCGAGAGAGTGTCGAAATCGTGCTCAAAGAAAGCTGTGCGAGGGATTACCACCTCTAGGTTCCATTGGTTGTCGCCCACTCGTTCTGCGAAATTCTCCTCGCCCAGGGAGCTCTTGCGAGTAATAGAGGCTATGACCTGCTCGCTGGCATAGGTGGGCTCTGGCTTGGTTTTGCGGAAAGCTAGGAGCATTTTGCCTATGCAGGTGAACTCGAAATTGTAGTAGCCCTTATCATCGAAGGAGATAAAAAACTCCACGCACGAGTCTGTCCATACCTCGCCATTGTTATCAGTGATCTCTGCCTTGGTGTATTTCTCGCTGACTGTGAAGTTGATTTTTAGGTTATCGCCATCGTGCGAGATAGTGAACTCCACGTTGGGAGAATAGGGGAACTCGCTGGGCCAGTTGTTGTTGTCTATTTTTTGAACTGGCGAACAGGCCTGTTTGGGTATTGTGAATTGCATAGTTGTGGTATAGTGTTTTTGGATTAAACTTGGTTCTCTCTGCGCTAAGGCTCTGTGGCCTCGAGTGCATATTTAATGCAAGATAGTACTTTTTATTTAAATATGCAAATCAGTGCGTGCCACACGGGCAGTGAAATCATTTCAGGGCACACGCTGCGGGG
>CAYJLY010000012.1:26263-37772 GCA_964371385.1 uncultured Rikenellaceae bacterium
TATTATTAGTATTCGAAAGCTTGCGGATGCGCTGCCTCTGATAAGAGCCGTGCTTCCGCGCGGGGAAGCCCTGCTTGAATGCCTTTGCAAGAGGGCGATAATTCTACTTTCCCTTAAGTTTGCCTTAGCCTTTGTTTTTATGCTATCGCCCCTGCTCCAGAATAAATCGCTAAAGCGATTGTGCTCTTACGCAGGCTCGATACCAAGGGAGATTTTTTCATTTAACTCGGACGCAAAACGTCTTTATGATTTATCTTCTTTGGGTTTGCATCAAGAGTGCACCGCACGGGGGATACGAAGCGTCTCTATTATTAGTATTCGAAAGCTTGCGGATGCGCTGCCTCTGATAAGAGCCGTGCTTCCGCGCGGGGAAGCTTTCGCCCTGCTAATTGTATTAGCTTTTCAATGACTAGCAAATGATTGCCCGCGTAAGCTGGCACTATGACTTGGAGTTTGAATGAAATGATTGATGCTCTAGCCTGGAACTAGAGCTAAATGTCGCACACGATGGATAAAAAAAGCCCCACGCTAGATTTTCTAGTGTAGGGCTTATAGGATGTATGTCTAGTTAGGCAATAATCAAATGATTAGAGTTTGAAGTGAAGACCAACTCCGATTACCTCTTGGAACTGAACGCGCGCACCGTAGTTGTTGTTTTTGTCTAAGATTTTTACATCGTCGTCATACACTAGCGAAGTTGCAACGCTTGCGCTCAACCACTCGTTGATTTTCATCTTGATATTCACATCCCAAAGGATGTCTATGTTTTGTGGTTGGTCTATATAATCGCTAAACATAGCAAGACGAGAGTACAATTCAACGTTCTCCATTAGAGGAACAGTAACCTCGACCTTTAGGTTAGCACCAAGCTCGGTTTTGTAGTTTTTCCCTGGGTCTACACCATATTGGCCAGTAGCGGCAAGAGTGTCGTCCGTAACGAAAATACCACGGTAGGTCACAGGGGTAAGAGTTGCAGTGATCCACGATTTAGGAGTCCAAGTAAGACCTGCACCAATGGTTAGGTAGCCTGGAGCCATGAAATCAGAGATGAAAGACTTAGGGGTAGTCTTGTAGTCGAAACCCTTAGCAAACTGAGTGCGAAAGCCTAGGTCGCCACTCACATATAGGTTTTTAGCTATCTTATAACCATAGATCGAGGAAAGATAGATATTATCGGCATTTTTTTGGTTCCCATCAGTCTCGCTCACAGTGAAGCCATAGTCCATCTCAAAGCGGTTGTTCCAAAGGTGTTTACCTTTTTTCATGTCAGCTGCATAGTCGATATGTGCGTTAAGACCCACGGTGTTTTCGCCACCAGCCGCCCAGTTTACCTGACCCACTTGGTTCATTGCCAAGCCAGCAGTACCACCGTGTACCCACGATGAATCCGCACTGTAGTGCTGCGCATAAGAATGTGTTGATACTAGCGTAAGAGCCACAAGGGAGATTAGTGTGATTAGTTTTTTCATATTTAGTTGTTCTTTGTTTTACTGAATTTCAGGGTGTAAAGATAATGAAAAATTTTAATAACCTCGTTTCAGTGGAATTGCGCTTATGTTTGGATTTTATAAAAACCATAAAAGATTCTTACTTCTCGCATTTGCGACCAACTCTCAAACGTGCGCTGCGGGCACGTGGGTTTTGCTCTATTTCCTCATCTGTGGGGGCTAGGGCGCGGCGGGTGACTAGCTCGTAGGGGGTCGAGGCGCGACCAAAGAGGTCTTTTTCGACCTTGCCCTCGATGTTTCCGCTGCGCATAAAATTCTTAACCATCCTATCCTCCAGTGAGTGGTAGGTTATTATACTCAGCAGGCCGCCCTCTTTTAGCGAGCGTGTTGCTCCTGTGAGCATCATTTCGAGCACCTGCATCTCGCGATTCACCTCTATGCGTAGGGCTTGGAAGAGCTTGGCATAGAATTTCTTGTCGCCAAATTTGGGGGTAGATTTTATCACTGCCTCGCGAAGGTCGGCTATCTCGGCAAACTCCCTGACGCCCTCTCTAAAGGCTATGATATCCACTGCCATACGCATGGGTTTTTCGAGTTCACCATAGGCTCCCAGTACTCGTGCCAGCTCCTCTTTGGAGTAGGTGTTGAGGATGTCGGCGGCGGTGGTCGAGGCGCTTTGGTTCATACGCATATCCAAGGGGGCATCAAAGCGGAACGAGAAACCACGCTCGGGGGTGTCGAAATGATGGGACGACACACCCAGATCACCCAAAACGCCATCCACTCCATCATAGCCCAACACCCTTAGATGAGAGCGTAGGTAACTAAAGTTAGAGCGAACAACCACAAGGCGTTTATCGTCGGGAGCATTGGCAATGGCATCGGCATCTTGGTCGAAAGAAATCAGGCGCCCTCGCTTGGAGAGGCGGCTGAGAATTTCACGAGAATGCCCACCTCCGCCAAAGGTCACATCTACGTAGACCCCATCGGGATTGATCTGTAGAGCATCGACGCTCTCTTTTAAAAGTACTGCTTGGTGATAATTTATTTCCATAATCGGCAAAAATAACTATTTTTGCAGTATGGATACTATAGATTTAGCAAAAATATTGCAAGCGAAAAACCCTCGCCTTGCTCGATGGACCCCAAAATGGGTGGTCAGATGGCTTGAGAGAGTGATTCGTGTGCCAAAAATTAATTACCTACTCACTAACTTCGGTCACCTCGAGCCGCTGGATTTTATCCGCGCCTCGCTCGATTATATAAAGGTGAGCCACACTTTGCACATAAAAGGCGAGATTGACCCTAATAAAAGATACATTTTTGTGTCGAACCACCCCTTGGGGGGCTTGGACGGATTGGTGTTGTCGCTGGCGGTGTCACAGATGTCGCCTAATGGCTTTAAATTTGTGGTCAATGACCTGTTGATGAAAGTCGAGCCGCTGGCTCCGATTTTTGTGCCCGTGAATAAACATGGCCGCCAAAGCGCGTCTTATGCTCAGAGCCACAAACAGATGTACGAAGGCCCTGGGCAGGTGATTTCATTTCCCGCAGGATTTTGCTCAAGGCTCATCGACGGACGTGTGCAGGATGTGCCTTGGAGGGCAACTTTTGCGCAAAAAGCACTGGAGAGCGAGCGAGAGGTAGTGCCTATTTTCACTAGTGCGATGAACTCCAAGAAATTCTACCGTTTCGCAAAATGGCGTAAAAAATTGGGCATAAAAGCGAATTTGGAGATGATTTTGCTCCCCCGTGAGACTTTCCGTCCCCACCAACACCTCGACATCGTCATAGGCGATAGTATCACCCTCGATAAATCTCTCACGCCCAAACAGTGGTGCGAGAAAATCAGAGAGCAATGCTACTCTCTGGGTGAGCAGTTTAAAAAAGAACAAAAACTCAAAAACAAATAAAATCCCAATAAAACCATGGATACTCAAAAAGCCGCAGCACTGCTCTCTAGTCTCAGTGAATATACGCTCACAGAAGGGGCTTTGTCTTGTACTAAGCTCTCAGAGTGCATAGAGGGTCTGATAGAGAAAAACTTGGCTCTGGCCTCCATTGCTGTCTACCCCGCTATGGTAGACGATGCAGGAGTCGCTCTGGGTAATAGCAATACCCCCGTGGTAGCTCTGTGTGGGGCTTTTCCCGCGGGACAAACCTATCTGGAGGTGAAACTACTTGAGATTGCCATGGCTATCGAAAATGGTGCCGACGAGATAGAGGTGCTCATCAATGTGGGCGAGGCTCTCGAGGGCAGGATGGATGCCGTTGGAGCCGAACTTAGGATCTTGGCCGAGGAGGTTGGCGATAGCACAGACGCTCTCTTTAGAGTGAATCTCGCCGCGGGAGCACTAGGTGGTGATGCCGCTCTGCTGATGGAAGTTGCCCGTGAGGCTATTGATGCTGGTGCACAGATGCTTTCGATTGATTTTTGCGATGAGTTCTCAGATGAGAGTTTGGACGCTATTTTAGCTCTGTTATCACGCAATTTCAAGGAAAATTCACAAATCGTTGGACTTCGATTGGGAGGTCTACCCTCTGTGGATGCTTATTTAGAGATGCTAAAGAAAGTTAAAGCGACCCTAGGCGAGCAGTGGCTACGTCCCGAATTTTTGCGGTGCGGGGTGCGTGTATGCACTGGGCAATGATTAACGCCGATAATGATTAATGGGTTGTAAGACCCGCACTGCCAAGAGTCGTTCTTCAAATGTGTGTTTCCTATACATAAGTGCCCCCGAAAAGTTTTTGTCTAACTTTTCGGGGGCACTTATGTTTGCTCGCTTTTTTTTGTGTAGAGGGTTTTACGCCTGCTTGATGGTAACATCCATCTGAGGGAAAGGAAACTCAAGTCCGTGGCTGCCGAACTCCTTGTAAACTCTCTCGGTTAGATCGCCAAAAACACCCCAATAATTACCTCCATTGACCCACGCACGAACCACAAGAGATATGCTACTATCGTTCATTGCCCCAAGTAGAGCCACTGGCGATTGAACCGATGCGCTATCGGGTAGGTTCTCGATGGCCTCGCGATGAAGCTCTGCGCTCCAACCCTCCATATCCTCTGCGCGGAAGTGAATGCGGGTATCCTCCTTTAGCATATCCAGCACAACCTTCTTGGCAACGTCCAAATCGCTACCATAGGCGATAGAGAACGACCAATCCACACGGCGGTACAATTCCTTGGAGTAGTTGTTGATGTTACCAACCGATAGTGGGCCATTGGGGATGATGATGTGTTTGTTGTCTATGGTATTGAGGATGGTGTGGAAGATTTGTATCTCCTTGACTGTGCCCATAAAACCCTGCGCCTCGATAAAATCGCCCACTCGGTAAGGCTTTAGAACCAACATCAAAACTCCACCAGCGAAGTTTTGCAGCGTTCCACTCAGCGCCAAACCGATCGCGACTCCGGCAGTGGTGAAGATAGCCAAGAACGACGTGGTATCCACTCCTAGTATGCCAACCACTACTGTCAACAGAATAATCAACAGCGAGATTTTTACCAAGCTATGGATAAAGGTAGCCAGTGAGGTGTCAATTTGTCTTTTGGCGAAAATGCGCTTGAGGCCCTTTGAGATTTTGTTGATAATAAATTTACCAACAACAAATACGGCAATAGCCGCCAAGAGTTTTCCTCCAAAAGAGAAACTCCAATCCAGTAGGGATTGAATAATCTCCTCGGTGGAGGTGTTAGTAAAAAAATCAGTCAAACCCTTAATAGGGTCAACTTTGGTAGTGTCAGCAGCAGGTGCCGCTTGGAGTAGAAATTTCATTCCTATTTTTTTATGTTTAGTTAATTACGCTTTCAATTAAGCCCATTGCTCCTTCTTTAAAGATACGCTAAGGATGTTAGTTCTCGCTTTTGGTGTGTGTGTCTACTGCTTCGAAGTCTACATATTCGCCCACGGAGCGATTTACGGGTTTGCTTTGGCTTTGAGTGGGAGCTTTCTCGACTGTGACTGTGCCTTCGGTGCGAGATGAGGAGCGAGCCGAGCCGCTAGACCCTGAGCGGTTGCCTGTGGGGGAGCCTTGTTCAAATTGTTTTTGGATTTGGCGCAGTTTGTAGCGCATAAAGACACGTAGGATAAACCCTAGGACGTAGAATGCAAGAATGATGGTTAGTATGACGCTTATGAATCCCATAGTTGTATAGATATTGTCGGTTGTTTTGCTGTGGTTTGTGCCACAAATATAGCACATTTTACTTTTACACTAACGAACAAAGTAAAATTTTAGTGCCCCTAGAGCTTGTTGTGGGGCGGTTTTCTGCACAATTAACCATATGCTCACCCTTGCTTAACATTCGCTTAACATTGTCACTATACCTTTGCAGCGAAGATTTCAAAGAGAAATACAGAGAAATCACATTAATTTTAAACAAAATTACAAAAAAAAACAAAACAATGAAAAAACTATTTACTTTTCTAGCTGCTTTGGCTCTTTCAGCTCAATTTGTAGGTGCAACTGGCAACGAGATCTCTTCTTCTAGCTCTTCTGCTGCAAAGCCTGAGTTCAAATCGGCTCCAATTGTAACTATCTTTACTAACTACCACTATGGTTTTGGTTCGGAGCAAGCAAACTCTGGTTACGATCTAGATCGTGCTTACTTGGGCTACAAATTCTCTTATGGCAACTGGAGTGGTCAAGCAACTTTGGACTTTGGTTCAACAGGGCTTAGCAACTCTAAACTAGATCTAGTTGCTTATATCAAGAACGCATCTGTTACCTACAAAAACAACGGTTTCAAAGCTAACTTCGGTATGATCAAAACAACTAACTTTGCTACTCAAGAGAGCTTCTGGGGTTACCGCTACATCGGAAAATCTTACATGGATGAGAATGGCTTTGCTCCAAGTGCAGACCTTGGTATGAGTGTTTCTTATGATTTCTGCGATTGGTTCTCGGCTGACTTCCAAATGACCAACGGTGAGGGTTACAAGCAAGTTGATATCGACAACCAGTACCGCTACACCATGGGTATGAACTTTAAGCCTGCCAAAAACATGATTGCTCGCGTTAGCTACGATATCTACGATGAGAATGGTGCTTATGACAACAAAGTTCAACAAACATTCTCGGCTTTCGTGGGTTACAAGTCAAAGCAGTGGTCGCTAGGTGGTGAGTATGTTCGCGTTTTGCACAACGATTTCATCTCAAACGCAAACCTAACTGGTCTTTCGTTCATGGCAACTAAGAAAATCTCTAAGCAATTCAACGCTTTCGCTCGTTTCGATTACACTTCTTCTGATCGCAATATGATTACTGATGAGGCTGGTAACCGTTTGTTCATGGGCTTCGAGTGGATCGCTAACAAGTATATCAAAGTGTCTCCAAACGTACAGAACTTCTCTCCACGATTTGCTGATAAGTCTGAGACCTTCGCATTCTTGAACTTCCAAATCAAGTTCTAAATCAAATCCCTCTCCAAGAGAGGAAATAAAATTGGGGGTGGTTTCTTGAACTGCAAACCATCCTCGCTAAAGAAAAATAAAATTAACTTTTAACGATTTATAATCAAAATGAAAAACTTTAAATCAACCCTAGCTACTATGGTAGCAGCAGCAACCGTTCTACTAACATCTTGTGGTGGCGGTGCAGGTAAAGCAGATGCAGGCGCACTAGCAGGTGCGGGCGCAACTTTCCCACTTCCTTTCTACAA
This sequence comes from uncultured Rikenellaceae bacterium, assembly GCA_964371385.1. Classification (GTDB taxonomy): domain Bacteria; phylum Bacteroidota; class Bacteroidia; order Bacteroidales; family Rikenellaceae; genus Mucinivorans. The sequence goes on from CAYJLY010000012.1 coordinate 33,374, forward strand.
TATGGCTTTCAAAGCCTATGGCGACACAACAGGAACTAACGTAACTTACGGTGGTGTAGGTTCTGGTGGTGGTATCCGCTCGTTGAAAGACCGCACCGTGGATTTCGCTGGTTCGGATGCTTACCTATCAGAGAAAGAAATGAGCGAAATGCCAGGTAAAGTACTTCACATTCCTAGCTGTATGGGCGCTGTGGTTATGGCCTACAACCTTGAGGGCGTAAACAACCTAGTATTGGACGGTGCGACCATCGCTGATATCTACATGGGTAATATCACTAAATGGAACGACGAGCGCATCGCAGCTTTGAACCCAGAGGTGAAACTTCCAGATCTTAAAATCAACCCAGTTTACCGCTCTGACGGATCGGGTACAACCTTCGTTTTCAGTGACTACCTAACTAAAGTTAGCACAGATTGGGCTTCTAAACTAGGTACTGGTAAATCACTTAAATGGCCAGTGGGTGTTGCCTCGAAGGGTAACCCAGGTGTAGCGGGTACTATCAAAGAGACTCCAGCTTCGATTGGTTATGTTGGTTCTGAGTATGCTTTTGCTCAAAAAATCCCAACAGCAAAACTTAAAAATGCCGCTGGCAACGTCGTTGAGGCTTCTTTGGCATCTATCTCTGCTTCGGCAACTGGCGAGATTCCAGCCGATATGCGTGTTATGATCACCAACTCTGCGGCCGTTGATGCTTACCCAATTAGCTGTTTTACTTGGCTACTTGTTTACGCTGATCAATCTTACGATGGTCGCACGAAAGAGCAAGCTGCACAAACTGTGAAAATGCTTAAATGGATGATGAGCAAAGACGCTCAAGATATGACTACAAAAGTACACTACGCTCCACTTCCAGCGTCACTGGTTCAAACAGCAATCTCAACTCTTGATGGTGTTACTTTCGCAGGAGAGAAATTGTAAAGAAAGAACTGATACTTTTAAATTTTCGTAAGAGAAACTACAAAAAATGGGGCTGGTTCCAGCCCCATTTTACTATTTTAATGAATTAATGAAAGACAAAATTTTTAAAATCGCCTTGCTCTTTTCAGCTTTAGTGATATTGCTGATCTGCGGGGGAATGTTCTATTCGCTCACCAGTGGGTCGGTAGGAGCATTCGAGCACTTCGGTATCGGTGGGTTCATCGGCGGGACAGATTGGGATCCAACTGACGGGCGCGAAAACTACGGAGCGCTGCCTTTTATTATGGGTACGGTGATAACCTCGTTTTTGGCCTTGATTATGTGTATTCCTTTTGCGCTCTCGATTGCATTCTTTAATGGCGAGTATTTCAGGGGCAAGAAAATCTCAATTTTCCTGGGTAGTGTTGTAGACCTACTCGCTGGTATCCCCTCAGTGATCTATGGTCTGTGGGGTTTCTATGCCATCAAGCCTATGGTCGTTGCTCTAGGGCTTTCGGACCAAGGATTCTCTATCCTTACAGCTTCGATAGTGTTGGCAATTATGATTATACCCTATGCAGCCTCGCTGTCCTCGGAGTTTATTTCTATGGTCAATAACGAGCTAAAAGAGGGTGCCTATTCGCTGGGTGCAACTCGTTGGGAGGTAGTGAAAACTGTGATTTTCCCAGCTGCAAGCTCTGGAATTTTTGCAAGCTTTATCCTCTCGCTTGGTCGTGCGTTAGGTGAAACTATGGCGGTGACCATGCTAATTGGTAACACCAACCAGATCCCCACCTCTATCCTCGACACGGGTAACTCCATGGCCTCGGTCATAGCCAACCAGTTTGGCGAGGCGGATGGTTTGCGCCTTGAGTCTCTGATTGCAATTGGTCTGCTGCTGTTCTTGCTAACGGCGGTGATTAACTTCATAGGAAAGATGATTATTAAACGTTTTAGCAACTAGAGAAAAGCCATGAAATCAGAACAATCTATACTTAAATTCCGTCAAGGCAAAGATAAATTTGTCTACATTCTTATCTGTCTTTTCTCGCTGTTTATGGCAGTGCCTCTCTTTGCAATCCTAGGGGAGGTGTTCATGAAAGGCTTTAGCGAGATTAACTTCGATTTTTTCACACAAGTGACACCAACCACCTATGACGCTATGCTGGCAAACGAGGCTGGCGAATCTATCCCTGGGGGTATCGTAAATGGTATCACGGGTACTCTATTTATGGTTGGTATGGCAGCTCTGTTTGCTATTCCTCTTGGTATTTTGGGAGGTGTGTATTTGGCAGAGAATCAAAAAAGCTTCTTCGCTGGCATCATTCGTTTCCTAACGGAGCTGATCCAAGGAACTCCCTCGATTATTGTGGGTGTGATAGTCTATGCTTGGGTGGTAGTGCCCTTCCGTAGCTATTCAGCACTAGCGGGAGCTGTGGCTCTGGCAATTATGATGCTTCCGCTGATTATTCGCTCGACCGAGGAAACCCTTAAAATGCTTCCAACAACGCTCAAAGAAGCAGCCCTCGCATTGGGTGGCTCATATTATAGTGTGGTGATGAAGGTTTTGGTGCCTTCGGCTTTTAGTGGTATCTTTACTGGAACGCTACTTGCAATTTCGAGGGTTATTGGCGAGACTGCCCCTTTGATGGTGACAGCCTTGGGTAGTACGATGATTAACTGGGATGCTATGAGCCCCACATCTGCGGTGTCGCTCCTGATTTGGGAGTTCTACAACGACCCTAACCTCGTAAACTTGATTTGGAGCTCGTCGCTGCTTCTGCTAATCTTGGTATTGGTGCTCAATATCGCGGCAAAATACATAGTCTACCGACGTAATAAATAGTAATTAAAGGAAAAATGAAAAACAATATATTAGAGATTAAAGATGTCTGTGTGAGCTACACCCCTGGCAAAAATGCTGTGAACCACGTTAGTGCAGACATAAAAGAGAATTGCATCACCGCAATCATGGGCCCCTCGGGTTGTGGAAAAAGTACCCTGCTGCGTGCCATCAACCGCATGCACGAGCTCTACCCCGGTATTGATGTCAAGGGAGAGATTATCCTAGGAGGGCAAAATATTTTGGAGCTTGACCCAATCAAGGTTCGTCGCCGTGTTGGTATGGTGTTCCAGCGTCCAAACCCATTCCCAACCATGAGCATCCACGCCAATGTGTTGGCAGGCTACTCGCTCAATGGAATCAAGCTCTCTAAAATCGAAAAAGAGCAGATCGTCGAGGAATCTTTGCGCAGTGTAGGACTTTGGGATGAGGTTAAAGATTCGCTAACCAAAAAAGGTACTTTCCTTTCGGGCGGACAGCAGCAGCGTCTGTGTATCGCTCGCGCGCTGGCTCTTAAGCCAGATCTATTGTTGATGGACGAGCCAACGTCGGCTCTCGACCCCATTGCAACCAACCGTATCGAGGAGCTAGTGATGGAGCTCAAGAAAAATCTTTCTATTGTTATGGTAACCCACAATATGTCACAGGCGGCTCGTATCTCGGACTACTCGATGTTTATGTATCTGGGTGACTTGGTCGAGTATGATGATACCACCAAAATGTTTACTAACCCAACGGACAAACGCACTGAGGAGTACCTAAACGGACAGTTTGGTTAATAGTTAGCCCACACGAAATATCTAAACTAAACCTAAAAAAACAGTAAAATTATGCCACTTAAAAGAGATAAAAAATTTAGCAAAATAGGTGCAGATCTATTGGCTATGTCAAAAGTCGTGTTCAAGCAGTTGCAACACGTCAAAATGCAATTGAATCCTGATATTCCTAACACAACAAGCGCTGAGGAGGCAACCCAAAACGAGTTGATTCTTGATGGATTTGAGGTGAAATTGCGTCGTAATGTAGTAAACGCAATGGTGCTTTACACTCCTCGTGCTCACGATATGCGCAAGATGATGACCTGCTATGATATAGCCATCAACCTTGAGCGCATGGGCGATTTGATGATGAACATAACTCGTCACATCGAGAATATCAACATCAATGGCGAGCTCTATGGTGCGATGCTACCTAAGATTAATCAATTGCTCGAGACGACCGACACGATGATCAAAAATGCGATCTATTCTTACTCGTGTGAGGATCTTCAACTAACCCGTAGTACCATAGATTTGGATGACGTGGTAGATAATCTTTTCAAAGAACTTCGCAATGAATTGCTAGAGAAAACAGCCGATAAGAGTCACTCTCAGGCTGAGCTTCGTGAACTGCTCTCTATCAATGGTCTAGCCTACAATATTGAGCGTATTGCCGACAACGCAACCAATATTGTGGAGGCATCTATTTACCTAATTGAGGGTCGCAATATTCAGCACGAAAACTCACTTGACGGGGTGGAGTAATACGATCCTGTTGTATGTATACAAAAAAGCGACTATCTCAGTTGAGTTAGTCGCTTTTTCTTTGCCTCTCAGTGCGGTTTGTCCGTCTCTTTGCATTAGCTCTTTGAGGAGAGGGTGCATGCGCACTCTCTAGCC
>CAYJLY010000012.1:37872-39942 GCA_964371385.1 uncultured Rikenellaceae bacterium
GTCCGGTTTCACTTACGTTCAACACGAGTCTGTTTCAGGCTCTATGCCAAGGGAGATTCTTTTTTTTTGTTTTTTTTCTCTCTCAGATCATTACTTGTGCCGCTGGCACTGAACCGTGCGGTGGACGAATAGCGTCTTATGCGATTTATCTTTTACTAAAAGACGGACGAACCGCTGTGGTGCGGTTCGTCCGTCTCTTTGCATTAGCTCTTTGAGGAGAGGGTGCATGCGCACTCTCTAGCCTCTGCGGCTAGCTTTTTTCTTTATGGCATAGCACCTGAAACAGTCCGGTTTCACTTACGTTCAACACGAGTCTGTTTCAGGCTCTATGCCAAGGGAGGTCTCTTTTTCTTTATCTCTCACCTGCCACAAAGGCACAGTTATGGCTAAATCATTGCCGCTACGGCTCGTAGTTAGAGCTAAATGATAAAAGGGTTTCTGAGTCCTGACCCCAGTTAGGAGCCGTAAACCCCTACGTAGTTGCTAGGGCTAACGGCCGAAAGCTCGGCTTTTAGAGCATCGCTAACCTCAAGGGTTGAGATAAACTCCTGTACGGTCTCCTTGGTGATAGCACCGCCCGTACGAGTAAGGCCTTTAAGTAGTTCGTAAGGATTCTCGAAACCCTCACGGCGAAGGATGGTTTGTAGAGCCTCAGCCACCACAGCCCAGTTGCTCTCCAAATCAGCCTCTAGTGCCGCTGGATTAAGAATCAACTTACCCATGCCTTTTTTAAGCGAGTTGAGCGAGATAACGATATGCCCAAGAGGCACACCAACGTTACGAAGCACCGTACTATCGGTCAAATCACGCTGAAGGCGAGAGATAGGTAGTTTTGCCGAAAGATGCTCCAAAAGGGCATTAGCCAAACCAAAGTTACCCTCTGCGTTCTCAAAGTCAATAGGGTTCACCTTGTGAGGCATAGCCGATGAGCCTACCTCGCCCGCTTTGATCTTCTGCTTGAAGTATTCCATCGAAATATATTGCCACATATCGCGAGCGAAGTCAATGAGGATAGTGTTGATACGCTTAAGGGTATCAAAAATAGCTGCTAGATTATCGTAGTGCTCGATCTGAGTGGTGTACTGAGAGCGTTTAAGCCCTAGGGTGTTGTCCACAAAACGATTAGCAAAGTCCACCCAATTGATCTCGGGGTAAGCAACGTGATGAGCATTGAAATTACCAGTTGCACCGCCAAACTTAGCAGGAGCTTTCAGAGCTTTAAGCTGTTCGAACTGCACCTCTACACGCTCCACGAAAACCATCATTTCCTTGCCCAAAAGGGTTGGAGAGGCTGGCTGGCCGTGGGTTTTAGCTAGCATGGGTACGTTCTGCCACTCTGATGCGAAACCCTTTAGAGAGCCGATTACTTCCTCCAGTAGAGGTGCATAAACCTCACATAGTGCATCTTGCAAAGAAAGTGGTGTTGCGGTGTTGTTTATGTCCTGAGAGGTTAGCGAGAAGTGGATAAATTCCTTCACATCCGAAAGTCCTAGTTTGTCGAACTCCTCTTTTATAAAATATTCAACCGCTTTTACGTCGTGGTTGGTTGTGCGCTCGATTTCTTTCACTCGCTCGCCATTCTCGGGCGAAAAATTAGTGTAAATCTTGCGCAGGTCCTCATATCTCTCCTTGGGGAAGCCTGCCAACTGAGGCAGAGGCTCCTCACACAGAGCGATGAAGTATTCAATCTCGATCTGCACTCTGTATTTGATGAGCGCAAACTCCGAAAAATAAGCTGAAAGGGGCTTAGTTTGACCATGGTAGCGACCGTCCACTGGTGAGATCGCCATAAGGGGTGTTAGGGAATTGTTCATTGTATTATTATCGCTTTATGAATTTATTATCTAGTTTTGATTTCACGTGAGAGAGGGTAATGCGCTGAGTTTTAACATTTTTGCTTGGCAGCTCATACATGGGGTCTATCATCACCATCTCGCAAATTGAGCGCAGACCCCTAGCCCCAAGTTTATATTCTATTGCCATATCCACGATATAGTCCAGCGCCGCGGTGTCTATTACCAATTTCACTCCATCCATCTCAAAGAGTCTCTGATACTGCTTGATGATAGC
>CAYJLY010000012.1:40042-41820 GCA_964371385.1 uncultured Rikenellaceae bacterium
CCACAGATAAACAGAATATTGCGTGTATCGACTTGAATAAAAGGCTGCTCGGGGTGTTTGCGCCCTCCTTTGGGTGGAACGTTCACCACTGTGCCCTCCAATATCTTCAGAAGTGCCTGCTGTACGCCCTCGCCCGAAACATCACGCGTGATGGATTGACTCTCGCTCTTGCGAGCAATCTTGTCTATCTCGTCAATGAAAATAATACCTCTCTGGGTTGCTTTCACGTCATAGTCAGCCGCCTGCAAAAGGCGAGTGAGGATATTCTCGACATCCTCGCCCACATAACCCGCCTGGGTTAGAGCCGTAGCATCGGCAATGGCAAAAGGTACTCCCAACAATCGAGCAACTGTGCGAGCAATCAAAGTCTTACCCGTTCCCGTTGGGCCGAGCATCAACATATTACTCTTATCAAGCTCAATTTGATCGTCTTTCTGCTTTTCGGTAGGGTCGCTCTCGTGCATCAAACGCTTGTAGTGGTTGTAGACCGCCACAGCTATGTGTCTTTTGGCTTGATCTTGACCTATGACATATTGGTCGAGGAACTCACGAATGACCTCGGGTTTTTGGTTCTGGAAGTGTTTGGCGAGGGTTGCTCGCACATCTTCGGTTTTTGCTGGTGACTCACTAGTTCCTCCGCCCAACTGCTCATCGACCATATCGGCAGCCGAACGAGCACACTCATCGCATATATTTCCGCCTGTGCCACGAATCAACATAGTGACCTGATCGGCACTCTGTCCGCAGAACGAACAGTGCATGGTTTTATCTCTATTATCTGACATTATTTCTTACGTTTTTCAATTACACTATCAATCACACCATACTCCAGCGCCTCGGTGGAGCTCATCCAAAAATCACGATCACCGTCTTTTTCGATTTTCTTAACGCTCTGACCCGTGTGATCAGATAGAATATTATACAACTCCGCGCGTATCATTTCTATTTGCTTGGCTTGAATCAGAATATCCGAAGCTTGGCCCTGTGCGCCCCCGAGGGGTTGGTGTATCATCACACGTGAGTGTTTCAGAGCCATGCGCTTACCCTTGTCGCCCGCAGCAAGAAGAACAGCTCCCATAGATGCTGCCATACCCGTACAGATAGTGCTGATGCTAGGCTCAACTAGCTGCATAGTGTCGTAGATCCCTAGTCCTGCGCTAACAGAGCCTCCTGGGGAATTGACATAAATAGTGATATCGCGCGTGGGGTCTTGGCTTTCCAAAAATAGTAGTTGCGCTTGGATTATATTTGCCACATCGTCATTGATTGGGCAGCCCAAAAACAAAATTCTATCCATCATCAAACGTGAGAATACGTCCATTGCTGCCACATTCATAGGGCGTTCTTCGATGATAGTTGGCGATAGATAGGCACCTTGGGTTTGCTTGTGATAGTAGTCTAGCTTGCTAGAGGAGATGCCCTCAGAGAGGGCGTATTTCTTGAATTGATCGCTCATTTTCTTTATACTCTTTGTTTAAAGCACAAAGATAGCGATTTTTAATTATAAATTCGTCTATAGATTCTGACCAATGTTTTCTCTGGGGTGCAGTGCAAGCCGGTGTGAGGTTTGTTTGGTTCTAAGTGTGGACGCTCGGGTGTTCTGCTCTGATCTAAGAGCAGGGCTCCCGATGGGGAGCGTCCGCACTGCTATTTGGTGCCAGCTCTTATTGCCCGTGTAGGGCGGTGCGAGCGGCGGTTTGTTTTTCCCTGTGATTGCCCTAGCTTCTTTTTTGTGTTAGAGCACAACGGGAGAGGAGCAGCTTAGCGAATAGCGAGCC
>CAYJLY010000012.1:41920-50339 GCA_964371385.1 uncultured Rikenellaceae bacterium
TTCACTTCGTTCAACACGAGTCTGTTTCAAGCTCTCTATCACGGGGGGCTTTTTTGTTTGGCTCTCAGGGTGAAAGCTGCGGGTGAACGATTCTTATTAATTGTGTCGCTGGCATCTAGTTTCTTTTTTGTGTTAGAGCACAACGGGAGAGGAGCAGCTTAGCGAATAGCGAGCCTTTGAAAAAAGAGCGAGTCTTCGCTGGGGCGAAGCTGTGACTCGCTATGGTTTTCCCTCAAGTCGCCGCTCGTGCCGTTGGCACTGCGCACGTCTATTTGTATTAGCATTCAACGATGATTGTCCTAGCTTCTTTTTTTGTGTTAGAGCACTTTAAACAGTCCGGTTTCACTTCGTTCAACACGAGTCTGTTTCAAGCTCTCTATCACGGGGGGCTTTTTTTGTTTGGCTCTCAGGGTGAAAGCTGCGGGTGAACTGATATCTGAGTAAGAGAGCAGGGCTCCCGCGGGGATCGTCCCTTTGAAACTTGCCTCTTTGGGCGCCCCTATGGGGGGCGGTGCGCCCGTCTGTGTGAGAGAGCACTGGGCGACTACGAGCCGCACGGGCGATTTGAGTTTGCAAAGGCACAATTCGAGCTAAATCAATGCCCCGTGCGGGCACGCACCTTAACGGATTTTGAGGGTCATAAGGGTTAGGGCGGCTAGAATGAGCTGCACTAGGATAAAACGCAGGGTGATGGTGGTCTCAAAGTAGCCTTTCTTTTGGTAATGGTGGTGAAGGGGTGCCATAAGAAAGATGCGGCGACCCTCGCCATAGCGCTTGCGAGTGTACTTGAAATAGATTACCTGCATCAATACGGTGATAGACTCCACGGCAAATACTCCACAGAGGATAGGTAGCAGGAGTTCCTTGCGTATCAATAGGGCAAAAGTTGCGATGATACCCCCGATTGCGAGCGAACCAGTGTCGCCCATGAAAACACGTGCTGGGTAGCCGTTGTGCCACATAAACCCGAGTAGTGCACCCACAAAGGCGGCTGCAAAAATCACCAGCTCACCGCTGCCAGGTATGTAGATAATATCCAGAAAGTTAGCATATATCACGTTGCCCGAGAGGTAGGCGAGTATGCCCAGCACTATGCCTATGGGGGCGGCAACACCCGTGGCGAGCCCATCAAGTCCATCGGTGAGGTTCGCTCCATTGCTCACGGCAGTGATAACCAGCGTTGCAATAAACACATACACCAACCACGCAGCTATATCGCCCGTGCGACCCTCTATGGGGATCATCTCGCGGTAGTCGACATGCGAATGTTTGTAGAAGGGAATGGTGGTTGTGGTACTTTTTTGCGACTCGCCCATTACCACGCTGGGGCGAGAAAGCTCACCCTGATCGGTTTGAATGGTGGTTTGAATTGTGACTGGCTCTTTGATTACTATGTCTTGGTGGAGCCACATGGTGGTACCCACGATGATACCTAGTACCACTTGTCCCACTATTTTGAGTTTTCCCGGGAGTCCACTTTTTTTGCCTTTGAACACCTTGATATAATCGTCAAGAAAGCCGATGATCCCCAGCCAAATTGTTGTGAGTATCATTAGTTGTACGTACACATTACTCAAATCGCCAAACAACAGCACGGGGATAAGTATAGCACCCAAGATGATTAGTCCGCCCATGGTTGGGGTACCACGCTTTGAGAGTTGTCCCTCGAGCCCAAGATCGCGTATCTCTTCACCAATTTGGGCACGCTTGAGTAGGCGGATTACCCTGCGACCATAGATCATAGCCAAAAAGATGGATAGTATCACTGCCGCTGCCCCACGAAACGAGATATAAGAGAATAGGCCCCCGCCGGGGATGTCTAGATAGGCGAAATGAGAAAAAAAGTGGTATAGCATAAGGTTAAATAATTATTCTTAATTTGGAGCTCGCACGCCCCTTATTTTAGATCTTGTTTAAGGATTTCGTTCAGTAGCATTTCGCGCCCTCTATGGATCTGAGTTTTGATGGTGCCCAGGGGCAGCGACAGCTTTTCGGATATCTCATTATAGCTCAGATCGTCCCAAAATCTCATCCTCAGCACTCTCGAGTAGTTCGAGGGGAGCTTACGCAGCGAGTTCTCGAGTACCTCGCCACTTTGTTGTGAGATAACCTTTTGTTCGGGGTTGAGGCTCTCTTCGGGGGGGTGGACAGTCTCGATTTGCAGGGTCTTTACCTGAGATTTGCGGCGATACAGGTCGGTGTGTAGGTTGCGAGCTATGCCGCATATCCACTGCGCAAAACTAAACTGAGGGTTGTATTGCTGTAGTTTAAGGTAGGCACGAATAAAAGTCTCCTGCACCAAATCATCCACATCTATCACACCTCGCTTGGCGGCAAATGCTCTGAGCGTCTCGCGATGTCTCTCTATCAAAACCTCATAGGCTCCCACACACTCCCCGAGCGACCACTCTATGAGTTCGCCGTCGCTGGCAATGTTGTATTTTTCGTTTTCGAGCATAGGTGTTGTTATTAATTTGGGCTACTAAATTTTTTTGCTTCGCTTAGGGAGCATGCTTCTGAGCCATCTCAAACGCAGATTTAGTGGAGATAGTTTATCGTATATAAACAGAGTCCATCCAAGTCCTGCCTCTCCTAGCCTAGTGCAGGCTTTTTTTAGTGAGCGCATTAGCATCCACTCTCTGAGTGCCCATAGAGCGAGGGTTGCGCCAGTGAAAAGGGTCCATGCCAAGGAATTGCTTTCCATCGAAAATCCAGCCTCTGTCAGCTCTAGCGTACCCAAAATTAGCATCACGATAACAACTGCAAAGAGCATCTCGCGGCACAAAGGCTCCAGAGATGAGCGGAACTTAAAGCCCTTGGGGTAGAGGCGCAGCGTTTGGTTTTTGTAGCGCCTGTAGGCTCGCCATTGCCCCAGCGTAAAGGGTGCATCCTGTATGGTCGCGGCGTGGGGGTTGATAATTACGGCAGTGTTGAGTGGTGTTGCGATTTTTTGTATCAGCAGGTCATCCTCGCCTTGGGTCATTTGGGGGTAGTTGAAGCCGCGGTTATTGAAAAATAGCGTTTTAGTGTAGCCCAAATTGTTTTTGGTGCCGCTGTAAGCCTTGCCACGTATGGCTCCACGCAGAAAATGCAGCGAATCCATCAGGTTAGAGGCGCGTATCAGAGAGCCCGAGAAGCCCCCCTCTGTCTGCATCCTGCAATAGGAAATCACAAGCTCCGAGCCCACAAACCCTCGCGCAATGAAACTCAGCCATTTCCTCGAGGCTGGAGTGCAGTCGCTCTGAGTGAATACTATATTCTCGTTCCTAGCGGCCTTGATGCCCACAAGTAGGGCGATTTTGCGTTTGCTCTTAAACTTAGCGTCAGCCTTAATCTCTGTAAAACGCACCTTGGGGTTATTGGCGGCTATCATCTCCAGCGGGTCGCTAATATCCTTGCCTCCGCAGTCATTCACGATCACCACCTCAAAGTTGGGGTGGTCCTGCTCCAAGAGACGAGGCAGTCCGCTGTAAAGCCAATCTGCTTGTCCCTCCTCTAGGATCACCACTACGGACACTGGGGGCGGTGGTTGATCTTTGGGCAAGCGAAACTTGTGGCGGTGGCGCGAAATTTTACCTATACCGCTCCAGTAGATGATTTGTATAATCACCAATAGTATCAATCCCCCCAGCAGTGCAAGGTGTAGTGTGTCGTAGTGCTCTAGTATCTCTCTCACTGTTTTTTCTTATCGTTTAAATTCTTTCTCTTTATAAGGAGAGGGCGCGCCGCAAGGGGTGTTAGAGCGGCTTTTCGTCCAAGAAAAGACGATCGCCCCTATGGGGGGCGCCCGTCTATTTGTATTGACTTTCAAATCATTGCTGCTCCAACCTGGAGCACACCCCGCACCTTACTTAACTCTAAGTTTGCGACCCAATTTTAGGATGGTGCGTGAGTTTATGTTGTTGAGTTTGCAAATTGCGCTTACGGTGGTTCCGTAGCGTTTGGCAAGAGCCGAGAGGGTGTTGCCGCTCACGATGGTGTGGTACACGGGGTCGGTGCTAGCCATCTTTGCCTCTTCTTGGGCTTTTAGTTTGTCTTGCATCTCGCTGGCGATGACCGCCACACTTTTGGGACCAGTTTTTTTGATGACAAGGCTGCCCTCGTGTATGGTTTTAGTCTCGAAGTTCAGCAAGTGGGCGGGGTTGATAGTTATGCCCTCCACTCTGACCTCAAAATGCAGGTGTGAGCCTCGTGCGTTGCCCGTAGTGCCACAAGTGGCGATGCGCTGACCCGCCTTGACAACATCGCCCACCTTAACGAAATTTTCGTGGTTGTGAGAATAAACACTCTCAAGTCCATTGTAGTGGCGAATGGTGATAATCTTGCCATAGGCGCCATAGTAGGTGGACATTCTCACCACTCCATCGCTCAGAGCATAGATAGAGTCGCCTGTCTCACCATCAAGATCTGACCCCGAGTGCATGCGTCCCCCTCGTGGACCATAGGGCGACATGAGTTTGCCGTCCATGGGGTAGCTAAATCTCCCTTCTGTGAGTTCCACATGTAGTAGGCTGTCCTCTCCGAAGGCGTCGTAGTCAGAGACGGAGGTATGTTTCATCTCGTTTGCTGAGAATTCAAAGTCTGTCACCACGATATTCAGGCGCTTGATATCCACGGGAGCGATAATGTTTTCGGTGTCGATTTTCATCTGCTCCTCTTGGATTTCAACCTCGCTGGGATAGGTCACAAATGGCAGGGTTGCTGTGTTTTGGGTGGGAGCCTCCGGTGTTTTGTTGCCCACAGGGAAAAGCCCCTTGGCACAACTCGATGCAAGCAAAAGCGAAAAAAGTGCAGCGTATTTTATTGCTTTCATAGTCTAGGTAGATGATAAAATATTATAGATTTTTGACAAAAGTCGCCACAAATTTACTATATTTGCGCGTATATAACTAATCAAAAGTCAATAAAAGTCTAAAAAAATAAGGGGTCGTTCTAAAAACATCCCTCCAAATCAATTAACACGAGAGCTCAAAACCTAATTCAGGCAATTGAACTCCACTAAAATCACAATAATGGAACAAGTAAAATGTTTGATCGTGGGCAGTGGCCCAGCTGGATACACTGCTGCAATTTATGCCTCGCGCGCCAATCTTAGCCCCGTGCTTTACGAGGGCAATGAGCCTGGTGGACAACTCACAACCACCACCGAGATAGAAAACTTCCCGGGCTACCCTGGGGGAGTTTCAGGTCCTGATATGATGGAGCAACTCCGCGAGCAGGCGGTGCGTTTTGGTACTGATAGCCGCTTTGGGGTGGTTACCAAAATGGATCTTTCGCAGCGCCCTTTTAAGGTGAGTGTAGATGGCAAAGAAGCCATTGAGGCTCAGACGATTATTATTTCAACGGGGGCTACTGCAAAATACCTTGGTCTGGAAAGTGAGATGAATCTTAGGGGCGAGGGTGTGTCGGCTTGTGCAACGTGTGATGGATTTTTCTACCGTGGCAAAGATGTGGCGGTTGTTGGAGGTGGTGATACCGCTTGTGAGGAGGCGACCTATCTCGCGGGTCTTTGTCGCAAGGTCTACATGATCGTTCGCAAAGACTACCTGCGTGCCAGCAAGGCGATGGCAGATAGAGTTTTTGCCACTGAGAATATAGAAGTAATCTTTGAGCATAACACTCTAGAGGTCTTGGGCGATACCACAACGGGCGTTAAGGGCGCACTGATAGAGAGCACCTCGGGCGAGAAACGAACCCTAGAGATTGATGGATTCTTCCTAGCCATTGGCCACACTCCAAATGTGAAAATGCTTGATGGGCAAATCGAACTTGACCAGCAGGGTTACATCAAGACCTCGCAAGGTGGTCGCACCAACGTTGAGGGCGTTTTTGCCGCTGGCGATGTGCAAGATCCTCACTACCGTCAGGCTATCACTGCCGCTGGTTCGGGATGTATGGCTGCCATAGAAGCGGAGCGTTTTTTGGCTAGTTTGTAAATTGTTAAAACGCTGTGAGATATACTCTTAGTGAAATAGCCTCCATAGTTGGAGGAGTGCTCCACGGGGGAGATATTGTTGCCAGTGGCATTGCTACGGATTCTCGCAATATCTGCCCCGTGGCAGCTCTTTTTGTGGCTATGCGTGGAGTGAATCACGATGGGCATGACTTTGTGGAGGAACTCATAGGGCGAGGGGTGCGAGGTTTCATGGTGGAAAAGCTGCCTGAGGGTGATTTTTTTGAGCATTGTGGTTTTGTGGTGGTCGAAAATTCTTTGGAGGCCTTACAAAAGCTCGCCAAGTACCATCGCAAACAATTCAAAGGTGTGGTGGTTGGCATCACGGGCTCTCGTGGCAAGACGGTAGTCAAGGAATGGATAGGGGCTATGTGGAGCAGCGAAAATGGGCGATTGTTTCGTTCACCTCGCTCGTATAATTCCTCACTGGGGGTGGCTCTCTCGCTGCTGATGATAGAGGGTGATGAGCGTGTGGCAGTCATTGAGGCTGGTATTTCGAGAGTAGGCGAGATGGAAGTGCTCCAAGATATGATACATCCCGATGTGGTCATTCTAACGAATATTGGGGTGGCGCACAGCGAAAACTTTGAAAATAGCGAGCAAAAACTCGCTCAAAAAATGATACTTGCCCGTGGGACACGCCTTGTAATTACACCCTCGCAAGAAGCGCAAACCATAGAGCAGCAGAATTTTAGTTGCGTAGAGCAGTTATTTAATTCACTGAGGCTAAAGATGCTTGAGTTTGAGAAATTGCCCCCCGTGGCTATGCGCCTAGAACGGAGCGAGGGATTGTTGGGGAGTTTGATTATTGCCGATACTTTCTGTTCAGACCTGAATTCGCTACGTGGCGCACTAGATTTCACTCGCAAAGAGGCGGCGGGTCGCGACATAATGCTCGTGCTTTCGGATATTATGGGAAGTGGAGCTGATAAAGAGGCTCTATATGGAGCTGTGGCGAGGATGTTGGAAGAGTCTCAGATAAAAGATTTTGTGGGCATAGGCGAGGATATGATGCGCCATCGCGCTTGCTTTACCCATGGCGAATTCTACAAAGACCCCGCGCAGATGCTAACTCGTTTTGATAGTTCCAAAATAAAAGACAAAGTGGTGCTAATCAAAGGCACTCACGGCTCGGGGCTAGAGAAAATAGTACATTCGCTCGAGAGCCACACCCACACCACCATGCTGGAGGTAAATCTCGGGGCGATGAGTGAAAACCTAAACCTCTACCGATCCAAATTGCGCTCAGGAGTGAAAACTATGGCAATGATAAAAGCTCAGGGCTATGGTATGGGAAGTGTTGGGGTGGCTCGCATGTTGCAGGCCCAAGCGGTTGATTATCTTGCCGTTGCCTTTGCAGACGAGGGAGTAGAACTGCGCGAGGCGGGCATACATCTGCCCATAGTGGTACTCAATGCCGACAGTGGGTCGTTTGCGGTGATGCTCGAGCGAGATTTGCAGCCCGAGATTTATAACCTTGCCTCACTGCGTGAATTTATTGAAAGAGTGCGCCTTGCGGGGGTGAGTGAGCGAGCCATACATATTAAAATAGACAGCGGCATGCACCGCTTGGGGATGTCCCACGAGGAACTTAAGCAGGCGGCACAGTTGATAAATTCTAGCCCACAGGTCACCGTGGCATCGATTTTCTCGCACCTAGCCTCAGCTGATATGCCCTCCTTTGATGATTTTACACGTAGCCAGATTGAACTTTTCGATGAGCTCTCCAGTGAGTTTTGCGCTTCTTTGCAACAAGACATCACGCCTTTGCGACATATTCTAAACTCTTCGGGCATAGAGCGTTTCTGTGTTGATGAAGTTTTGGGAGAAAAAGCACAATTTGATATGGTGCGCCTTGGGCTGGGGCTCTATGGCGGAGGAGCGATGAGCGGCTCGCAGGGAGTGTGTCGCTTGGTGAGTCGAGTGGTGCAACTCAAAAAAGTGCCCAAGGGGGATACTGTGGGCTATACTTGTAGAGGAATCGCTCAACGAGATACTCTGCTGGCTGTTGTTCCCATAGGCTACGCGGACGGGCTGCGACGCTCGGCAAGCAATGGTGCGTGGAACTTTAAGATAGGCTCCCACTTTGCGCCTATCATTGGTAATGTTAGCATGGATACCACCATTGTGGATGTTACCGATATTGATAGTGTTAGCCTAGGGGATGAAGTCGAAATTTTCGGATGGGGAGAGAGTGTAGAGGCTCTCGCTGTGCTCTATGGCACAATTTCTTACGAGGTGTTAACCTCAATTTCCTCGCGCATCAAGCGTGTCTACATCGACTAGGGACGCAGAGCGTATTTATGGTCTGTTTTAGCAAGTTTGTCGTTCAAGGCGTGCGCTGCGAGGGCGCTGCCTCTGAAAGAGAGCAAAATTGCCCGTGCGGCTCGCACCTCCCGCGGGGGGAGCCCTGCTTTAAATGCCTTTGCAATTGCCCTGTCGGGGTGCGGTGCGTCCGTCTCTTTG
>CAYJLY010000013.1:0-2434 GCA_964371385.1 uncultured Rikenellaceae bacterium
GTGTTTAAAGATACGGATATTAGCAAAATAGCTGTTCCTCCTGTGATAGATGCAAATGATCCGTATGCCACCATTCCGCTATTTGCAATAGGGGCAAGGATAGTTTTACTACTCACATTAACGCCACTACCAACAGTAACAGCGATTTTGCTAATATCCGTATCTTTAAACACATTAATAGTAGCATCGCCAAACTCAGCCAAAGTAGAAGTGCTTGCAAGAGTAAGCGCAGTGAGTTTCGGACACGCACTAAACGCAAGACTACCGACCTTAGTCACCGCTGGCAACAACACTGTTGTTAGCTCAGAGCAGCCCATAAACACGCCCTCGCCAATGGTAGTAGCCGCTGGTAGTTCGATAGAGTTAAGAGCCACGCAATTCTCGAACGCCTCTTTCTCGATGGTCTCAGCTAATGGCAAGCTCACAAGAACCAAGGCATCGCAATCATAGAACGCTTGCTCGCCAATAGTAGTAGCAAGGGGCATAATCACGCTCTCAAAAGCATCGCTATTATTAAGCCCTTTGGCTGGCATAGAGGTAAGGTTAGTAAACTCGAGGATAACTTTGGTTTTATTGTAGCGCATAGCGTAAAGAGCATTGCGCAGACCCTCCATCTGCTCATAAGTGGCAGCGGCATCGGTGATTATCCATTTTTTGGCATTCTCGGGATAAGACGAAGAGCTCACCTGATCAAGCGCAAAAGTCGCCTCGCCCTCGACAGCCGTATCGCCATCGTCCCAATCGTTAATGCTCGAAGAAATAAACTTGATAGCACCATCCTTGATCTCCATATCAAAACTATACTGCTTTCCTCCGCTAAACAATTTACCGAACTCAAAGCTAAACTCATAAACCTCACCACCCACTGTGATCGCACCAAAGCCGACCCCCTGGGCAATATTCTGAGGCGGGATAATCGCTTTGTAGCTATTGGTGCCGTTTTTTGCCATAGTGATTGCCGCAGCCTCGCCCTTGACAGTCGAGGTGCTAGTAATCAAGTTGTAGTCCGCCCCACCCTGAGCCGTAATCGTGGCAACAGCTTCGTCCAAAGCGATGTCGGTCTTGGTAACATTAATCACTACGCGAGTGAGCAAGTGGTTGAAAATTAGCCTCGGGCTGGTACTCTGAGTTTCGCTAGCGTAGCTACTCATCAAATCGCTCAATGTGTAGTTTGTACCTTCATTTTGTGCGGTTTTCACCTCGAAAGAAAATGCACCCGTGGTCGAAACCTCGGTATAGGGGTAAACGGCACGAAAACTGAGTTGGTGCTCATCGTTCTCATACTTAATTGGCGCAACACTAGTAAAGACATCCTCCCCATATGTGTAGTTTGCGTTTGAATGGAAGATGCTGCCGTCTTGGTTGTAGGCAGTCACAGAAATCTGATCTCCAGCCTCAAATTTTGTGTCAGTAGCGCGAGAGGTAATTTCACTCTGAAAGCTAACCGATCCCACTGTGGGGTTGGGTTCTGGAATTAATCGGCTGTCGTCATTTTGACATGCGCTGGCAAGGAATGCAAGTGAGCATAGGCTTGCTGCTTTGAAAATTAATCTTTTCATAATGATATATTTTGTTAAGTTTTAAACTATTGATTACTATTCACCGTCCTGCCAAGGATTTATATCGCCAGAGAAAACAAGTGTGTTGTCTTTGATCTCTAAGTTAAGGTGGTTTTGAGCACCAGAGGTAAGAACAATATCACTAGGGGCGTTAAATAAGTACTCATTTTCGCCCAATGTTACCATAATAAATTTAACTCCCTTACTAATGGTCTGTGGAGCGACAAATGCATTGAATGTGTTGTTGCCTCTCGAAAGTGGCAAAACCTCGCTGGTGGTTCCAGTAGCACTAAAAACACTCTTGGATATATCGCATAGAGTTTGAGTCTTTGCAAAAATCTTTATACTCGCCCCACTAAGTTCTACTTCGCTCGAAGTCAATGTTATCTTTAGATTGTTTAGGCGATGATAAAATACCAACTCTGGAGTTGTGCTGTTGGTTGCATTTACAATAGCACTCATCAAATCGCTGTTCTTGTAAGCAGTAGCGCTTGATTGGTCTGTGGCGACATTGAAAGTGAAATTTATGCCACTGTTAAATGGATAACTTGCATAGTGGAGTAGTCTCTGTTGGGTTTGGTCAAACTCAATAGGCGAATCACTCACAAAACGTCCATTACTATAAACATAGATCACACTTTCCGAGACCTCTTTTCCTGTTGAGTGGTAATAGCTTGTTACAGCAACAGTGTCGCCATTGCTAAACTGAGATACCGCGGCACCATCCACTGGAACTATCGTTGATGAGAATTCAACTTCGCTAACATTCTCACCAGGAGTGGCTCCTTGCTGTGTGATGGTTAAATCTTGTGTAAGTTCTCCAGCAATGAACTTGATAGTTGCGCTACGCACTGCTTGGTCTGTGTTTGCTTGAT
>CAYJLY010000013.1:2534-22247 GCA_964371385.1 uncultured Rikenellaceae bacterium
CATTAAAAGTTCCCTCATCTGCAGAAACGCTTTGAGAGTTCTTGTCAATAGAAAGCGTTTTCTCTGTGTCAACATCGGTCGAATCGCCCTCTTGTGTGATGATTAGATCTTGTGTAAGCTCGCCAGCAATGAACTTGATAGTTGCGCTACGCACTGCTTGGTCTGTGTTTGCTTGATATGCGACAAGCACTTGAGAATTTCCATTGCCTTGAGATGGCGTAACACTAGCCCACGAGGGCACCTCGCTAATTGTCCAGTCAGTGTTTGAAGTCACGCTCACATTAAAAGTTCCCTCATCTGCAGAAACGCTTTGAGAGTTCTTGTCAATAGAAAGTGTTTTCAACGCCGCATTTTGAGAAATTGAAATCGTGTATGTTGATCCACCAGAATTTAAAGTAATAATGGCACTTCGGCTAACGAACTCGGTGTTCGCCTTGACGTTTACCTCAATCGACTGAGAGCCCGCGCCACCTGAGGTGGGAGAGATATTTACCCATTGTTGGTCAGTTTTAGATTGCGATACGCTCGCTGTCCAAGGTGCGTTGGCTGTAAATTCGATGTTTTTTGCACTGATTTCTGTTTCAAAGTTTAGGTTTTTGAAAGCATTGGAAATCACAATAGGTTCAGTAGGGGTTTCAATGCCACCATCTTGACAGCCAATAATCATAGCCTGACTAACAAAGGTCAGCGAGAGAAACAATAGTAACTTTTTCATAAGTTTTAATTATTAATGTTTAATGCAATCTGTAAATTTGACCGAATTATCTTTTATTGTTTGTTTAAAAATTTCATTTGCCGTGAAGAATCCTAGCCTTTTTTGAGAGCGACTGTTGAGGATGTCTCCAGTTCTTTAAATCTGTTTGTCACTATACTTTAGATAATGTTTATGGTTGAGTTCTCTGCGAGGGAATTTGCTCAAGAGACTCTCCCATTTATCTCTCTGATTCCATTGAGAGTACATACATAAAACTCTATCTCTACCACGAAAGCTCCCTACCACCGAATTTTACGAATTTTTCTCCCTTTTCAAGTGTAATCGTGTATTGAATGTTTACTTAAGTTAACCCCAATATCGCCAATCTATGGCGCGAATCACCCTCTGTGGTTCTTGTCAGATATCATACGCCGTCACCGATAGAGTTTTATTGCGTAAATATACAAATTTTATTTTAGACGAAAAATTTTGATGACCTATTGCTCTTTGTGTGAGTATTGGCATTTTAAGGCATATACGTTGTTGCCAAGATTTTGTTTGTAGATATATTGGCGTGAGCTCGATGTGTTAACAGCAATATTCTGTCGGCTATCTAATAGCTTTCGTAGGTTTGCGTAATTCTTGTGTCTAGCATAGCCATAAAAAAAGTGAAAATATGCGGATAGTCGCATGTTTTCACTTTTAATTGTTTATTTCACCTCTTCTCTTACTTGTGAGTCAACGAGTGTCCTTTACTTTCTCACCATGAATAGCGCAGTTCGAGGCAAATAAACTACCCTGCGGCTCGCTGCGAACAACTAGTAAAGATCAGAGCATCTCGCTTTAAGAGAATAGTACATATGCAATTGGTATGAGCAGACCTGCCAGCAAGTACCATTTTCCTCGTCTGAGGACACTGTTTTTGCCCTTGACCATAAACACCCCCGAGATGGCGAAGAAGATGAGCGAAATGGCGAAGAAATCACCCATAATGCTCCATCCGCTTACTCTGTTGAGGTGAAGACGATTGAACCAATACACTATCTTGCGCTGACGGTGCTGCTCATAGGTGAGCTCGCCGCTCTGTGAGCTATAAACTCCCACACCTCCCTCTAGCATCACCCGAGAGTGAGTAGAGTCGATTTTAGCCACACTCTTAATTGTGGGTAGCCCTTCGTTAGCAAAAAGCTCTGGGAGCTCCTGATCGCTCACTCCGCTTTGGATGGTGATTGTTTCGGCGACAGTGTCATAGGCAGGGTCAGTCTCGCCCATATGGTTTACGATAATGCCTGAGACTGCATATATGATGGATACGCCCACCATCAAAAACCCGAGGTCTCTGTGGACAATGCGTACCCATTTTAGTATACGATTCTTAGTTTTCATCAATTCTGTGTTTGGAGTATGATTAGTCTAGAACCTCGTAAGAGTTACCATCCATATAGTAAACAGAATAATAATCCTTGTTGTTATCTTTCATCCACTTACGCATATTGTTGATGTTGTTAGTCTCTGCGCCACAAGCCTCAGCAGAGCCGTCCTCCTTGCCAGCAGCCTCACGAACAGACTCTTCCCATTGGTCTAGGTATTCTTCGGTCAGGCGATTTTCTTTGAAAATGCCAGTGATTGCTACTTTCGAGCCGATAAGCTCACGGTTGAAACCTCCGATATCACCCTTCGCCTCCACACGTAAAGTCAAATTCTGATCTTCACCAACGATGAAACATCTGCGGCCAGAGTGCTTGCAGGTGTGGGTGATTGTGCCCTCGATAACTACCTCTTTGTTAACTAGATCTGAGCTTGTTTTCATTGCCTGGTCTAGAGTTAGGATTTTTGAATCGGAAGTTTTTGTTTGACTTGCGTTTTCGGTGCTGCTGTCGTTTGTTTTTTTGTCGCTTGGAGCAGAACCACAACTCACTAGAGCCACTGCAACTGCTAGAGAAAGAATAATTGTTTTCATTTTTTGTTGATTTAGTTATCGCCTATTGGCGTTTGAATTGTTATTTAGTGTTTATTTGTTGAATTATCAGCACGGCTAGTATTTCTACAATTCCAGTTTGTTGTATTAGTATATTTACAAAAGTAGTGTGTTTTATTATATATTTACGCTTGAAAAGCAAGAAAACTCCGATAGCCAAAACAAAGGAGACGAATTAACGTTTGCACAGCTGATGCTGGGTGCTTGTTAAAGATATGACTTTGAATGACAGAGTGGTAATCTCAAAATGTTGGTTAATTGCCTTGCAGTATCCTTGAATGAAAAAAATCAATTTTAGTGTTTTGTACATGGAAAAAGTCCCAACTCTCGCGAGTCGGGACTTTCGTTCTACGATTAAAATATGTTTTAATCTTTTGTTGGATGTGCCATCTTGGCTAGAGTGGGATTAATTGATAGAAATTTCATCAACGAATAGATAACCGCTCTTGCCGCTACCGCTGTGCCATGCAGGGATTGATCGCTCCGATCCAACCACAACTCTTACAAACTGAGCTTTTGTTGCGGGGAATTTCACCTGATATTGGAGTAGTCCATTGCGATCAGTATTTTTCATAGCTGGGTAGTTCTCGTTTGCAACTTCTGTGAAAGTTTTTCCATCTGTTGAAACCTCGACAGTGAAACTACGAGGACCAAAAATCCAGTCATACATTGCAACATTTGCGGTGATTGCAGCACTCGAGATCTCCTGCTCTGCACCCAGGTCAATGGTTGCATCTAGGTCATTTCCCGCAAAAGCAATCCAACGACCCGTCTTGTAGTTACTACCTCCCTTGAGTCCATCGACAAGCGTTGTGATACCATTATACTCATACTGCATATTGATGGGTTGGTTGGCTGTGATTTTCTTGGCTGACGACTTACTCATAGTGAGGCTGTCAGAGAACACACGGCTCTCGCCAGCTGGGCGAATAGCGATTGCTTTGAACACACCATCGGTGTTTAAAGCAACAGGTTCAGTGTAGAGCTGAGAGCTTGCGCTAGGAGTGCTACCATCCGTTGTGTAGTAGATAGGAGCATCATTGAGCGTTGATAGAGTAGCCATAACAGCTCCCTTGTCTGTGTCGACCGCGAAATTAACGTTCACATCAAACAAGTGTTTTGCATAGTTATAACCCAATTGGTTGTAGATTGCAAGTAGCTGAGGGATGCGCTCAAGGAAATTTTCATAATTCTTTAGCTTCGCAGGACTCCACTGCACCTCAGCCAATGCTGCCCAACGAGGCACAGCCATATACTCAACCTGAGAGTAAGTAGGCATGTACTCGCTCCAGTGGTTAGCCTGCACACCCACGATGTGTTTTGCTTCTTGCTCGCTCAGCGCAGGGTTTAGAGGCTCGTAGTTGTAGACTCTCTCTATTGGGAGATAACCACCAATTGCAAGGGGCTCATTTTCGGTGTCGGTAGTTTGGTAGTAGTCAAAGTAAAGGTATGAGTTGGGGCTCATAATCACGTTGTTACCCATTTTTGCAGCCTTTAGACCTTCGGCCTCACCACGCCACGCCATCACAGTTGCAGTCTCTGAAAGGCCTCCTTCAAGGATTTCATCCCATCCAATGATGTGACGACCTTTGTCGTTAAGGAATTTTTCGGCACGCTTGATAACATAGCTCTGCAAGTATTCTTCTTTTGAGTGCGCTTTGTCTCCTTTGATGCCCAGCTCTTTGATTTTAGCCTGACACTTAGGACATTTCGCCCATTGAGTCTTGGGGCACTCATCACCTCCAATGTGGATGTATTTAGATGGGAAAATATCAATCACCTCTGCCAATACATCTTCAACAAATAGAAGAGTCTGCTCATTACCAGCGCAAAGTACATTGTCTGAAACTCCCCACTGAGTCCACACTTCGTATGGACCTCCCGTACAACCGAAATCAGGATAGGCAGAAAGTGCCGCCTGCATGTGACCAGGTAGGTCAATCTCAGGAATTACCTCAATGTGGCGATCCATTGCATATTTCACAATCTCACGCGCTTGATCTTGAGAGTAGAAACCTCCATAAGGTTTGCCATCATACTTGCCACTATTGCCACCAATGACTGTTTCCTTACGCTTAGAGCCGATTTCAGTTAGTAGAGGATACTTCTTGATCTCTAGTCTCCATCCTTGATCTTCGGTGAGGTGCCAGTGAAAGCGGTTCATATTATGAAGAGCCATCATGTCGATGAATTTCTTAATCTCGTCCATAGAGTAGAAATGACGACCTACGTCCAAGTGTACACCACGATAAGAGAAACGAGGCGCGTCGTTTATTTCAACCGCTGGTAGTTCAACTATTGAAGTGGGTTGAACGGGGATAGATTTTCTGAGTGTCTGAATGCCATAGAACACTCCCGCTGGGCTTGCTCCCGAGATGGTTACACCTTGGCCATTGACCGTTAGTGTGTAGCCTTCGGAATTGTCGCCTTCTTCAATCGAGAGCACAATGTTTCCACTTGGCGAGCCTTCTGCAACAACCTCTAGGGTAAGACCAGTTGATGCCTTGATGAATTGCGCGAGGAATTCAGCGTTTGCAGCCATCTTTGCATCCGTGCCGCTGATGATCTGTGTCGATGAGCTCAGCTCAAAGGGAGTTTGTCCACTCTCAGATATGCTCTGCACGATTGGAATGATTTGATAGGATGCCACAGTGGCGTCTCCTTTGCACGACTGCAAAAGCAAACCAAGCGCAAACACCCCTAAGGTTGTAAGGATTTTTTTCATGTTTTAGTTTATTTAGGTTTAGTTGTTTTCTAGTTCGTTATTTCAAAACTCCACAAAAATAACAAAAAAAATCTATACATCTAATATAAGGATTTAATTTTTAATGTAAGTGAAAATTTCGATGTCGTAGAATTTTTTACTCCTGCTATAGAAGTTCAATCAAATTTTTGTGATAATACTACATAAAATAAGATAACTTGTAGGCTAGGGGAATGGCGTATGCAAAAGAACCTCTAAGACCCAAATGAGCGTGTGCAATTGAGCCCACGAGTATCTCTGGTGTGTTTTCTACCTATGCTATTGGGACACTCACAGAGGTAGTCGTTAGCAAATTGTATCATCTCTTTGAGTTTTTCGGGATGGGTAGTCGAAAGATCTGTTGTCTTAAAAGGATCGTACGTAAGGCTGAAAAGTTAGTTGTTTGCATCCTGCACTCTGCTTGGTATTGATCCTTGCCAATAGAGGTCAAGGGATTATCTTCGTATGATTTAATAGATGCCGAAAAACCAGATAAATGTGTGCTTAGAGATGATTGAGATTAGAGTGCAAATAATTTAATTACCGTGTGTTAATAATGTGATGATTGGCTTGTTTTCTTGTTTGGAAAATGTAAAATGTGGGTATTTAGTTATTTGCCAATGTGGAATAAGTGAGTATATTTGTAAATGTGACACTGATCAAGAATAAATCAGTGTGAGTTATCATTAGATTGGCAGCGGGTGTGGGTAGCAAATAAAAAAATGACACGATAATTAACATTCCAGCACTAGCATGACATTCCAGTCTTAAACTTCAGCTATTGCTACAGAGAATATCAGTAAAACGTAAAAGAATAAAATGCATAACAAGAATTTTACAGCTATCTTTCTTTCATTGGCTCTGATTGGTTGCCAAAACAACAACAATCAATACAGTTTTGAGGTCTTAACAGATGGACAAACTAGAACATCTTTAATGTTTGATAGTGAAACGGACATAGAAGTAGTACATAACGCAAAGCTTAGATCATACAAAGTATGGTCGTCGGGAAATAGCAGCGAGTATGATCCAGTCAAATGGAATTTATATGGTCACGATGGCGAATCATGGCAAAAAATAGAGAGTCGAGATTCGGTGAAGTTTTGCGCTCGCTTTCAGGAAAAAACATTCGTATTGCCATCAGAACAAGATTATAAAAGTTACAAAATACGATTTGATTCAAATCACGATTCTGTATCTATATCAGAGATCGCCTTTTTTGAGAAGAATATATCACAGGGCTGGGAGAATTTTCCATTTCCCAAGGTTGAGCTCATCGTTGAGGATAGTATTTCGCTGGGATCAAGAATATATAATGAGTTAGTTCAAGATGTCCCTGAGTATGTTGCTTACCATGCACAGAGAGTGTGTCAAATATTACACTATTCACAAGATGATCCATTGCTCAATGTTGATACTTTGCTGTACACCCTGCGTCATTACGATGGAATATCGGCTAAGAGTGGAGCAGCACCAACGGTGTCTGTTGTTTACAGCACAAAGTATTGTGAAAAGATAGGCTCACAATCACTATATAACTTGAATGACGAAACACGAGGTGTTCTCTTTCATGAACTCACTCACGCATATCAGTATGAACCAAAGGGATGTGGTACTTACGCAGATGGAGGAGTGTTTTGGGCTCATATAGAGGGAGTGGCAGACGCCGTTAGAATAGAGGCTGGCTTGTTTGATGTTGAACTTATGCGTAAACCAGCAGGACATTGGCTGGACGGATATAAAACAACAGGCTTTTTCTTGCATTGGCTAAAAACAAAAGATCCAAATGCTATTCGTAAGTTTCACGCATCTGCACGCGATCTTGAACAATGGAGTTTCGACGGCGCAATGCAGTACATCTTCCAGCAACCAATAACAACGCAAGAGCTGTGGGATGAGTATCAACGTTTTTTAGAGGAACAGCAGAATAATACAAAATCGAAATTAAACTAGATCGCTCAATTTTGACCATTAAATGATAAACAATAATATAACAAAGAGATAAAACATAACTGAGAATGAAAAAAATAATACGAGTATTATCAATCGTTTTTTCACAGACACTGATACTTTGCAATGTAGTTGCACAAGAGAAAATAGACTATGTAGATCCACGTATCGGAACAAAAGGAATGGGGCATACTTTCCCCGGAGCATGTTACCCAAATGGAATTGTACAGTTGAGCCCCGACACAGACACGATACCTCACAATATTAACGGCGAATATCAAAAGGGAGTATATGCATATTGTGCGGGCTATCAATATGACGATCCCACCATTGTAGGTTTTAGTCACACTCATTTTAATGGAACAGGACATTCTGATTTGGGAGATATTTTGATTATGCCAACTGTTGGCAACATACAGTTAAACCCCGGAACAGAAGCAAATCCCCAGAGTGGATATAGGAGTCGCTACTCTCACACTAACGAGCAGTGCAAACCTGGATATTATGGGGTGCATCTTGACGATTATGGAGTAGACGTAGAATTAACAGCCACCAAACGTGTGGGTATTCATAAATACCATTATCCACAGGGGACAGAAACAGGAAACGTAATTTTAGATTTGCTACATGGCATTTATAATTATGATGGGAAAGTGTTGTGGGCAAACGTTAGGGTTGAAAGTCCGACTTTGATAACTGGATACCGCATGACAAATGGATGGTCGAGAGTAAATTATACCTATTTCGCAATATCTCTCTCGAAGCCTATCCAAGACTATGGTTTTACTAACCATGGCGATGAACCATACACAGGATTTTGGCGCAAGTTTGATCAAACCCAGAATTTCCCCGAGATGGGAGCGCGAAAGATAACCGCTTACTTTAAATTTGATGTCAGCGACAATGAACCCCTTGTTCTAAAATGTGCACTCTCTGGAGTTAGCACACAGGGTGCACTTGAGAGCCTAAAGAGAGAGACTGATGATGTTGATTTTTCAACACTTGCCAGCAGAGCAAAAGACGCATGGAATGATGTGATGAACAAGATGGATGTCACGGGAGACAAGGATGCAACGCATAATTTATACTCATCGATGTATCACACGCGCATAAATCCATCTGTTTATATGGATTATGATGGCAAATACAGAGGTATAGACCATCAGATTCACCAGGCAAAAGATTTTACAAACTATACTGTGTTTTCGGTGTGGGATACATACAGAGCATTACATCCTTTATATAATTTACTTGAGCCATCTTTGTCAAAGGATTTGATCGCTTCTTTTTTGGCACACCATTCGCAAAGTGTTCATAATTCATTGCCCATTTGGAGTCATATGGGGAATGAAAACTGGTGTATGATTGGCTATCATGGAGTTTCTGTTGTTGCAGATGCATATGTAAAGGGCATAAAAATGGATGTCCCAAAAGCAATGCAAGCAGTTGTTGAGAGTGCCAATATTGAATATCTTGATGGAGTAGATGAGTATGTAAAGCTGGGCTATGTTCCATCGGAGCGCACGCCTTACTCTGCGTCAATAACGCTAGAGTATGCTTACGATGATTTTACCATCTATAACATGGCAAGAAAGATGGGTGCAGATGACATCGCCAGAGAATACAAGAAACGAGCAGCTTCGTATAAAAATATATTTGACCAAACTATTGGTTTTGCACGCCCCAAAGACAGAAAAGGAGAGTTTCGTAAAGATTTTGATCAGTGGAACACACACGGACAAGGATTCATTGAGGGTAATGCGTGGAACTATTCACTTTATGTGCCCCATGATGTTGATGGATTAATATCTCTTATGGGAGGTGAAAAACGTTTTACTGAGAGACTAGATTCTCTATTTACGGTTGATCTACCCTCCAAGTATTATGCGCACACAGAGGATGTGACTAAAGAGGGGCTTATGGGAAATTATGTACACGGAAATGAACCTAGTCATCATGTTCCTTATCTTTTTATGTGGACCTCTCAACCATGGAAGACGCAATATTACATAAGAGAGATAATGGATAACATGTATCAAAACCGCATAGATGGTCTTTGTGGAAATGATGACTGTGGTCAGATGTCCGCTTGGTACATATTCTCATCGATGGGATTCTACCCAGTGTGTCCAGGGTCGGATGAATATGTCATAGGGGCTCCATATTTTGATTATATGAAGATTGACTTGGAGAATAACAAAAAACTTGTGATCAAAGCACCAGGCGTAAGTTCAAAAAATAGATATGTGAAAAAAGTATTCTTAAATGGAAAACAGCACACAAAAAGATTCTTCACACACCAAGAGCTAATCAATGGTGCCGAAATTATATTTGAGATGACTTCCAAACCTGAGAAATCAACAAAAGCATTGAGTTCACAAAAACCATATTCACTATCCAATGACATGTGGCAATAATTTCGTATGTGTGTAGTATACTAGAAATCCTAGTTATCACACTAAATATTGAAATAAAGCATATATATGTCACCTTGAAATAATGCTGCTTGACTTAAGGGCGGTGAGATTGCTCCATTATAATACAGACTCAGGGCGTAATGAGTGATTTATAGTAGAGTTTAGAACATAAAAATCTCCGCCTGCAAACACCCTAAATTTTAGAGGATTGTTTGCAGGCGGAGATTTTTTCTATTCTCGGGCTATTTATCTGTATAGGTGTTGCCAGTAGGCGTCGAAATATCTATTGCCAAATATAATATAGGATTCTCTGTCGAAGTGAACCTGATGGTGGTCGATAGAGCGTAGGCCTGTTGATTCGACATAGAGTGTGTTTGGGGTTGTATTGGCTACCTCTTTAAGGGATTGCTTGACTTGGTCGATTTGTTTGACACGCTCAGGTGAGTTGTGATCCTTGCCAGTGCTATAGAATTCAGCCAGATTGCCCACGATAACCACTAATTCGGGCTCGGATAGGTCCGCTCGTAGGTCTGTGATAAACTGCTGGAGACGCGATAGATAGCTCTGTGATTTTTCGGGGTCGGTAGTGTCGGATTCGCCTTGATGAAAAAGTATTCCTTTGAGGCTGCCGTTTTTCTTTGCCCATATGCTCGCGGTGATGATCTGTTGATAGAATTCTGTTCCTTTGCTCATTTGTGCAAGCTCGGCACCGCCCCATGCCATAGGGATAAGCCCTACTTGTTTGTCGGGGAACATCTCTACGTATCTTTTGGCAAATGGCCCTGCAAGACAGAACGCATCGCTCGAGAGGCGCTTGTGTATGGGTTGCGAGGCTTTTTCCCAGTGAAAGCTCTGATCGCTCTCTCTGAGAGTGTAAACATTCTCTATGCTTTGGCGGTCTTGTGGTAAAATCACGCCATAGCCAGCCATGTTAGATTGACCCAAAAGTAGGAAAAGATCGAGTGAGTCAGTGATGGGCACTTGTGCATTGAGCGTTCCACAGACTCTTAGGAGTAGAATTAAAAAGATTGTTTTCATTTTGAAATATTAGGTTATGGTAGTATGATAGTTCTCATTACTGAAGCTATGGTGTAAATATAGTTATAAATTTCGCAAACTAGCCATTTTCAAAATAATTCAAATTACAACGGAGCAAATTTTTGAATTCCATACTTCTCAAATTCATCATAGCATAATCTATTGCGAGCAACTTGACTCACGTTTGCCACTGCTGTTTGAGTATAGAGCTGTGAATGCTTTGTATACAAATCGCAATAACCTTAGCAATGTGATAGTGAGATTATGAAATTAACGAGTCGAATATCACTTTTAGGTACGTGTAAGTCGGCAATGTTTACTATCTATGTTGAGGTTTCGCCCAATCACCCATTCAACCCTCCAATACTTAATTCTGTGTAGTAACCCATTTTATTGTCTGATTATTCTTTAAAAATCCCTTGTGAGTCAACGAGTGTCCTTTACTTTCTCACCATGAATAGCGCAGTTCGAGGCAAATAAACTACCCTGCGGCTCGCTGCGAACAACTAGTAAAGATCAGAGCATCTCGCTTTAAGAGAATAGTACATATGCAATTGGTATGAGCAGACCTGCCAGCAAGTACCATTTTCCTCGTCTGAGGACACTGTTTTTGCCCTTGACCATAAACACCCCCGAGATGGCGAAGAAGATGAGCGAAATGGCGAAGAAATCACCCATAATGCTCCATCCGCTTACTCTGTTGAGGTGAAGACGATTGAACCAATACACTATCTTGCGCTGACGGTGCTGCTCATAGGTGAGCTCGCCGCTCTGTGAGCTATAAACTCCCACACCTCCCTCTAGCATCACCCGAGAGTGAGTAGAGTCGATTTTAGCCACACTCTTAATTGTGGGTAGCCCTTCGTTAGCAAAAAGCTCTGGGAGCTCCTGATCGCTCACTCCGCTTTGGATGGTGATTGTTTCGGCGACAGTGTCATAGGCAGGGTCAGTCTCGCCCATATGGTTTACGATAATGCCTGAGACTGCATATATGATGGATACGCCCACCATCAAAAACCCGAGGTCTCTGTGGACAATGCGTACCCATTTTAGTATACGATTCTTAGTTTTCATCAATTCTGTGTTTGGAGTATGATTAGTCTAGAACCTCGTAAGAGTTACCATCCATATAGTAAACAGAATAATAATCCTTGTTGTTATCTTTCATCCACTTACGCATATTGTTGATGTTGTTAGTCTCTGCGCCACAAGCCTCAGCAGAGCCGTCCTCCTTGCCAGCAGCCTCACGAACAGACTCTTCCCATTGGTCTAGGTATTCTTCGGTCAGGCGATTTTCTTTGAAAATGCCAGTGATTGCTACTTTCGAGCCGATAAGCTCACGGTTGAAACCTCCGATATCACCCTTCGCCTCCACACGTAAAGTCAAATTCTGATCTTCACCAACGATGAAACATCTGCGGCCAGAGTGCTTGCAGGTGTGGGTGATTGTGCCCTCGATAACTACCTCTTTGTTAACTAGATCTGAGCTTGTTTTCATTGCCTGGTCTAGAGTTAGGATTTTTGAATCGGAAGTTTTTGTTTGACTTGCGTTTTCGGTGCTGCTGTCGTTTGTTTTTTTGTCGCTTGGAGCAGAACCACAACTCACTAGAGCCACTGCAACTGCTAGAGAAAGAATAATTGTTTTCATTTTTTGTTGATTTAGTTATCGCCTATTGGCGTTTGAATTATTATTTAGTGTTTATTTGTTGAATTTTGGTAGTATCAGCATAGCTAGTATTCCAGCTGCGCCAGTTAGCAGCACTAGCATAGATGCAAAAATAGTATATCTTATTCTATATCTACGATAGATGAGCAAGAAAACACTGATAGCCAAAACACCGCTGACCATAAATGCTCCTGAACCAGCCATTCGCACACGAGCGTGAACATACTCATCGTTTGAATTCTCAAAAGACAAGTAGACGGGGAGGAGGTATTTCGAGACATGTTTCCACAGCGAAGGCTCGATTGTGTGGTCGTGTTGTGCAACACGGCTTAGATCATCGCTCCTCAGAGCGTAGATCTTGTACTGCTCGGGCGTTGTGACCATAACATTCCAATATAAAAGATTTCCCATAACTCGGAAACTATCACTCTTGAGGTTGATAGGATCAATGTCCAAACGCACAGATTTATAGCCCCCTTGGTTGTCGCTCTCAAGGATGTATGTATTTCCTTGTTTGTCGAACACAAAGCCATAGAATCTTTTATTGCGTGATTGGTGCATAATGAAGTGCTCGACTTCCATAATATCACCTATGTTAGTATTCTTCACAAACGGACGACCATTTACCAATTTCACTTGAAATAACTCACCCTTGCTGTCAAGACAAAAATAACCTTCATCATAGGCTTTACGAGTGTTGGCATCGCCCACCACCCATTGTGTAGGGAAGCTATAGCCTGCTTTTTGTAGAGCCTTGTCGAAGAGTTCGTTCTTTGCAATATCGAGACTATTTGTTTGAGCGTCAATAAACTCAAAGGAGTTAGTGTAGCGGAAGAAATCGTCTGGTTGTTTGAGTCCAACCCTCGTTGGCATACTCTCTAGCATAGCAGTCAGACCCACGTGAGGCGCCTGCATATGACTAGGGCGATAGAACTCAACCACAGAGGTGGCGTTGAGAATCTGTGGCGTAAGCTCGTGGCCATCTAGCGAATCGGGTAGTCGCCCATCAGCCATCAGCTGGCGATAGTTCAAAAGAGGGAGGATAGAGTCGGCCTGCGCCTCGGTGTAGACATTACCACTCATATCGCTCACGGCTGATTCGGTGTCGCTGTAATCAATAGAGCAAAGTTCCTTGATCACTGAACTATAATAATAGAAAGGCATATTCGACCTTTGGCTTGTTGCCATGCGCACAAAGTTGGGGATGAACAGGCACAAGAGAAAGGCGACAAATGTTGCAACTACGGCAATAAGTATATTTTGATTTTTCATAGTCTTAAATAAATGTTTTAGGATTGAGCACCATCTTTAAACCTACCCAACGATAGCTGCATTGCACACACAGCCACCACAAGCATAGCAACGTTAAAGTAGAACATCTGAGCATAGGCACCCATCAGTGCACCACCCGTGAAGAGCGAGAATATTGCAAGCGAAATAATAAGGTTAATAGCTCGACGATAGGGGATGGGTTCAATTATTATCCATCCAACCAAGAAATAGCCCGCAAGCCCACAGAGCAGCTTGGGAACTAACAAACCAAACATACCACACACCAACTCCGTGGGGTAGACCATCTGGAAATACACGAACATGGGAAGTAGGGTCACCACATAGATAACCAGCGTGCTCAGGATACCAAAACTTTGGGTGGCGGTGATAATTTTCCATGGCTCGAAAGGTAAGTGTAGCGTGAGTTTTAGGCGTTTATTAACCATCTCCATAGAGTATTGCGAGATCGCAATCACAACGGGGCACACAAGGATAAACCATGCCACGAAATTTGGAACCACAGAGTAACTCTTCTCCAGAATCAGAGCCCACGCTTTTACAGCACCCTCGACTCTCAGCAGGGTAGAACTTGACATGATGGTGTAGACACACAGTGCCACACCCACCAATAGTAGCAGCGAAACCAAGCGTCCGCTTTTAATCCATTCTTTATATAGTATTGCTTTAAACATAAGTTCTAATATTTAGTATTTTCCAGTTAGACCAATAAACGCATCCTCCAAACTAAGGCTATGGCTCTCCAATTCGCTCACCTCAAATGGCGCAAGCAAAGCGGCAACGCTCTCCATACCCTCGAACGAGTAGCACTCCCACTGACTTCCAATGCGAGATACGTTTTTAAGCTGCTCACTCTCGATTGTCACTTCTTTTGGAGACTGGAAGGTGTATCTGCGGAAATTATTGAGTATGGAATCGGTGGATTGGTGAGTGAGTATGCGGCCATAATCGAGTATCATACAATCGTCGATGAGTTTCTCCATGTCTTGAATAATGTGCGAGGTCAAAAACACTGTTTTATTCTCGCCCGACACGTAATCACGAAGATACTCCACAAAAAGCCTACGATAACCGGGGTCAAGACCCATAGAAAAGTCATCCAATATCAACAAATCAGGCTCCTGGGCGAAGAGTAGCCCCAGTGCGACCTGCGAGCGTTGTCCGCAAGACATGGTGTGGAGTTTTTGGGTTTGGGTGACTTGCAATCGCTTGATTAGCTCGAAATACAAATCTCGGTTCCATCGCTTGAACATTCGGCTGTAGAATTTCTCTATCTGAATGGCGTTGAAATAGTTGTGCTGTACGTGTCCCTCTAGCAGCAGCCCAATGCGAGATTTGGTCTGTGGGTTAATGCTGTGCATTTTCTCTCCAAAGATGGAACAAGTGCCCGAATGTGGCTTGAGGTAGCCATTGAGGATGTTGATGATGGTGGTCTTTCCCGTTCCGTTTTTGCCCAACAAACCTAATATACGCCCTTTTTCGACCTCGAAATTCAGGTTCTCGTATATCAATTTGTCGCCATAATAGTGAGTGATGTTCTCACATTGTATTATTTTATTGCTCATAAATTAAATATGTAATTAATTTCTTTTAAAACACAATCCCAATCGTGTGTTGGAATAAGTAAGTATTATTGTAGCCCTTGTATTGCGCCAAGGTGCATTGTGTGCCAAGTTTTAGTGCTATGCGAGAGTTGAGCTTGAAGTACAGATCAAACGCGGCACTATTCGACCACAACTGTGTTAGCAGTGCTCCAAAATCATCGACCACTTCGGAGGCGAGGTTGTGAGTTGCACCTCCATTTTGGGCGTTTGTGTATTGGGTCGCCAAGCGGAACGTTCCCCACATTTTCTCGCCACTATAATCTAGATAAACCTCCGCTTTGGGGCTCAAATCGCTCCATTCGATAGAGGAATCGTAGCGTGAAATAGAAGCGTTGAATAGCTCTGCCCCAACCAGCAAACCTAGCCTGACTTTGTTTGACACGTTGCG
The DNA here is from genome assembly GCA_964371385.1 of uncultured Rikenellaceae bacterium. GTDB lineage: Bacteria > Bacteroidota > Bacteroidia > Bacteroidales > Rikenellaceae > Mucinivorans. The sequence goes on from CAYJLY010000013.1 coordinate 18,303, forward strand.
CTGGGCGAGTACAGAGAAGGATGCTCTGTTGCAGAGCATCTCAAACGCCTCGACCTTCGAAATGGGCGGATATGAATCGGCAGCAGAACCAAAGGCTTGCTCAATGCCCACTCGCTTGTGTTGTTCGATCTCAGCTTTTGCACTGAGGTCGTATTTCCCCACTGCCACTCGATAAGCGACATTGGCATAATAGGTGTTGTTGTCTAGTGAATTTAGGGGTAGATTGTGGTGATCGGTGATAATTTTCTCATAGTCCTCTTTTTTGTAAGATGCATCAACAAAGAACCCATAACCCGAGCGTGGCATCACATTCAGCGAGATATTATGTTCCCCACCTCGCATAAGCGCAGCTGAAGAAAGGCTCGAAAATCGCTCAGAGTGAATCCCAAGACCTAGATAATGATACTGTATTGCTCCACCCATGGGATTGTATATTGAGACATTGCTCTGTTGTGTGTAGCGTGCGTAGGTGTAGTCTGCGCCAAGGGTATAGTTTCCTAGTTGATATGCAGCCGTTACCCCTGCACTCAGCTCTGAGGTTATATTGCGAGGGCGAGGATCAACCAAGCGGTAGTTGTGAGCGGCGATGTATCTGAACTTTGCACCCAAGATAAAATTACCCACACTCTGCACATAGCCAAGCGTGAAGCGGTATTGTTCTGAGTTCAAATCGCCTCCCACACTATCACGCATAATGTATGGGTAGAGCCTCTGGTAGTCGGCAACAGAGTTTAGGCTAACATCCATGTTCTTAGCTCCTTTGTATTGAGCATCGGCATAAAAAAGGGTTGTGGCATTGAGCCTATGTGCAACATTCACATCCATGCCCCCTGCACTTTCACTACTGCCCAAGGCATCAATGAATAGCTCATGAGCTGTGTCCCAACCATAGAACCCTTCGACTTGATAGAGTGTCTGATCGTATAGATAATACTTTGCCACCGCAGAGCTCAGGTCATAAACAAACGCATTGCTTTGACTATTTGTGTGCATAATATTATCTCTTAGAGCATTGGGATCGTTTTGCCCGAATGCCCTAAGGGGTAGCATTAAGAATAGTATTAAAGCCGTAGTAAGTTTCATCGCTTAATTGTCTGTTTAATGGTTTGGTATTAACTAAATAAATTTTTTAGTGGTCGAAAAGCTCCGAAATCAGAGCCTTTCGATCACAAAAAAATAATATTACAACTTATCCTCTATGCTTATTCTGCCATCAAAGATGGAGTAGCTCTTTCGATGAAGTCATTGGTTGAGTTGTTGGTGTCTTGGTAGACTGGTACGCCCCAAATATTAATCGTTGATTTTCTTCTCACCGATTTTCCATAGCGAGTTTCGTCTAAGTTGCTCTCTGAGGCTGAGGTCCAACCCATGTCAATCGAAGGATCTATAACCAACCATTGGAAGTTATCTTTAACAGATGAATTTACACCATCAATAATCCAATCATTCGGAACAACATAGCTATTGAAAGTCATCAAACGCTCAAAGAGAGTACCATTAGGATATGTGTATGAGAACATATAAGCGTAGTTCATATAGTAAGGGCTATTTTCAAATAGAGGGTCACCCATACGATCCAATACTGGGTCACCATTTTCATCTAGTATTGCAGTGCGAGTTGTGTATACCTCTGGTGTTACGTTCTCAGGTATGCGCGATAGGATAAATCCTTTCGATCCACGATTGTGAAGACCCCAGACTGTTGCCGAAGCAGAGTAGAAGTTCGTGAGGTTTGGCACCGCTGGATTATCAACATCATATGCAGCACCTTTTTCGTCATACCATTCAAAATCTGCGCCACTCAAATCGATAGATCCTGCGTGTCCTTCGACCTTGTGGTTGATGGCAATATCAGCGATTATGATGCTTTCGCCTGGTTCAACTGGGTGATCTTTTCCGCTACCTGGAATCATATATAGTGCTTCTACTAGAGTGCTGGTTTTCATTGCAACGGCAATGTCTTCAATCTTCTCGTAGTCAACACCACCAACTGTGTAGTAATTTTCCTGCATATTGGTCAATAGTGCGGTCTGAGATACAGCAAGACGGTCAGCATAGAGAACCTCACTGGAATTGTTGGTGATTTTAAAGTATGTATCTCCAGAATAGGGATCGCCTTCGGCAGTGACAGTACCCGTGAAGAACACCTCCTCGATTACAAAATCACTAGTTGATGGAGTATAGAGGAAGAAGTCCAGAGTGATTGGTAGTGTAGAGTTTCTCTCCACAGTTACATTCTGAGCCACAGCAACAACGTTTACATCTGTTAGAGCATCCGTTTTGCTTGGATCTTGCTTTGCTGATGCGGTAACAGAAATATTATACAATCCAGGTTTTAGTGAAAGAGTCTCGGGCATTTCAGTGAAATTCTGAGTTGACTCCTCACCGCTATTTATCTCATGTGTGGTGAACACGATTTCAGTGAGTGATGATGCAGTCACACCGCTAGGGTAGTCACCCACAGTAAGCACTGTTTCAACGGGGGTGTTCGGATCTATAGGAATCTCGTTGTCTTTACAAGAGCCCAGCGTCATTGCAGCCGCAAGTGCGACCATACAAAGTGGTCTAGAAAATAATTTCATAGGTTTAAAGTGTTATTATTGGTTAAAATTAAAAAGCTAAATTTATCTCAGCCCCGAAGTAGGGAACCGAATATCTTATTTGGGTGACACCATTGAGCTGGTACTCTGGCAGGTACGCAAACGCACGATTAACAAATAGCGCAACGCTCGAATTTTTGTAGATTTTCTTACGAACCTTGATATTGAAGTACACCTCTGTGGGGTCACGTCGGGGGGTGAGTAGCGAAGGGTCGCTGCTATTGACAAGCATATAGAGGTAGTTCTCGCCTATGTTCTTTATGTCAAACTCTCGAACAATGCCATCCACTCCAATGTAGTGGGTCGGGGTGCCCGATTCCCACATTGATGTGCGTGTTGTGTTCCACAGACACTGTGCCGAGATCATCACATTTAGTCCGATTTTGGGAATATAGGAGTCAAGATACAAACTGGTATTAAAGGAACTCTCCGTGTATCCCGAATTGTCGTTATAGATACCTACGTATTCTATTGTTTCATCTCCGATGACCTCTGAGGCTTTGGAGTAGAATGGTTGTGAATTCTGGTATTCGCTGTAAATCCACGCGCCATTGACGGTGAGTCGCAAGTTGAGAAAATTGAAGCGTTTGAGGGTTAGTTGGAACTCAACACCGTGTTTGTCTATACTAGAACCGTTAGTGGTGATGCCATAGGTGCCCATTCGCAGCTCGTCGGTGTAGGGGATTTCTGAGAGTACGGGTTTGCCCTCAATTTGCAAACCGCTGGTGTCATAGCTCTTGTAGTCAAATATTTGATAGTTTGTCGAACTCCTAAAACCATCGTCGAGGAACTCATCAAAATAGGTTGTCGAGAAATAGTGTCCATCATACTCCAAATCCAAGCGAAACTCTGATTTACGGTTGCGAGCAACATCAAGCTCGTAGTTGGTTGGATCCACCTTAAAACTCTTCATATTAATCAACCTATAATCAGAATTTTCGTGAAAATAGTTGAGCTGGGTGTAGGTGTAGTAGAATGGGTCGGGGTACAGGTGTGAGGCAGTGGGCATCTTGGTTTGGATGCCATAACCATAGTTCAACGAGGTTCGCAATTCACGTCCTGCTATGGTGATGTTCGGGAAATGCAACGTAATGTTTGCCCTTGGGTCAACATACCAGTTGTTTGCAATGGAGTAACGATTATCAACCCCCAGTAGGCTCTGGGCACGAATACCCGCAATGACATCGAGTTTGAAATCTGCGATGGGTAGCGAGAAACTAGGCTCTGCATAAAAGGCGAGTTGCGAAAAAGCTGGTATTTGATTGAAAGCCCGAGGCTTCGAGGTGATCGAGGTGGAGGGAGGAGTTGCGAGGTCGAAAATATAACCCTCACCAAAATTTTTCTC
>CAYJLY010000013.1:22347-49121 GCA_964371385.1 uncultured Rikenellaceae bacterium
CCATCAGTCGAGATGCTTCTCATATCTACTCCAACGCCTGTTGAATTTTTTGAGAGTATGCTACTGTCCCACTCGCCAAGCACCCCTTGAAGATTCATATTACTGGAAATGGGGACACCATCCATAACAAAACCTGTACCAAGTGTCGCAATACTATACCCACTTGAAGGTACGCCATCTGGTTCACGTATGGTTGCGAGATTCACAGACCCCATGTTTGGATCCTTAGATACACCCCCGGGAAGCAGTTCAAAAATATCGGTCAGAGAGCTGGGTTGAAGCAGCGAAAGAGACTCTTTTCCTATCCTGGAACTTGTGGCACCTTTGTTAGATTCTTGTGCCGTCACAATGACCTCTTTTGCACTGAGCGAAGAGGGTGTCATCATTAATTTAAGGTTTTGATTGTCCTTGACAAATATCTCGATTGTATAGTTTTTGTAGCCGAGCTGTGATGCGCGAATAATCACTCTGGAGGGCTTCTCGACCATAACATTCACCTTTCCGTGCATGTCTGCAATGGAATGGTGTATCTTATCTTCTATCTCGAATACCAGCAGTGCCCCCTCAAGGCTTTCCTGCAAAAGTGAATCCACTACCGTGACCTTTAATTCTATGGAACCACTCTCCAATGACTGCGATTGAGCACGTGAGTTTAGAGCGCTCGAAAATGCAGTTAGAATACATAAGATAAGAAATCTGAGTTTAAGCAGTAGCATCAAAAAAAGTATGATAAAATTCGACTACAAAGGTAAATACTACTATTGTTCTAAAAATACCCAAAATACGGCAATTATTCAGTTGAGTTTGTTGTATAGCTACTTTTAGGGAGTGTTTGATGTAGGCATTTAAAATTACCAAATCATTATAGTTATTGATTTATAGAACAACGTCGATCTTCAAAATTCGATTCTTATGCATAGGGAAAATTGAGGTTATGTTGTCAAGTTCAGTATTTACACTATGAAGATATTTCTTGCTCAGAGAGGGGCTATTTCTTTGAATTGTTGCGTTTTATTTTGCTGATTCCGCTGATTCAGACAATGGCAGCCCTAACACTCCTTCTCCTTTAGGTGTTTTGATAGTGCTCTTTGATGCTGCATTTCGAGTTTTGTTTTTGTACGCTCGTTATTCTTTTTCGGGGAATTGTTTCACAAGAAATACAGTAACAGAAATAGAATGAAATTCACGAGTTTTTAAGCACGCGTAGCGCTATTAACAAAGAAGCGGACTGCATCCGCTAGATGCAACCCGCTTCAATATGTTAATGATACCCAAGACTTACAGCTTGCGCACGCAGTGTTTATTTGTTTGGATTAGTCTTTTCTTTAATCATATATCCACACACCAACAAATACACTACACAAACTATAATCACCATCAATGAACCATTTTGAGAGCCCATCATATCGCTTGCAACACCCATTGCGGGTGCAACTACTGCACCACCACATACACCCGTTATCATCAGCCCCGAGATCTCGTTTGCTTTGTCAGGGCGAGCTTTCATAGCCAGCGAAAATATCACTGAAAAAACGCTTGATGCCAAAAAGCCCACAGCTCCCACCAATACCAATGAAGCGCTCTGATCGTGGATAAACAATAGCCCTATGAGCGCAATGGCGGCCCCGAGCATATTCCAGCGTAAGTAAGGGCGATCACAAACTCTTACCAAGACCACAGCCCCTATAAATGCGCCAATGGTGCGACACAGAAAATATACACTCGAACCCAGTGATGCCTGTGCAACACCCATTCCAGCTCTTTCCATCAAAAGCTTTGGAGTGAGAGTGTTCATGCCCACATCCAAACCCACGATGGCGATAATCCCAATAAAACATAATAGGATGTTGCGATCCCCAAGCAAGGAGAATGTTGCTCTAAGCGATGAGCTTTTCTCCATTTTCTGCTCCTGGATTTGAGTTAGCGTCAGCCACATAGCCGCAAGCAGCGTAATCCCTGCATAGATTGGAAATAGATACTGCCAGTTGCCTAGGGCTTTGGCTGCAAAGAGGGCAATGAAGGGACCTGCGAATGATGAAATCGCCTTGATGACCTGACCGGACGTTAGCGAGCTTGTAAGTGAATCGCCCTTGACAACATTGGTCAGTAGTGGGTTTAACGACACCTGAAGCATGGTGTTACCAATGCCCAGCAGCGCAAAAGCTATCATGGTGCTAGTGAATGTGTAACCAAAAAATGGTATTATCATACCAACTATAGTCACAAGGTTGCTCAGTTGAACTGTGTTCTTGCGTCCAATGCGGTTCATCAATAGGGCAGTGGGGACACTCAACAGAGCGAACCATATAAACACTGCCGAGGGAATAAAACCTGCTAGAGTTTCGCTTAGATCAAAATCTGCCTGAACGTAACTCGTTGCGATGCCTACAACATCGCAAAATCCCATAACAAAAAACCCAAATAGAACGGGTAGTATTTTTTTCATGATCTTTTTTTGGGGAGTTCTAAAAACTGATTTGTCGTTATTTGGGAGGAAATTTTGATTGTATTTTATTCTGTTTTTTTAGTGCGGATAGCGAGCTATCTAAACTAAAAAAGAGGAAAAATATGCCAAAATTAACCTTAAATGACGATGAAACGATTTTATTTCTCCAAGTTATTTTTTTCGGGTCAGTTTTTAGAACTCCCCTTTAGTAGTTTATTCGTTGTCAATTTCAGAGAGCGCAAACGCGTAGGCACCAAGCGCAATAGCCTCGCTAGCGCCAAGCTCTGAGATTGCCACACCTGTGATCTTGCGGGGTTTGTAGTCTATGGTCTTGTCGGTCATCGGTACCTTAATCTTAAGCTGCTCACCTTCAAGTAGTGCCTGAAAATTATCTTCGAGATTCACCGTTTCAATAGACATTCGAGGCAGGGCGTCGCCCGCAAAAGTTTTCAACTTCGAGTTCATACGCTCTATCATCGAGGGGAGTATGTACTTGTGTGCGCCAGCCAAGCCGCCGCCGATGACCACCAACCCATCAATAAGATTTGTAGCGTGAGCAATAGCCTCGGCAGCCATTTCGCCTAGTTCGGCAAATGACCTTTGTGCTGCACTTTGATTGCCTTCACTTACGCCTTGTGCAATGTCAAAAATGTCTTTGGGCGTTAGTGTTTTGTCCTCGCCACTAAGCTCTCTGTATACTCTCTGCACTGCGCGAATACTCACACTTTCCTCTATTATCATATCAGGGTATTTTGGGTTTCGATTATTCCACACATTACCACCGTCCGAGTTGTCTCCAATGAGCAGTTGTTTGTTTACCACCACTCCGGCTCCAAAACCAGTGCCCAGGGTTACACCAAGTAGATTCTTAAAGCGTTTATTCGAACCCCTAGCCTCCAAACGTGCGTTTATTTGGGGTAGAATACCAGCGACCGCCTCGCCATAGGCAAACAGATCACCATCGTTGTTGATGTAAACGGGAATGCCAAATTTGCTCTCAAGCATAGGACCTAGTGCTATACCTCCACGAAATGAAGGGAAGTTTGGAAGATCTCCAATTATGCCATTTGGGTAATCAGCTGGACCGGGGAACGCAAAGCTGATGGCTGTTGGCTCTTGGGGTAGCTGTTCTTTGACTTTGTTGAATCCCTCTATCAGAGCACCAAGACACAGGTCAAGATCATGTGCACAGGCGGGTAGGCGGATGGGTTCGACGATTTGTTGGTTGGATTGAATAGCCGAGAAAATGAAGTTTGTGCCCCCAGCATCTAGAGTCATCACTATTCGGTTGTCGTAATTGTACATAAGCTTATTAAGGTTAAGGGTGTTTTTATTAGGGTAAATTGTTTGAGTTAGTTTCGATGTGATTCTACGGTGTAGACGAAGCTGTCCGCGCGATAGTAACCAATGTTCCATTCTAGGGGCTGATTCTCGCTGTCGTAGACAAGGCGTTTACGCTGGAGTATTGGGCTGCCCATTTGGATTTCAAGTCTCTGGGCAAGTGGCTCATCGGCACAGATTGCACTGAGTTCCTCGATCGAAGTTTTTGCAATGCGACCAAATTTGGTTTCGAGTAGCTCGTACAGAGCTTTAGTGAAATCCTCCTCAGGGGTGAGCCCTATGCTTGGGTTGAAATAGGAAATAAAATGCACGAAAGCGCGTTGTTCGCTCCCTCTCACTCGTTCTAGTTTTAGTAGTTTGCTTCCAGCGTTAACTCCAAAAAAAGCAGCCAGCTCGGCATTGGCTCTGCACCACGAGACGTGTAGCTCGTAGTTGCGAACTTTCACGCCCAACTGCGACATCTCTTGTGAGAAACTGCGCCAGTTGCGAGCCTTGGAGGCGATGGGTTTGCGACACACGAATGTTCCTGCTGATTTTCGCCTAGTGACCAATCCATCGACCACTAGAGCATTAATTGCTTGGCGGATCGTGCTGCGAGCCACACCAAGTCTTTGGGCTAATTCCATTTCGCCTGGCAACTTTTTGCCCTCTTGATACTCGGTTTTTTGAATCAACGAGCGCAATTGTTCTTCGATTTGTACATACAAAGGCACTGAGTTTCCTTGATCTACTTTTATATCCATCATAGCTGGTTTGTTATTTGTTTCCATTACAAACTAATGTACTTAATTTCGTTTTTGAGGCTTCCGAATAAAGCTTTGAGATTAAACTAGCTGCAAGCATAATTTGCTGTTACGGCTGATTAATCTCAAAGCGTAATTAACTTATTAAATAAGTAAATGTTCAGTTACTAGTGTTTGCGAATCTTGACAAATTTAACGCCCCAAGCTTCCATCTCTAGTGATCCGTTCTCGATCGGCCTACCTAGTAGGTCGCATTCCACTACCTGGTATCCATCAATGGCGATACGGCTGTCTTTGCCACCAATTTCACGCAGATGAAGCATTATTTGCTCATCGTCAGCGGGCATTGCACTCACAAGAAGAATGTCGCCACCTGAGATTTCAAACAATCCGTTCTGGGGGATAGATAGTTCGTTTGCATTTTCATCAGCTGGCAAAATACGAGTTGGCATGGGGATGCGCTCGTTCCAACCGAATTTCGTTGCCTCGCTGTTGGATTTATCTTTCATTGAGGTTATGTAGTAATTCCAGTGGAACTCGCCTCGTTGCTCAGAATTGAAATTTGTAACCCAATAGTTGTTCATCACCCACGAGTATAGATTCGAACTTTCAGGCTTAGCTCCAGCCTTGTAACGTCCTGTGTTGATTGCACCAAATTGCATTAGAGGCACCTCGGTCGAACCCATAACGACTTGTCCTTTGTCGCCACGCACTGCAACGAAACTTTGGTGGGTGTTCCAGTCGTTCGATGAACCTTCGATCTGATCAACGCCAGCTTCCATTACACCTCCTGGAACTTCGCAGAAGATAGAAGAATTACCCATCTCAAAGGGGAATGCAATATAGATACCCTCGGGTTCGATCTGAGATTTCTTGGTAATCGAGTATCCGATTTCGATGAGTTTATCGGCGTGGTGTACACGATATTCAACCCAGAAGTTAGAGGTGGGTGAATCAACCCCAGCGATAGTTTGTGCAGCGAATCGGTAGGTGTCGTAAATTTGACCATGGGTAGCACCAATATACCAAATGCTGTCGAGCCCTTGGCGCGTGAACTCGCCCATAGTGAAAGCTTCCATAGATCCGCGTTCAGCTAATCTTTCATAGACAAACTCGCCCATATCTCGCCCGTCGTTTGATTCTAGTAGCTCGCTGCCAAGTTCTTTATCGTAGAGTGATTTGATAACTCCACGCTTGGCGTCAAATTCTATGTTGTAGAACTCGTTACTAACTGTTTTGATAGGCTCAGTATCAAGTCCTGGGCGATGTTGTTTTTTGTCGCTCACCTTAATAAGTAGCTGGCGGTAGCCAAGTGCTGGAACATTCTCTGCACGAATCTCCCAATAGGTTCCATCGGCTCGGCTGTCCTTGGGCTGCATAGCTATTTTTTTGCCCGTCAAAGCATCTACAACCTCAAACTCGCGGTCGATAGGTAGAATCTCGTGATCGATGTATGCGTGTGCAATGGTGGTTCGTGGGAAATTTAGAGTGTTGTAGACCACGATAGATGGGGTAGAGGCGCGTGGAGTGTACTCTTGGAGTATGCCCGCTGCTGTTTCGGCAAGTGTGCGTGTGCGGCGATAGGCTTCCCATGCGTAGCTCTCTTTGAGTGCACGTTGGTCCATTGAGGGTTTACACCAAGGTTCTCTCACGCTTTCTGAGAATCCCGTAGTGTGCTCATCATAGAATAGTATAGCGCTGTTTACCTCGGCAATTTGCTCATCTAGATTCTTGGGTAGTTGCGCTCCAAGGATTTGCGCCATAGATAATTGTACTCCATTTGCCGCCATGTCAGCTTTCGCGTAGCGACCCACTGCCGCTTCGCGTGCTGCTGCACCAAATCCATCTGTCCACCAATCTGGCCATGCTTGTTTAAGCACGGGGAGTTCATTGTAGTGCTCCTGTTCGATGATTTTAATAAATTCTGTACTTAGTGCTAGTTGAAGGTGAGGATATGTGTATTTTTCGTTCCATTTGCGAATGTTCTCGCAAGCTGCCATAGATGGAGGTGAGTTGTCAGTAAAGTAGCCAGAGAACTGTATAGCTGCCTGCTCGTAAGGATAGCCTTTAGCCTCTAGTTCGATTAGGTAGGCTAGCACTTTGTTCTCGAAATCCTCGAAATTTTCTTTCTCAACACCAAAAAAGTTTCCTGTGTTGTAGTGCTCGGCACGGTAGCCTATCATTTCATTTCCCGAAGGACTTTGCCAGCGGAAGACAGTAGGGTAGTCGAAGCAGATCAAAGCACGGTGGCCGTGTGTTCCCATATTCAGGTATTTAACCCCCAGCGATGGTAGATAATCGGCAAATGACCAAGCCATACCGTTCACGTCGTTCTGCATAGCCACCTCAACTTGTATGTTATTCTCAAAGCAAGTCTCTAGTGGTTTTAGAGACGCCACCAAAGATTGTTCGTCGGGAAGTTCGGAGAAATTGAAAATCATCCCTGCCACTTCGATGCGTCCTTCTTTTATGCGTTGTTGAAGTCGCTCGATTTGTGCTTTTGGACGAGTTAGAAGAAATTGTTCTACAGCCCAAGTCGTCTCGCAGGTCCAGTGAAAGCGAGCTTCTTCGGGGAGGTGGTCGGTCTGGTCGCAATAATCAAGTGCGTAATCGATATATCGTATATGCTCGGCTAGGATTTCGTTTTGAGGGCGAGTATATCCAATGTCAGTGTGAGATTGTTGAATGAAGAACAGCTCCCATTGTGGCGTCGGTTTGATCTGCACATTCATTGTTTGGTGCGAGTCATTGGTGATTAGTTCGACTTTTGCATTTCGTGGTTTTTTGACCTTGTCGATTAGCACCCCAAATGAGTTACCTCCCATTACAACCTCTTTGCTCTGAGCAGCTTTACCATCAATGATAACCTGCATTGTTTGTGGTGCGCCGAAGTGCATCACCTCGACCATTAGTTGCTGTTTGTTGTCTATGATTGCGGGCGAGAGGAATACATTTTGCTGAGGCTGAATTTTGTCAGTAAATACCATAAACCACGACTGCGAAGCGCGTTTGTCGGCTGTGATTTTTAGCTTTAGTGATTCTCCAGATTTGGGTGCTTGATCTTTTGGCACACGCAAATAGAGGAATCCACGTCTATCACGATTACCATCAACGTAGATGCTCTCGAAGATGAGTTCTCGACCCTTTGTGTCGATAAGCTCCCAGCTCTCTTTGTCGCTATTATCGAAAATAAAAGCGCTCTGACCATCTATCTCCATTTCCATCTTAAAATAAGAGCCGTTAGTTCCGACCCCAACAGGAATCACATAGTTCAGAAAATCTGTTTTTGAGTCTATTTTCTGGGGTGTGGGTTGGCTTGTCCACTCCATACTCTGCGTTCCATCGGTGGCACGTATGAGCAACGACCTATTGATGCCCTTCATGGGGAAAGCGTAAACGAAATCAGTGCCACTGACCACCTTGTCAACGCCATATAGTAGTAGATCGCCCGAATGGATAGCCTCACTGGGGTTCAGTGTGAATTTTTGCGAACTTTCGAGCTTGGCTGCCAAATCGGGAGTCAGCTGCCCCTTGGCTTGGTTTATGCCCCCCATCAGCGTGATCATGCAGACGAGCGTTAGTAGTTTTCTTTTCATAATTTCTTTATTTTCTATTTTATTGTCTTGGGTTTTATTTTCTGGTTTAATGTTTGGTTTTTACACGTGTTTCAACAAAGGTCACTGGCTCGTTTGACTCGTTTATAAGGCGATATTTCTCTGCAGCAGCTGGTATGATAAATGTCTCGGCATAGTTGAATCGTTGTTGCATCCCCTCTTTGGTCTCGACAATTAGCGAGCTGCCCTCGACTATCATCAAAACGTTGGCGTGGTTGTTTGTTTCTATGGTGATTTCGCCCGTGAAAGTATAACGGTGAATCTCATAGAAATGTTCGGGATGGGTGGGTAGAAGTTCGATTTTTTGAGTCTCGCTTTGGTGTACTGTTTGAGGTTTTGATATTAGCTCTTGCTCGACTTTGTCTCCTTTTCTATCGAAATATAAGTTTTGCATTCCGTGTTCGATGTTGATTGGACGAGGTTTGCCATCGAGATCCACGCGCATCCAATCATACATCTTAAATGTGAATATATATGGCGCACTGCTTATCTCTAGTACCATATTATTGCTTCCCGATCCGTGTACGGTGCCGTTGGGAATCAGAAATAGATCGTGCTTTTTTGCTGGGAATTTCTGAACGAAGCGTTCTATGTCAATCTCTTGGGACTCATGCTGTGAGCGGTGGAGTTCAGATTCAAACTCTTCTGGGTTTATATCCTCTTGGAAGCCAAGATAGACTTGTGCATCGTCCTTGCAATCGAGTATGTAGTATGTTTCATCTTGAGTGAAAGGCATACCGAATTTTTCTTTGATATACTGTGTTCGAGGATGGCACTGTACTGATAGATTACCCCCGTCAAATGTATCCAAGAAGTCGTAGCGTATAGGAAAATCGTATCTAAAGCGCTCGGCACTCTCTCCCAGTACGTTTTTGTACTCTAGGAACATAAGTGTGTCGAAGCTCACCTCTAGTATATAGCCGTTGCTTTGCAGTAGGAGTCCATTCTCCAGAGACATAAGCTCGAAAGACCACGCCAGATTTGGAACATCGGGGTTTAGCTGGCTTATATTATCGCGCATCCACGTACCGCCCCAAGCTCCAGGTTCGAACCATGGACGTACACGCAAAAAATTCTTTGACATTGAGCGAATTGCACCTCTTAGATCCTCGCCACTGGTATATGGCGGTGTTTCTATCTGTTGCCCATCGACAATGTAGTCTATGAGAGGGAGAATCTCGCATTTTTGGTTATTGAGCACAACCCAATCAACAAAAAACAGTCGTTTGTAGCCTTGCTTGTTGTCGAGTATTTCGTTTGCCCCCAAGTTCATAATCGAGCCTGCACGCATTCTGAACTGTAGTTCGTTTTTTGGTAGATCTATATAGATAAGCGTGCCCTCTAGCCCCACTAAAGAGGCGCCGCAACCCATAACAATATTTACACATCCACCTTTGACTTTGTTCTGAATTTGCTCTTTGTATGACTCGCCGAACCAGTCCGCTAGCGTCAAATCGGTGATGCGCCCAAAGACGGGGTCATCGCCATTGAGATAGGGCGCTATCATAGTGTCAATTTGCTTGGGGGTTTTATAATGATCGTGGGTGAAAATAATATTGCTTGAAATTCCTAGTTTTTCATAAGCATTTTTTAGTTGCTCGGCATATATATCCCAGCTCACACCTACGTATCCGTCGATCACCAATAGTTTTTGATCTCTAAGTTCTGCTGCAAGGTTTTCAAGTCCCAGTTTTATTGTTCCGCGAGGCATTGGGAATGTGGGGTATATATCGTAGAGTCCAGCATCGGTGGATTTTACGCTTATGGGAGCGAGGAATTGAGTGGTTTTTCTCATTTTAGTTATTACTATTTTTTGTGATCTAATCGTTTGCTTGTTATTTCTGTTTGTTGTCTCGGGTCTTAAACCGCAATTATGCATATCAGGGAGCCTCTACGAGGTAGCTCTATGTTAATAAGACAATGCAACTATGTACGTACATAATTGCACCGCAAATGTAGAAACAAATTTAATTAATTACAAATTTTCTGCTATTCTTTGCCTAAAATAGTTATTTTATCGCGTAGCTAAAACTCTGTTGTGTAGTTGAGGTGTTGGGTTGAAGTTTTATATATGCGGATTTTGTACGAACAAAAACTGTAATTTCAGATAACTCAAATGTCGGAGACTCTCACCCGAATTCTTTTGTTAAGAACCCCCAAATGCTCAATTTTTTACTAATACTCTAATGGAGACCACGGGCTTTTCTTATTATTCATAGCTGATGTTCAAACTCACTCGTGCTTTGATGAGGTAAGCGCACACCGAAGCACGCATACGATTTCGTAGCGAGTTTCAATGCAAAAAGTATATTCTTTTGAGTTGATTTTTAGAGGGAATTAAATGCAAATTTGCATTTAATTCCTTGAGATATGCTAAGAGGCTTTACAGATTGTTAATTAATACCAGATCAAGATGCTAGACAGTCTGATAAAGGCTTATCATTTGCCATTCAAATTCACACTCTTATCAAAAACACGACGCTCAATGGTGCAACGCTGCTTTTGCGATGCAATATACCGCTTTGGAGTTCTGTCACTAACGCAGAGTTTCTCGCCCTGACAAATTTGTAGCGATATTTACAGCGTTATTCATAGGGGTATCGACTCTGTTATTTGTGTCTTTTGAGCCACACCACAGCGTAAGAACAGGTTGCATCGGGCGTGAGCCCTTCAGCCTGAGCAAAAGCGTAACACTCCTTGGTTAGTGCTGCAGCCATTCCTCGACCCTCAAGTTCTTTGGGTACATAGGTGCTGTAAATCACAAGGCGACCTTCGGTGATTCTATACGCTACATAGGCAGTCAAACCCTCTACCACAGTAGAGAATCTTGCTTGGTTGGTGTTGTGTTCAATTGTGTAGTCCATTATATTTTCTTTAAATACATGTATTTACAAATTTCTATCCAAAAAACGAAGAATGTGTCCTGCAATCTCGGTCGGCTTCTCTTCGACAGCAAAGTGACCAGCATCAATGAGATGTAACTCTGCATTGGGAAGATCACGCAGGTAGGCTATTGCGCCATTTTTATTAAACTTGAGGTCTTTTGCTCCCCATACTATCAGTGTGGGGGGCTGCTCAGCTCGTAGCATTTCTTGCCAAGTGTCGTAACTCAACAGGTTGTTGTTGTAATCCTGAAACAAGCGCACTTGAATCAAACGGTCGTTATGTGATCGCAAGAAATTGAGGTCGTGAACCCATGCGTCGGGCGATTGAATATAGAGACTATCTTTGGGTATATCAAAGAGGTACTGCTTGTTGATGATTGCATCCTCGCTCGTTAGAGCATAAAGTTGAGTTTGCTTTTGCGTGCTGGTATCCAACTGTGCAGAGCGAAAGAATTCTTGCCTTGCGGGAGTGAGACCATCAAGATAGGTGTTTGCATTCTGTACAATTAGAGCATCAATGCGACTGGGGTCTTTCATCATCATTCGATAGCCAACTGGCGCGCCAAAATCTTGCATATACATGGTGTAATTGTCTACTCCCATAGCGTCCAAGAATTTATTATTTATCTCAGCCAACATTTCAAAGCTATACTCAACGCTATCTACACTAGGGCGACTACTGTAACCCGAACCTAAATTGTCGGGCGCAATTACATGATAATGCGTTGAGAGCATAGGAATCAAATTACGATAGCTATGCGACGAAGCTGGGTAGCCGTGAAGCAGCACTATTGTTGGTTTGGAGGTGTCGCCAGCCTCGCGGTAGAAAATTCTTAAGGAGTCAATATCCGCATAGTTGTAGGTCGTTGGTGGCGGTAGGTGGTAGGTCTGAGTGCACGAGGAGACTAGCAGACTCAAGAGTGCGATGATAAGTGTATATTTCATAAATCAAAAGTATTAGATCTTGCTTGATGTAAAGATATGTTTTTTTTGATACAGTACAAAATATTTTCTTATAAGATAGCTCAATATTCTTACCATGGAGATCATGAGCCTCACTCTCGTAGAGGCCAACGCTCGGGTGGTGTTTTTGTAAATCGCATCAGGAAATTCACTCATGTTTTGACTACTCGTGTTTGAAATTCAATCTCTTATAACTGAATTGCTCTATATATTAGACATGAAAATAGCGCTGGTGCGTTAAAATTCTCGCCTAAAATTATTTTTTTGATTCAATAAATAACCCCTACTCATACCTTAGGGCAACTATCGGATCGAGTTGAGATGCTTTGCGAGCGGGGTACCATCCAAAGAGCAAACCCTCAAAGAAGCATATCGAGAATGTTATTAAAATTGTCAAAGGACTAATTGCAATTTTCCAATCAAGCATTGCTCCTGCTCCATAGCTTATCAGTATGCCCAGCAAAATTCCAATTACCCCGCCTATCAACGAGAGAATGATTGATTCGGTAAGAAATTGCGTTAGAACATACTTTTTTTGTGCTCCGATCGACATCCTAAGTCCAATTTCTCGTGTGCGCTCGGTAACGGTCACATACATAATATTCATAATACCTATACCCCCCACAAGTAGCGAGATTGCCGCCACGGCAGTTAGAAGGGTGGTGAGGATGTCGGTTATGTTGTTAATCATCGAGAGCATTTCTGCTTGCGTAAAGATCTCAAAATCATCATCATCGGCCGAAGTAATGCGGTGTGACATTCGCATTGCAAGCTCCACTTCGGCAACTGCAGCATCGGACTGCTCTTCGCTTACGGCACTTGCAAATATAGTGTGGAAATAGTCGATTGCTAGGAAGCGCTTTTGAACTGTTGTATAGGGTGCGTAGATTATATCATCTTGATCTTGCCCCATCGAGTTTTGACCTTTCGACTCAAGTACTCCAATCACTCGCAGCGGGATACCATTAAAACGGATGTATTCGCCAATGGGATTCTTACCCTCAAACAGTTCATCAACAATGGTTTTACCTATTACACATACCTTCGCCAAGCTCTCCACATCTGCCTGAGAAAAGAATATCCCGCTCTCAACATTGAGTTGTTTTATGTGCGTAAAGTTATTGTCTACGCCATTGAGCGTTGTTGGGGAGTTGTTTGTGCCATATATAGCCTGCCCAGAGGAGGTGACAGATGCTGATACGGCTGTGAGTAGGGTAGTGTTCTTTCGCAAATACTCCACATCGGCTGCATAGAGAGTTTTGGCTGTTGTACGTCCCATATTCACTCCACCCTTATTTTCGGCTGTGGGCGATATGATAATCATATTTGTTCCCGTTGAGGCAATTTCCTCGCGTACATCGTTTGTTGATGCAGACCCTAGGGTCATCACCGAGATCACAGAGGCGATACCGATTATTATACCCAACATTGTGAGTATGGCTCTTGTTTTATTACGAATCAAAGCCTTGTAGGCGATGATAATATAGTTATACCATTTCATTGTTATAGCCCCCTATTGAAGTTGATAATCTTGGTTAGTTGGTAGTGCCTCTAGTGCAGAGGCTGCCGATTGAGGTGTGAGTTTTTCGTCTGCAATAATGACCCCATCGCGCAGGCGAATCGAACGAGAGGTAAAGGCAGCGATGTCGGTTTCGTGGGTCACAAAGCAAATAGTCTTTCCTCTAGAATTTAGCTCCTGAAAAAGCGACATAACCTCATAGGAAGTACGAGTGTCGAGATTACCCGTAGCCTCATCGGCGAGAATCATCACTGGGTCGTTGACAAGCGCACGTGCGATGGCAACCCTTTGCTGTTGTCCGCCACTGAGCTGGCTTGGAAGGTGACCCATTCTATCTGATAGGCCCACCTGCTCAAGAGCGTAGCGTGCTCTCTCTCGTCGCTCCTTTGCTCCAATTGCAGGATTGTATAACAGCGGTAGTTCGACTTGCTCTTGGGCTGTTGTTCTTGCCAGCAGGTTGTAAGACTGAAACACAAAGCCAATCTTGCGATTGCGAATAAACGACAATTCAGCATCATTTTGGCTCGAAGCCGAGATTCCATCAATCAGATAATCTCCTGAGGTGGGCTGATCCAAACACCCTAGAATATTCAGGAGTGTACTCTTGCCCGAACCACTTGTTCCCATTATCGAGACGAACTCTCCCTGGTTAACGATGAACGATATGCCACGCAGTGCGTGAACTTTTTCCGACCCCATTACAAACGTACGTGTAAGGCGATCAATTTTCAATACTTCTTTCATAATTACATTGCTCCCTGAGGTGGACGATTTCCTGATGGTGGCGAAAGTAGCCCCTTGCCACTGGTTTCTTTGGCTGCACGTGGTACAATTCCAGCCACTACGCTGTCGCCTTGATTGACGCCGCTCTTGATTATAGATTCAACTCCATCCGATGCTCCGACTGTCACATCTTTTGAGATAAGTCTCGCCCCATCAAGCACCCAAATTTTGCTATCGCTCGTCGCCTTGTCTTCAACGATGTAGCGTGTGAGCGATTCTGGGTTGGGAGTGAAGTAAAGAGCCTCGGCTGGGATACACACGCCCTCTGGCGACTGGGTTGTGATGGTGATATTTGCTGTCATACCCGGAAAGAGTCTTTCGTCTGGGTTTGGAGCATCTACGATCACCGTGTAGGTTATCACATTTGAACTTTCGACTGGCTCCAAGCGAATCTGCGATACCACGCCCGCAAACTCTTCCCCTGGATAGGTGTCCACGCTGAATGATGCACTTTGACCTACTCTTATCAAACCTATATCTGCTTCGTCTACATCGACTTCGACCTGCATTTTTTTGAGATCTTGTGCAATGGTGAAGAGTGTTGGTGTGCTAAACGATGCGGCAACTGTCTGTCCTTCGTCCACGGCTCGGTTGAGAACTCGTCCCGAAATTGGAGAATAAATATCTGCATAGGATAGATTTACTTGCGCTTGATTGTAGTCCGCCTCAGAGGAGATGACCGACCCGTTGGCTGTTTCGAGTATATTGTATGCCTCTTCTAGTTTGGCAAGCGTTGCTGCGCCTTGCTCGTATAGCCTCTCCGTGCGCTGATAGTTCTGCTTTGCGTAGAGTTGGTTGCTACGAGCATTTTCGAGTGTTGCTTTGCTTTGTCTTACTCGTTCGTTGAGCGTTAGTTTGTCAAGCGATGCGAGTAATTGACCTTCTTCGACTTCGCTATTGAAATCGACATAAATCTTTTCAACAATACCCGACACCTGCGTTCCCACCTCAACCTGAGTCACGGGTTCTATGCTGCCCGTGGACATAATACTCAATTCCAGTTCCTTTGTAGCGGCAACAGCTGTTCGAACCATATCGCCTTGTGCTTCATTGCCAAACATTGTACATCTAATACCCACGCCACCCGTGATGGCTACCAATAGGATTAATCCCCATTTTTTGCTAGTTTTCATATTCTTATCTGTTTTTTTATAATTTAATCTCTGCTCCCATATACACATCCAAAACCTTGCGTGAGAGGATGTAGTTATACTTGCTCTGAACGTAGTTGTTTAGTGAGGAAAGGTAGTTGTTTTGTTGTTGGAGTAATTCGGTTGTTGTGATTGCACCCTCGGTGAATTGCGCTGAGAACACTCTAAAGGTTTCTTTGTATGCCTCGAAGCTCTCTTGGGCGGCCTTGGTGCTCAATTCCAAAGCTAGGGTGTTGTTGTATTCTCGCTCTAGGGAGTTGCGCAGCTCAAATTCTGTTTTCTTTGCTTGAATTTCGGCTTGCTCTGCGGCGTAGTTCATTTGTTTGATATCGGAGCGAGTTTTACCTTTATTCCACAGTGGGATGTTGAGCGAGAGACTCAATGAGTTTACATTATTACCACTAAATTGAGAGCTCCACGCCTGATTTGATGTCGAGTTGTAGTTTGACCCCACTGACCCATTAATAGAGAGTGTTGGCATAAGCCCGCCCTTTGCAATATCTATGTTTTTTTGAGCTATTTCGATAGACGTTTGAGCAATCTTCAGATCTGGCAGCCAAGCCTCGGTCACCTCTATAAGCTCCGAAAGCGAGGGCATAGGCATTGAATCTACAGATAGATCAGCGTTGGGATTTATGACATTCAATTCAACCGTATTATCAATGGCAAGCAGATTCTTTAGCTCAATAATTGCATTTTCTCTATCAATGCGGCTATTGGTGTAGGCGTTAGCATCGCTTGCCGCTTGAGCCTTAAGCAGTAGGTAGTCACTCTCCAATATATCTCCCGCCTGAAAGCGGCTCTCACCCAGTGACGCTTGCTCTTGACTAATGTTTAATACCGATTCTTGGTATTTATGCAGTTCGTCATTCATCACCGCCACTAGGTAGGTGTTGATTATCGAGATTGCTAGAGTGTTTTGCGCCTGGATAATCTGTTCGTTAGCCTGCTCGCTTTCCAACTGTGCCAGACGGATTGCATTCATCTTCACCCCACCGCTCCACAGTGTGGCCGATGCGTTGAGCGAATAATTACCCGTGTTACCTACATTTGAAACACCTTGATTGATTAGTGCACTCAAATCCGGAAGTCGATCTCGTTTTGCTTGCTCCAATTCTTCTTCTGATGAGAGATTCGAGATTTCGATGATTTGTTGGTCGAAATTTTGTGTCAATCCCATCTCTATCGCCTCTGCGAGCGAGAGTGTTAGTTTTTGTTGTGCTGATAGAGTGTGGAGCGAAAATATACACACTAGTGCTAAAATTAATCTTTTCATTATCCTGTTTACTTTGATGATTCTGCCACAAAACTACACACTCACTACATCTCCAACAACCAGCCTCGACCAAAACACCCATTTCCTCGACCAACAAGGCGAAATATCCGATTTCAGCCCATAATTATCGACCAAATGCCTTTTGTCGGCAAAAGCTCCCATTCTATCGATGAAGCATTGTGCGGTTAAAATTAAAAGCATACCTTTGTTGAAAAGTAATTGATTATGAAGTTTGTAGAAATAATAAATAGGTTACTACCTAGACGTTTGCGAGGTTTTCTAGTTCATACCTCTATATGGGCAGCGCTTTTTGCGCTGATGCACTCTTATGGCACTATGATGGGCAAAGAGTTCAATATTTTGATCATAATCCCGAACCTTGTATATATTAGTCTTTTTTACCTCAACTACTCGGTGCTCATTGAACGCTTGCTATTTAAAGGTCGCGTTTGGGGCTATATTTTGACTAATGTGGCAATATTTACGGCTCTATTCTTTGTTATGGGTGAACTAGGTGATTTCATAGATAAGCGAATTGATCACGTAGATCCACAACGAGGTGATTTTGGTCAAAGTGTTTTCGGCCACATCTTCTTTAGTGTGCTGGTGATAGCACCTTCACTGAGCATCAAGATGACAGCTAAATGGCTTGACTCACGAGAGAAGATTCGCGAATCAGAGAGCATGAGGGTCGAGATGGAACTATCGGCATTGAAAAATCAACTAAACCCCCATTTTTTGTTCAATTCGCTCAATAGTGTCTATGCACTTATATCGCTGAACCCATCTGTCGCACAATCTTCGCTTATGAGCGTGTGCGACCTGCTTCGCTACCAGCTCTACGATTCTAACTACCCCCAAGTGGCGCTCGACAAAGAGATAGAGTTTATCAATAATTACTGCAAGCTAATGAGAGTTAGATTGGGTGATAGTGTGAATGTTACAGTTGATTTGCCACAAAGAACCGACGGTGTTAGAGTCGCACCGCTTTTATTTATATCTCTAGTTGAGAATGCCTTTAAGCATGGTGTAGACGCCGACAAGCAATCGTTTGTAAATATAAAAATGACGCTCATTGGCGGAATTATTAGCCTCACGTGTACCAATAGCAACTACCCAAAAACCTCGCAGGATCGCAGTGGTTCAGGTATAGGGCTGGTGAATCTTCAGCGTCGCCTAGAATTGATCTACCCACACACTCACACCTACGATGTGAAGATTATGAATGACAGCTATATTGTAACATTAATTATTAATACTCAACAAAATGATTAGATGTATCGCAGTAGATGATGAGCCGCTAGCTCTATCACTCATAAAATCATATATTGAGCAGACTCCAAAATTGGAACTCATTGGAGCGTACAGCTCTGCGCTGCAGGCGCTTGAAGCCGTGAGACGAGAGCAGCCAGACCTTTTGTTTTTGGACATTCAGATGCCCACGATGAATGGCATAGAACTCGCATCGCTCATCGACACCTACCGCACAAAGGTTGTATTTACCACCGCTTTTTCGCAATATGCACTGGAGGGATTTCGCGTCGATGCCATTGATTACCTGCTCAAGCCCATAAGTTACGATAATTTTTCACGTTGTGTCGACAAAGTCGAACGCCTACTCGATAAAACAGCGGGAGGTGTTGCCTCTAACGATTATATGGTCATAAAATCGGATTATCGCCTAGTGAAGGTGCAGTATAGCGAGGTGTTGTACTTGGAGTCACTTCGAGATTACGTGCTTGTTGTCTTGGCTGATGGAACACAACTAAAGACTCTTTCGACACTCAAAGGGATAGAATCAACTCTGCCTAACGAGCTGTTTAGGCGTGTGCACCGTTCATTCATAGTCAATCTTTCAAATGTAAGGGTTGTGGAGCGCAATACTATCATCTTCGGACGCACAACAATACCCATCTCAGAGAGCTACCGCTCAGAGGTGATGGCTGTGCTTGGATTGAAATAATCACTCTTGAAAAAATCAACTATTTAAGTATCGTTAATTGTTGTTTTTTCGATCATTAATATTGTAGATTATATTTTTGCACTAAATGATTAATTAACCCTGCAGTAAATTATATGGGATACAATGCTTGTGCGGGGGGGGATACCATAGTAGATATTCATCTTTTTCTAAATCCTCGTTAAATGCAGGCTCTCGACTTTGTTTTGCAAGTGGAGCACCCCACGCAAGGCAACATCCACAAAAGCTCACACTTGGGCTAGTGGTGCTTCCAATGGGGATGCAGTAGAAAAATTATAAGTTACTGAAATTTCATTTCGTGATTCAAAGTAGAAAAACAATCGAATTTTTCCCTCTTTGCGTTAATAATCTGCTAAGACAACTAATGTTTTTAGGACAGTGGAAGATGCCTGATTTCTCTGATATATTATTTATGATATAACATTGCCATTGGCCACTCAGTTGAATAACTTGAAATCATTGTTGAGTAAATAAATTATAAATCGTTAGTGAAAAGCAATAATCCAGTTTTACATTTCAACTGCTGGTGTTCTAAGTGATTTTTCGTATAGATTTGCTAGTTATTAAGAAATTTTGCCAATAGGAATAATATGACTATATTTACGCAATTAATAACAATGTAGTGATTTGTTCTTGAGCTAACTATTACACTGTTTGAGGCCACGGATCTAATATTCGATACGGATTTGTGAGCCTTTATAAGGATAACATTGCCTGAGATTTCAGCCTTGCATCTAGAAATTATAATTTTATTGAACCTTTTGATATTTCTCTTGCCTATGATAGATAATATACTCAACTCAGAAAACAAACACGGACTTTATGACCCTGCCTACGAGAAAGACGCGTGTGGAGTAGGCCTATTGCTTCACATCAATGGGAAGAAATCACACAAAATAGTGGATGATGCACTGCGAATTTTAGAGAATATGATTCACCGTGGTGCTCAGGGTGACGATCCTGCCACAGGAGACGGTGCGGGAATAATGATACAAGTGCCACACGAGTTTATCCTGCTTCAAGGAGTGGCTGTTCCCGAGAAAGGCAACTATGGAACAGGGTTAGTCTTTTTGCCCAAAGACCCAAAACGCATTGCACAGTACGAACAGTCCATCTCAGAGCTTGCTCAAAGCGAGGGTTTACAATTGCTCGCAGTGAGAGATGTGCCAACGGATAATACTCTCCTTGGCAAAGGCTCGCTTGAGGCAGAACCCCTCGTAAAACAGATATTTGTTAGCGAATTGCACCCGAGCGAGCTCTCACTCGATGTAAGACTATATAGACTCAGACGCAAGAGCGAAAAGCTACACAGTGATTGCTATATTGTTAGTCTTTCCTCGCAAAGTATGATCTACAAAGGGATGCTATGCTCTAGCCAACTGCGAGGTTATTTCTTGGATCTTCAGAACCCTGCGCTTACTAGTGCCATAGGGCTTGTTCACTCACGATTTAGCACCAATACCTTCCCCTCGTGGAAGCTAGCACAACCATTCAGGATTGTGGGGCACAACGGGGAGATTAATACAATACGTGGAAATAGGAAATGGAGCGAAGCGCGCCAAAGCGCACTCTTTAGCGATAAGCTGGGTGATGTGAATGACATAAATCCAGTTGTGCAAAACGGAATGAGCGACAGTGCCACGTTGGATAATGTACTAGAGTTTTTGGTAATGAGTGGCCTGTCGCTACCTCACGCCCTTTCGATGATGGTGCCCCAGAGTTTTAACGACAAAAACCCAATATCCAATGAACTGAAGGATTTCTTGGATTTTCATAGTATACTTATGGAGCCTTGGGATGGTCCAGCAACAATATTGTTTTCGGATGGTCGCTATGCTGGTGGTATGCTTGATAGGAACGGATTGCGCCCTGCGAGATATACTCTTACCACCGATGAGATTATGATTATCGCTTCGGAGGCAGGAGTTCTCGAAGTGCCAGCTGATAAGGTACTCGAACACGGAAGACTGCAACCTGGAAAAATCATCCTTATCGACACGGCAACGGGCGAAATAAAAAAAGATGGCGAGATTAAAGCGTCTCTGGCGAAGGAGCGACCCTATGGACAGTGGCTGAGAAAACATCGTATCCATCTCGAAGAGATACTTTCGGGGCGAAAAACGACCCCTAAGTTGGAGAATCTAAATCAACTAAAGGGTGCATTTGCCTACTTCGACGAGGAGGTAAACAAAGTGATGCTACCGATGGCGGAGAAAGGTTACGAACCCATTAGCTCTATGGGTAATGATACGCCCATTGCGGTTTTCTCGGAGAAGCCACAGCTGATGTTTAATTACTTCCGTCAGCAATTCGCCCAAGTCACCAACCCACCTATTGACCCTCTGCGTGAGGGACTTGTGATGTCTTTAGATGGATATATCGGTGCGCTTGATAAAAATCTACTCTCATTTGATGAGGAGCTCTGTAAGATGGTACACATCAAACAACCCATCCTCACCAACAGAGATTTGGATATTCTGCGTAATATCGACTACAAGGGGTTTCGAACCAAAACCCTAGATATGACTTTCGAGGTGGACGATAAAAACGGTGTTGAGGCCTGTATTGAGAATCTGTGCACAGAGGCAGAAAGTGCCGTGGATAGTAAGTACAACTATATTATATTGTCGGACAAAGCCGTCAGCCCACAGCGTGCTGCTATTCCTTCGGTATTGGCAATCTCTGCTGTCCATCACCACCTTATAGCCAAGGGTAAGCGAGTTCAGACCGCTGTGATTGTCGAGACGGGCGAAGCGAGAGAGGTGATGCACTTCGCGCTGCTTTTAGGCTATGGTGCTAGTGCGGTGAACCCATATATGGCTTATGCCATCCTCGATGATTTGGTTCATAGCGATGAACTCTCCATTCCTTATTCACTTGCAGAGTCGAACTACATCTCTGCCATCGGCAAGGGCTTGTTGAAGATTATCTCTAAGATGGGTATCTCGACCCTTGCGAGCTATCGTGGAGCGCAACTCTTCGAGGCGGTGGGGATTTCGCAAAACGTTATTGATCGCTATTTTCAGGGCACAAGCTCAACTATCGGTGGGGCCGATATTGAGGATATAACGGCAGATTTGTTGGCGCTCCATAAAATAGGATTCAGTGATCAAGAGCTAGAAGACTTGGGGCAATACACCTTTCAAAAAGGTGGCGAACAACACGCTTGGACCCCCCAAACAATATCAAAACTACAGATCGCAACACGACTTGGTGACTATCAAAAGTATAAAGAATATAGTGATGAGGTGAATGAAAAACCCAGACCTATCTTTTTGCGTGATAGATTACAGATTCGCTCTGAGGGGGCGATAGATATATCGCAGGTTCAGAGTGTTGAATCAATAACTCAGCGTTTTGTCACTGGCGCGATGTCGTTTGGCTCTATCAGCAAAGAGGCACACGAGGCACTTGCAATTGCGATGAATCGAATAGGAGGAAAGAGCAACACGGGCGAGGGCGGTGAGCAAGCCGAACGTTTTGTGTCTGAGGCCCGAAGCTCAATTAAGCAGATAGCATCGGGTAGATTTGGAGTGACAGCAAACTATCTTGTAAATGCCGACGAATTGCAAATTAAAGTGGCTCAGGGGGCAAAGCCCGGTGAGGGAGGACAACTTCCAGGGTTTAAGGTCGATGAGGTTATCGCTAAGACACGCCACTCGATACCAGGAATATCTCTTATCTCTCCGCCCCCACACCACGACATTTACTCGATTGAGGATTTGTCGCAGCTCATCTATGATTTGAAGAACGTCAATCCTCGTGCTAAAGTGAGTGTTAAGCTGGTGGCTGAAAGTGGAATTGGAACTATTGCCGCAGGAGTAGCAAAGGCAAAGGCCGATGCAATTATCATTAGTGGATGCGAGGGAGGAACGGGAGCAAGTCCCTTGAGCTCTATTCGCCACACTGGTATTAGTTCTGAGATTGGACTTGCCGAGGTGCAACAGACCCTCGTGCTCAATGGGCTTCGATCTAGAGTGAAACTACAAGTCGATGGGCAGCTTAAAACTGGTCACGACATAGTCATTCAAACACTCCTCGGGGCGCAAGAATATGGATTTGCCACTAGTGCGCTGATAGTATTGGGATGCGTTATGATGCGAAAATGCCACCTGAATACTTGCCCTGTGGGTGTTGCAACACAAGATGCTGAGCTTAGAGGAAGATTCAAGGGTGATGCAGATTATCTAGTGAATTTCTTTACCTTCTTGGCTCAAGAGGTACGCGAGATACTCGCCCAGATGGGCTTTGCGACGCTCGATGAGATTGTTGGGCGCACTGACCTGTTGGAGGTGAAAAAAGATTTTGTAGATACGAAGATCGCAAAACTTGACTTTTCTAAATTGCTAAAAACGCCATCTAAAAACGGCGTGCCATCTAGTATGGAACAACCTCCGATAGAGTGTTCTCCGCTAGTTGAAAAGCTCGCTCAAGCGATAATCACGGGCGAAACACCTCAGCTGAAAATCACCAATACGGATCGTTCTGTCGGGGCAACCCTCGCAGGAGAAGTCGCTCGTAAATACGGCGAGGAAGGCGCACCTGTGCCATTCACCGCGAACTTTACGGGTTCGGCTGGTCAGAGTTTCGGCGCATTCCTAACCAAGGGACTAACTTTTAAGCTCTATGGACAAGCAAACGATTACCTAGGTAAAGGACTCTCAGGGGGGACTATAATCGTTCGCCCTGAGCTCACAGCGAATTTCTCTCCGTCTAAAAATGTAATCGCAGGCAACACATTACTCTATGGTGCCACGAGTGGAAAAGTGTTCATTTCGGGAAAAGTGGGTGAACGATTTGCAGTGAGAAATAGTGGAGCGATTGCAGTTGTGGAGGGTGCTGGAGAGCACTGCTGCGAATATATGACGGGCGGTAGAGTAGTGGTGTTGGGCTATACAGGACGCAACTTTGGTGCGGGTATGAGCGGTGGACTTGCTTATGTGTTGAACAGGGATGGTGATTTTGATGCAAGATGTAATATGGAGATGATCGAGCTTTCTTTGATTGACAATAGATATGACGCACACGAGCTATTGGGCTATCTCGAAGAGCATTTCGAGGCTACTGGTAGCGAGATTGCAAATGAGGTTTTGCAGAACAAAAACCTACTCAAAGAGTTTGTTAAGGTCACTCCAATAGAATACAAAAAAGTGCTGCAACAAGAGCAAATAAAAGCTCTCGAGCAGCGAATTTCTAACCTAGAAAGAGATTATTAAGATGGGAGATAGCAAAGGATTTCTAAAAATAGCACGAAAAGAGGCTGGGTATCGCCCAGTGCACGAAAGAGTAAGAGATTTCGGCGAGGTGGAACAGACTTTAAACGAGGAAGATAGAGTTCTGCAAGCGTCACGTTGTATGGATTGTGGAGTACCATTCTGTCATTGGAGCTGCCCGCTGGGCAACCGCCAGTGGCAGTGGCAAGATCTAGTGTACAAAAATAAATGGCGCAAAGCCTATGAGAACCTACAGCAGACGGACGACTTTCCCGAGTTCACGGGTCGAGTATGTCCTGCACTATGTGAAAAAGGATGCGTCCTAGCCATAAGTTCTGATGCGGTGACAATTCGAGAGAACGAGGTTTCTATCATCGAAAAAGCGTTTGCCGAAGGATACGTACAACCACATATTGCCCCGATGAGAAGTGGTAAGCGTGTGGCTGTAATAGGTTCAGGCCCAGCGGGGCTTACAGTGGCAAATCAGCTTAGTGCAAAAGGTCACGATGTTGTGGTTTTCGAGAAAGACGAAACCATAGGGGGGCTGCTGAGGCTTGGTATACCAGATTTCAAGCTAAACAAATCAGTGATAGATCGTAGGCTTGCAATTCTCGAAGCCCAAGGTGTTGAGTTTCGTGCATCACATAAGATTGATAGCGCAAATATTGACCAAATTACCCAAGAGTACGATGCTGTGTGTATGGCTATAGGTTCGGGGGTTGCAAGAGATTTAGCAGTCGAAGGGCGAGAGTTGGAGGGTGTGTATTTTGCATTAGATTTTTTGAAGAACCAAAACCGAGCCACCGCCGCATTTTTGAGTGTCGATCCAAACGACAAACTATCCGCCAACGGCAAAAATGTGCTAGTGATTGGTGGTGGCGATACGGGTTCTGACTGTGTGGGGACTGCTATTCGCCAAGGTGCAAAATCCGTAACTCAAATTGAGATTATGCCAAAACCCGAAGTTGTTAAAACCACAAGCTCTCACCACGAAGGGTGCCAGCGCCGTTGGAGCTTGGCAACAAATCGTGTGGTAGGAGAAAATGGCAAGGTTACCCAAAGCGAAGTGGAGTGTTTGCTTAGTGGCAAGAGAGAGTTGATTGATTGTGATATGGTACTTCTGGCGATGGGTTTTACAAATCCCGAGAGAGAGATTGCAGAAAAGCTAGAATTGGATTTTGACGCAAGAAATAACATCATCACAAACAGAGATAATATTTTCGTTGCAGGAGATGCAGCACTTGGTGCATCACTGGTGGTACGAGCAATTGCCTCGGGTAGAGAAGTAGCAAAACGTATGGATAGCTATTTGAATAAGATCTAAAGAAATTTCACTCGAAATAGGTGTAGAACTATTCCAAATTTGCCTTAGTCCATAAATCCCTCGCAAGCTATCGCAAGACAAGCGGCCCATCTCCATTGGCAAACAACGATAAACTGAGAGTAATCGAGTTTACCCGAATTGCTGAGGTCTGAAGACGAAAGGCGCAGTCAATTCGCTACATTTCAAACTTAATTAAGATTCATGCAAAATTCCTTGAATGGTGTGATGGAATTACCTACCTAAGCTGCAGATGAAGTTATGAAGCAAATTATTAAATTTGTAGCATGGGAAGAAAAGTTATGACAAGGCATTTAAAGAGAATGCCGTTAAACCCAGGCAAGCAGTGTAAGAATCAGGTTGAACTTGCAAAAGAATTAGGTGTTTCAAGAGCGATACTATGTAAAGTGGCGCAAAGAGTTTGACGAGTTTGGTTCTGACAGTTTTCCTGGTCAGGGCAATGAAAAACTAACAGAAGAAGGTCGCAAGGTAAAGGAGCTTGAGAAAGTACTTAGAGAATGTGAGCTGGAGAGATTAAAAAAAGCGATAGCTATCTTGCATAAATCGTTTCGTCACACAGCACTAGGTAATCTGACGATAACTGAATTCTTTAACGATATATTTGGTACTAACAAAAAAGTTGCTTAATTTTGTACGCAGATTGGGTGGCTGATTCCAGTATTATGCGTAATTGTGTAGTATTGTAAAATAAAATTCGATGAGAAACCAAATGCCAAATAGAGATTTAGGTATCAGAAAAGTGGATTTTTCTAGTAGTTTTTCGGCTGTAAATTTAGATAATTTTGGGTTCGCTTCAGCAGAAAAAGTAAACTTTTTCTGCTGAAGCTGCCGCAATATTTTTGTAATTCAAATAATTGTGTAAGCACGCACATATGTATAGACTTATCGCCCATTACCCGCGCGTTAAGATACACATTTTCAAGGAGTCTGCAATGAGAGTTAAACCTCTTTTTGCAGGCTCCTTGTTGTTTTTCGGTAAAATTAACAAGAGATAAATATGAGAAAACTATTATTAACGCTCTTTCTGGTAGCCAGTGCAGTAGTAAGCGCAGAGGCACAGAGTAAGACACCAGTTCAAAGTCAAGACTCCCTTGTGGTGCGCTACACAATCTACTATGATTGGAACAGCACTGAGGCTCAGGGTGAGCAGAGGCAGAAATTACACGAAGTGGGCAAGTGGCTCACTGAGAACCCCACAACGAAGGTTACTCTAACGGGTTGGGCAGACCCACTACATAACGAAGAAGGAAGCATTCGAGTGGCTCAAAGCCGAGCGAATGCCGCCTCTGGGTGGCTACAGGTGCGCTACGACATATCCCCAGAGCGCATTACATTTGGCAAAGGAGGCATTGATCTCTCTGCCAAAAGTGACGATAAGGCTCGCCGTGTTGATATTGCGGAGATGATACAGATTGAAATAACATCTCAAAGGGAGCCTGAAGAGGTCGTACAACTTACAGTCGTAGAGCAAACAAAATCAGAGACTAAGCAAGAGAAGGCTATCGAAAACGAGACAG
>CAYJLY010000014.1:0-15795 GCA_964371385.1 uncultured Rikenellaceae bacterium
AGGGTTACCATGGTGATAACTATGAGTGCAACTATTAGCACGCCAAGTACAAATACCCACCAACTAAGATCAATACGATAGGCAAATCCCTCGAGCCATTTATTCGCTCCATACCATACGGCTGGAATGGCAATAACCACAGAAATTGCTAGCACCCAAAGAATTTGTCGGTTGAAGCGCCTCAAAATCGAGCGCACGGATGCTCCAAAGACCTTGCGCACGGATACTTCCTTGCGACGGTGTTGCATCTCGAAAAACACAATGCCAAACACTCCCAGCAGTGCAATTACTATCGCCACACCTGAGAACAGCGTCACCACTTGCGAGACGTGCTCCTCGTTTCGATACATTGATTCTATGCTCTCGTCCATGGGTTTGATATCTATGGAGTTTGGAGTAATCATAGGGTCGAGTTCGGTTATTGTCTTTGAGATATATTCCACCACCTGCGCATAATCTACTCCTTGAGCCAAGCGGATGTAGGCTATAGGGCAGGGATCCCAATCCATATCCATCTCGCGAGAGTTAATCCAGAGAGACATAGGAAGCATTGCTTGACGCAGCGAACCAAATTTATAGTCCTCCACAAAGCCAACAGCCTTGTGTCTCCCTCCTATCAAATCAAAATCCAGCTTGAGATCATATTTATTGCGAGCGAACTCGTTTATAATCGACACCCCATTTCCTGCCATATCGTGCTCGTTTGGCATACGTCCATCCGCGAGCTTAAAGCCAAAAAATTCTGGCGCATTATACGATGCGTGAATGATGTACAATTCAATCATTTGTTCACCTTTTCTCATTCTATAACTTGATAAATTACTGCCAATATAATTAGAGAGATAAGTTACATTCTCTATCATTGGCGAACTTTTGAGTTTGGCAGTGAATCCATCTTTGTTTTCCGTGATTGTGGGTGTGATATTCACATTCACCACACGGTCGTGGTTCAGCCCGTAGTCGTAGTTTTTCATCATGCTGTTTTGTAGCGCAATAAACAATGAGCCTATGATAAGGGTTATGGCTATACTGAATTGGAACACCGAAAGCGCACCTCGCAGCGCACGCCCTTTGCCCGAACGAGCAAACGACCCTCGAAGCACCATAGATGGCGCAAAGCGAGTGATATACCACGCAGGAAATAGCCCCGAGAATAATCCAATAATCAGAGCCAATATACCCACTGCGCTTACTACCACCGCATTGTCTTCGATGGCGGTTGATGCCCCCTTTGTAAACTCCGCAATATCAAGATCTGAAACTATATTCACAAACAACAGCGAGAGAGCAAATGAAATCATAACCGTAAGTACCGCCTCCATCACCGCAACCATACGTAGCGTGCGAACAGATGCCCCAAAAATCTTGCTTATGTTCACGATCTTAATCTTTATGGGCACCAGCGACATATAGAAGTTAATGTAGTTTATCACTGCCATTACCAAGATAAGTATTGCGATAGATAGCAGTACGTTAGAGAGTGTTTTGTTTCCTTGGATAACACCTATATCAGTGGAAAGAGAATCGAAATATAGCTCATCGACTGGTTTGAGTGATATTGAGTATATTGTAGTGTCATCTTTTGAACGCACTCTCCCTTGCTCAAACAATCTCGTTCTGTGTTTACTACCAAACTCTTCGGTGAACTTCTTTCTGTCAGCATCGGGGTGTAATTTCACAAAGAAATTATACGCCCAATTATCAGGGTGAACTTTTGCGAGATCCTCTACAATAAATAGTCTATCTGCAAAGCTGCTGTTGCTAGGAGGGTCTGCGACAACTGCCACTATTGTAAATACATCATCAGGATCTTCGCTGTATATCAGGGTTTTGCCGATGGGTGAACTATCACCCCAGTGTTTTTTTGCAAAACTAAGAGGGACTGCTATGGTTTCGGGGGCAGATAGTTTTTCTATATCCCCTTCGATGGTCTCAATGCCAAACATATCAAAAAAGGGTAGTGTGGTATTTGATATGTCGACATACATTGTCTTGTCTTCACCCTGTACTGTAAATAAGCTATTCTCATACCAAGAACCGCTGAAATAGGCATAGGAAGTGACTGCACTACTTTCCTCTAAAATGCTAGTTGCTATGGGAGCTGTGAACGATGAACCCACCTCACCGTCATTGGTGTAGTACACCAAATAGGTATTCTCCCTATCGGGCAGGTCGTGATTGTGAGTCTGCTCCCAGTAGAGCTGCATGGCGATGACCGTAAAGATCGTAAAGGCGGCAGTAAGCCCAAGGATGTTGAGCGTGGATGCCATCTTAAAACGCTTGAGCGTAGTGAGAACACTGTAGAGAATGTTTTTCATAAATATGTTTTTTTTAGGTTGTTATCAGTTCTAAGAAGGGGGTGAGGTTGTGTTAAAGTATTGGTTAAATTAATACTGTGTTAGTCTATGTAAGGGATGCCTTTGTAGTAGTTTACCTCGCGCACTTTTAGTTGGTGGAGCAAGTAGGAGTTGCGAAGCTCAAGTTCGCTACGCAGTAGGTCGTTATTTGAGGTCTGAAGCTCGATTATGCTCGCTATTCCTTTCTCGTGTTTTTGCACCATCGCACGATTAGCAAGCCTCTGGAACTCGACATTGCGGCGCGCTTCGCTAAGGGCTTTTTCTGAGGATTCGAGCTCCAAAATTGCCCTGCGAACCTCGCTTTCGAGTGCACGTATGCTTTTTTGGAAATTGTGCTGGGCTTGGCGTAGGCGGTTTTCGCTCTGACGCACGTTATAGCGGGTGTTTAGTCCATTAAATACGGGGATAGAAAGCGAAAGACCGAGGCTTTCCCCCAGGTTGTTGTTGAGCTGTTTGCCGTAAGCGAGGTGATTGTTGCTGCCAAACTGAGTAAAATAACTTGAACCTATGCCCGCACTAAACGATAGGCTTGGCACATAGGAACCCTTGGTGATTTTCAGAGAGAGTTTTTCTATCTCGAGTGTTTTTTCTTGGATTTGCGCATTGATATTATTTTCAGTGGCATACTCTAGTACAGATTCTGTGCTTTCACTTGCATTATACAATCCTATGGAATCAACCAAAGGTGCGATTTGAAGTGTTTTTTCGCTAGGGTAGTTTATGTAGTCTTTTAGATTTAGCAGGCTCAGATCATAGGTTTTCTGTGCTTCGATAAGCCCGTATTGTGCAGAGGCAAGCGCTGCACGCACTTGAGCCAAATCGGCATCCGACCCTACTCCCAGCTCGCTCTTGCGTTTCATCAGTAGTTCCTGCTGGCTGTATTGTTCCACAAGCCCTTCGTTTAGCTTGACCAACTCCCCAAAGTAAATAGTCTCGCTGTATCGAACCATTGTTTCAAGGGCAATTTGATCGCGTGTGCTTTGCAGTTGATCTACACCACGCTCACGAGCGATTTTTGCCGAGCGTGTTTGATTCATCAGCCTAAAACCTGCGAATAGAGTCACCGAAGTATTGGCGCTGAGCGAATTACTGAAGGTCGAAACAGTAGCGTAAGTATTGGTTGCGGGGTCAATGCTGCGGCCAAACGAAGTGTTAGCCCCCATCCCCGCCGATAGTGATGGCAGGTGGGAGAGTAGAGCTTTTTTGTAATCGAGTTCCGAATTCACAGTAAGCTCTCTTTGGATTTTTGCATCAAAACTATTTTCGACCGCATAGATCATACATTCCCTAAGGCTTAGGGGGGCTTGCGAGTGGGCTGTGTTAAGCGAGAGAGTGCCACAGAGTGCGAGGGTGAGTAGGGTTTTCATTGAAGTATGTTTTTTCTTATTTTTTTCAGTTTAATTTTGTTGCTCTATATCTTTCCAACAACTCTTGCGTAACCTCCCCTGACGATGCGTGAGCTGAGATTGTAGGTGATAACTAACACTAAAGTAAGCACAGTGAGTACTCCTAAGGCAAATATCCACCACTCAAGGGTGATTTGCTCGGCAAAGTACATAGAAAACAACATTCTCAGAGCGTACCATGACAGTCCCACACCAACGACCGACGAAACCCCAAGCACGATAAGCAGTCGTTTGGAAATGCTAGTTATTATCTGCCAGAATGTTGCGCCATGCACTCTTCGCATTGCAATCTCACGACGACGACCTTTGATCTCGGTTGAAATATAGCTCAAAACGCCAATAAAGGTAATCAATAGCAGGATAATTGCGCCAACTCCGAAAGCATCTCTCATGGTGAGTAGCTCGACATACATATCTCGAATATTCTGGGAGTAGGGGCTGATTATTACATCTTCCTCCATCTCAATGTGTTTTCGGGTGATGGCGCTAATTTGCTCTCGCTGCCCCTCGCTAAGTGGCGACAAGGTGCGTAGGGTGAAATAACTCCATGTGTTATCTGCGTTGCCACTATCAAGAGGAATGAAAATGATAGGCTCGGGTGAATTATAAAGATTGTTGCGCACATTGCCCACTATTCCTACCACCTCGCCAAGTTCCGTGCGGAAATTATAGTCGCCATAGCTCGAAGCTGTGTTTCGCAACAATAGTTCGGTGGCAATTAGCGATTCACCTTTGAATAACTCTTCTCCTCCGCCGTGTTTTATTTCTATGCCATAGGTGTCAAAGAAATCATAGTCCACTCCCACGCAGCGTGCAGTGACGATGACCTCTTGACCAAGAGAATCAAAAATGCCAAAGCCATTCATCCCCCACAAAATTAGAGATTCACTCGTTGCGACATTCTTTATGTAGGGTAGGGTCTTGAGTTCGCTTTTTAGGTTTTCGAGTGTGGATTGACTCTTGCCGTGGGTTCCGAAAGTGTAAAGATTTTCGGTATTGTAGCCCAGATCGAATGTTGTTAGCATGCGGAATTGTAGTGATGATCCGATCAAAGCAACTATGGCTATTATTGCCACTGAAAATTCAATCAGTAGCAATACTTGTTTCCACCACAGATTATTACGCTTGGTGGAGCGGAAGATCTCTGTTGCGGGAATACGTGCATATATCACCGCTGGCACTATGCCCGATATTAAAATCATCACCACTAGCAAGCTCCCAATAACCCAAAGGCTATCCATTGTGAACATTACCTCGAGATTGCCAACTATTGCCGAGAGAGGGCCAATGAGTGCCCACACAAACAGAGCGGCAAGAGCGGCAGAAAAAAGCACATAGAAAATGGTTTCCCACACAATCAGCCCAAAAATCTCGAACGTGCACGCACCGCTCGCTTTGTGAACTCCCACCTCTTTTGCTCGCCCAAGTAGCGAATTGATCTGCATCAAAATAAAATTAAATGCTGTCACCGCCAATATAAACAGCCCAAGGATAGTCATTATCCCCAGAGTTGAGGCTTCAGCATCGGCATTGTAGTGGTTGAATAGCTCTGAGGCAGGCTGAGTGAAAACTGATATGTTGTAGCCACTATTAGCCATTTCCTGCAGATGAGGCTCGAAAGACTGGTTAATTTGGCTATCGAGTTCAGCTCTATCCACGTTGGGATTGGTCAGAAAGAAGGTGTTAAAAGCATCGCTGCCATACCACGAGGAGCGGATATGACCCTGAGAGTTATACACAGCATTGATTCTGCGAAGAGAATTATCTTGAGGAATATCACGGAAAACTCCTCCCACGGTCATAGTCGTCTTGTTATTGCTGATGAGCGAACCGCCAACCGCCCCGCCCTCGGGGAAGAGCTTACCTGCAAGCGATTCACTCAGATAAATCACGTTTGGCTGTTTTAGCCCATCGCTAGGATCGCCCTGGAGAACCTCAAAGCCAAGAACATCGAAAAAATGCTCATCGCCCATAGCCGCAGTGGTGCTAAAATCTCTGTCTCCATTTTTTAGGCTTACAGTATAGCTGTAAAAACGAGTTGCAGCAGTGATTGCTGGTATATCTTGTGCCATCTGCTCAGCCATAGGCCCCAGCGCTTTAAGGCTGTTTTGAGCTTCACCACCTGATAAATCCCAGTGCAGCATAAGAAAATTCAGGCTGTCGTATTTCGCAAAGTCCTTGTTGAAACCATTATAGTAGTTGGTGTGTACCATCAAAACGCCACCTATCATTAGCCCCAGAACAAGCGAGGTGATTTTAAAGACGTTTGCCCATCTCAGGCGTGTGACATTACGCAGGGAAAGTTGAATGTTTTTCATAAATTTTCTAGTGTTTTTCTCTATATGCTGTTATCTGTGCCAAACTTATGCCAAAATTTTTAAAATGCAGTCTATCAATGTCATATGGATTTCAATGAAATAAAAAGTGTAAAAAAATTAGACACTCAGTGTCTAAAATATTGACACTTTTATTATCTTTGAATAAAAGAACTAATTTATATGTCAAAAAAAGGAAATATACTAGTGGTGGATGACAATGCTGCCATCCGCTCAACACTCTCTCTGCTACTGCCTGCGCACTTTGAGAAGGTGATAACTTTACCCTCGCCCAAGGACTTACACACAACCCTGAGAATGAATCCCGATTTGGATTTGGTGCTCTTGGATATGAATTTTACCTCGGGTGTAAACACAGGCAATGAGGGCATCTATTGGCTGGGGGAGATAAAAAAAATGCGCCCTTCGATTTCGGTTGTACTCTTTACAGCCTATGGAGATATTCCTTTGGCTGTTAATGCGATAAAGGAAGGGGCTACCGATTTTATTGAAAAACCATGGAACAACGAGAAATTAATCCTTACTCTCCAAAATGGGGTTCAGCTCGCTCGTAGTGCCCAGCGTATTAAGGATTTAAAAGCCGCTAAAGCTCCCCAATCTCAGATGTATTGGGGTGTTTCGCCTGCGATGCTCGCACTGAGAGAGATGATAGAGAAGGTGGCTCCAACAGATGCGAACATCCTGATTGTAGGGGAAAACGGAACGGGTAAAGAGATGCTAACTCGCGAAATCCATTCGCTTTCTAATCGTAACTCTGAGATTTTAGTGAATGTAGATATGGGCTCGCTAACCGAAACTCTCTTTGAGAGTGAATTATTTGGGCATGCTAAAGGGGCTTTTACAGATGCAAAATCGGAGAAATCCGGTAAATTTGAGGTTGCTAGCGGCGGAACGCTATTTTTGGATGAAATCGGAAATATTCCTTTGAATCTTCAATCTAAACTTCTCACTGCTCTCCAGTCTCGATCGGTGGTGCGAGTGGGTGAAAATGTTTCTCGCTCGGTAGATATACGCCTGATTACTGCTACAAATTCAAATCTAGAAAAAATGATAGGCGAGGGGAGTTTTAGAGAGGATCTCTACTATCGAATCAATACCTTCATTCTGCGTTTACCTCCACTTCGTGAGAGGGGAGACGACGTATTGGAGTTTGCTAATATCTTTCTGGCTCGCTTCGCCAAGAAATACAACAAGCCCTGCGAGAGATTTAGCCATGCAGCTCAAACAAAACTTAAAGAACACCCATGGCCAGGAAATATACGAGAACTAGAGCATGCCATTGAGCGCAGTGTGATTATCTGTTCGAATGGCACCGTACTCCCCGAAGATATTCTATTGAGCAAAACCCAAAGTGCGCCTTGCACAGAATTTAGCCTCAAAGGTCAGACTCTCGAACAGATTGAGAGAACGATGATCGAGAATACTATGCGGGAGTGTGAAGGTAATATATCGGAAGTTGCAGCTGCACTGGGTGTTACTCGCCAAACGCTCTACAACAAACTCAAACGCTACGACCTATAATCAATTAAGCCCCAAACTAAGCAATGAAATTTAACCATAAGCTACAACTATCCCTCCTGCTTGTTTTGCTATTGATGGCAATGGGAGGGTCATTTTATCTCTTCTTTAGAGATAGCTTTGCCTACGCCACTATCGCTTTTATTGGGGCGGCAGTGTTTACACGCCTTATCTTTGCGCATTACAATCGTTTGGTGCGCAAGATAACCTTGATGTTTGATGCTATTGACAATAGCGATAACTCACTTCGTTTTTTGAATGCTCCTGAGAGCTCTACCGCAGATTATCTGCTTAACAACGCTCTAAATCGCATCAAGAAAACTCTGCTCGAAGCCCGCGAAGAAGTACAGGAGCAGGAGCGCTACTACGAAAAAATACTCGATCAACTCAATACAGGTATTTTGGTGCTCAATCCCGTGGGGGCTGTGGTGCACATAAATAACAAGGCCAGTGAATTGTTGGTGGTTGATAGACCCTCGCACGTGAACCAACTTTCTATCATCTCAGAGAGTCTCCCGAAAATCATAGGCAATTTGACTAGCGGACAGAGTGATACTGTGAAATTCTATAACGAAACCACCCAAGTTCAACTCAAGCTAACGCTCACCGAACTCACCATAGGCAAGCGTAGCCTGCGAGTGGTTACCATATCCGATATCTATACCCAGATTAACCAAGCCGAGGTAGATAGTTGGAGCCGCATTTCGAGAGTGCTGACCCACGAGATTATGAATTCCCTCTCGCCCATTATCTCTCTGAGCGAGACACTGGTTCAATCTAACGATCAGAGTTTTGTAAGGCGTGGTCTTCAGATTATCGCGGAAACAGCTCTCGGGCTTAGTCGTTTCGTTGAAAATTATCGCTCTTTCTCTCGTCTGAGTGTTCCAAATCTTGCGAGAGTGGATGTTGTGGAATTGGTGAAAAGAGAACTTACGTTGTTTGCTCCCGATGCTGAGGTGGATTCACCGGAGGGTTCAGAGTATTTGGAAATTGACCAAGGAATGATATCTCAAGTGCTCTCAAATTTGCTTAAAAATGCTCAAGAAGCAGTCCAACAGCAAGGATCAGGGAAAGTCTGGGTGAAGATTGGGCGAGATGCAAATTCAAGTGTGTTTGTGGATGTATGTAATGATGGCTATCCTATCTCGGACGAGATACGCGAAGATATTTTTGTACCATTCTTTACGACCAAGGACAATGGTAATGGCATAGGACTGGCACTTTCGCGTCAGATTATGCGCTTACATCATGGATCAATATCTCTGACAACGCGACCATTTACTCGATTCCGCATTACATTCTAACTTGTGGTGGTGTTGATTAAAAAAAACGAGAGGGTTTCATCAAACAATGAAACCCTCTCGCTTTTTTCTTAAGCCTTGCTGGCTATAACCCTAAAACTCCAAAGTTGCTTTGAAAGTTGCTAGATCGTCGCCCTCAAATTGC
Organism: uncultured Rikenellaceae bacterium; assembly: GCA_964371385.1. Taxonomy (GTDB): domain Bacteria; phylum Bacteroidota; class Bacteroidia; order Bacteroidales; family Rikenellaceae; genus Mucinivorans. The sequence goes on from CAYJLY010000014.1 coordinate 9,064, forward strand.
TTGATGTACTCTAGGTGAGCCACACACTTAGCCTCTCCCTCCTTGATGAAGGCATTTGCCGATGTGCGGTAACAGTCACACTGTGATGATTGCTGAACCAAAAGGTGACCCATAATAGCATAACCTGCCATCTCAACAAGGCGGCGAGCGTGGAAATCAAGGAGCTCACTAGATCCAGCCGATTGAACCATCTCAACTGCTTTGGCTAGCTGTTCACGCATACCAACTAGTTTGTTGAAGTTGCGCTGCATTTCTGCCGAAGGAGCGGTAGTCTCATACTCTGCGAGTTGTTCCATAAACGTGCCTTTGGTGATACCATTGATAGCCGCCACAACCTGAAGCTGAGAAGTTCCCTCGTAGATAGTGGTGATACGAGCATCGCGCGAAATGCGCTCAATAGCATAATCCTTCATATAGCCCGAGCCGCCGTGAACCTGAAGAGAATCGTAGGCAACCGAGTTACTATACTCCGAGCTGAATAGTTTCAGCAGGGGAGTGTAGGCATCAGCCTTGCGATTGTATAGCTTCATTTCTGTTCTCTCCTCAGGAGTAAGTTTACGCTCTTTCTCGATGTGGAAATAATTTTTATATACGTCGACAAAGCGAGCAGTCTCATACAATAGCGCACGAGAAGCCTCTGTGCGAGCTTTCATGTTGGTTAGAAGTTCGTAAACCGCAGGGAACTGAATGATAGGCTTGCCGAACTGCTCACGCTCGTTAGCATATTTTAGAGCCTCGCGATAAGCAGCTTCCATCATACCACACGACTGTGCGCCAATACCCAGACGAGCTGAATTCATCAACGCCATCACATATTTGATAAGTCCCATTTTGCGGTTACCCACCAAGCGTGCGGGAGCATTAGTGAACACCAATTCGCAGGTTGGAGAACCAATGATACCCATCTTGTGCTCAATGCGGCGCACTTTTACGCACATATGTTTCTTTTCGTACACGAAAAGCGATAGTCCACGACCGTCTTTTGTACCCTCTTCCGAGCGAGCAAGAACCAGTGAAATCTCGCCATCACCGTTGGTGATAAAGCGTTTCACACCATTCAACAACCATTGACCCTCATTGTCTGGATCGGGCGTTGCACGTAGCATAACGGCTTGTAGGTCTGATCCTGCATCAGGCTCAGTAAGGTCCATAGCCGCTGTTTGTCCTTGCGAGATTAGAGGTAGAAGTTCTGCGTTGATCTCCTCTGAGGCAAACTCGTGAAGCGTCTCAGCGCAGTCTTGTAGACCCCAAATATTTGCAAATCCACCATCGGCACGAGCTACCATCTCGCAGCTCATTACATAAGGAACTAGGGGGAAATTCAAACCATCATATTTGCGAGGAAGAGAAAGTCCATAAACGCCTGCTTTGGTTAGCATTTCGTGGTTTTGAGCTGTTCCATCTGCATAGATCACACGGTCGTTCTCAACTCTTGGGCCTTGGGCATCCACCCATTCAGCATTAGGAGCTAGTGTCTGGGCACACACCTCACCGATGATCTCGAGGACTTGTTTGTACGAATCAATCGCATCGTTATAATCCACCGGTGCAGTGTCATATTTCTCTGCTTGGGTGTAGTCGCTCTCTTTGAGCGCTACTATCTTCTTCATCAGGGGGTGATCCAGATGAAATTGAAGGTCTTTATTATCTAAGAAAAAATTCATTTTTTTGATCTTTTTTGTTGAATTATTTGTTTTGTTGTCAAAATGTCAATTTTCAACAACAAAACTATTTAGTGCTCTGCTTGTATTGGCTAACAAATTTTGGAAGCACAGTTGCGTAGTCACCTATGATAGCATAATCGGCTAGTTTGTTGATTGGCGCCTCGGGGTCGTTGTTGATCGAGATGATAATTGAGCTACCATCCATACCAGCTGTGTGCTGAATCTGTCCCGAAATACCGCAAGCGATATAGAGCTTAGGACGAACCGTGGTTCCTGTTTGTCCAATCTGACGGGCGTGCTCAGTGAAACCAGCATCGACAGCTGCACGTGAAGCTCCAACCTCGCCACCGAATAGCTCGGCAACCTGCTGCAACAATTCAAAACCCTCTTTTGAGCCAACACCATAGCCACCAGCTACAATAACAGGCGCACCTTTAAGGTTTACTTTGCGCTCTTGAATCTCACGAGAGACAATCTCAACCACCATGTCTGCATCCGTAAGGAAGCTTGTGTGGTCAATCACCTTAATTTCAGGTGCTGGTGCATTTTCGATTTTCTCCATACGCATCACACCCTCACGAACCGTTGCCATCTGTGGGCGGTGGTCGGGGTTGATGATGGTTGCGATGATATTACCACCAAAAGCTGGGCGGATTTGATATAGAAGATCTTTGTATTCTTTCTTAGTTTTTGGATCGGTGTGTTCGCCAATCTCTAGTTGCGTACAATCGGCAGTAAGTCCACTATGTAGAGCCGACGACACACGAGGCGCTAGGTCACGTCCGATAGACGATGCGCCGAAAAGCGCAATTTGTGGCTGCTCCTCTTTAAATACACCACACACGATAGAGGTGTGGGGCAAAGTGCGGAACGGAGCCAACTCAGGTGAATCGGCAATATGCACGATCTGCGCACCATAGTCAGCTAACTGCTGAGGAACACCCTCCAGCTTGTCACCCAATACAATAGCCTCAACCTTGCATCCCAATTCGAGCGAAAGCGAGCGAGCCTTGGTTAGAAGCTCCAGCGAAACGTCAGCGACCTTGCCGCCCTCGGTTTCGATATATACAAATATATTGTTCATTGTAATTCTTTAGTAATTTATGGTTTAACCTATTGTATGGTTTGCAATTAGCTCGCTCACTAGCTCTGCAATTTCAGCATCGCTATCTCCCATCACTTTGCTCTCTTTGGCAGATAGCACCACGCTCTCGATTCTCTTAACCTTAGTAGGCGAACCATTCAAGCCCAATTCTGCTTCATCTACCTCTAGATCCGTTACACCCCATCCTGGAATGGTTAGATAGTCACGGCTTTGGTATAGTGAGATATAGTCCTCCGATGCATCTTGCATTTCGGTTAGGGTTTTGGCATGCTTGTATTTCAAAACTCGTTTTGCCACTCTCGGGCGAGCATCGGCAGCCGAGCTACCAACAGTCACAACCAAAGGGATTGGTGATTTAACAACCTCAACACCGTGCTCTAAGCGACGCTTGATGGTAATAGAATCTTCTGTGATATCCATAATCTCCTCGGCATATGTCACCTGAGGAAGTCCAAGTTTCTCAGCAACCTGAGGTCCAACTTGAGCAGTGTCGCCATCGATGGCTTGACGTCCAGCCACAATTACATCAGCACCAGCCTTACGGATGGCAGCAGCAAGGGTGTAAGAAGTAGCAAGGGTGTCAGCACCAGCAAATTTACGGTCAGTAACCAAGATTCCGCCATCTGCTCCACGGAACATAGATTCACGGATTACATCGGCAGCTCTTGGAGGACCCATAGTGATAATTGTCACGCACGACCCCGGGCAGCTATCCTTGATAGATAGGGCTACCTCAAGGGCGTTGAGATCCTCGGGGTTGTAGATAGCCTCCAGAGCAGCACGATTCACTGTGCCGTCCTCTTTCATTGCATCTTTGCCCACATTTCGGGTGTCGGGTACTTGTTTGGCAAGTACCACGATTTTAAGAGGTTTTGTCATTTTTTTATGTAGTTTAAGTTAGTGTATTCGTATTTTTTACGTCATGCAAAGCACATTACTAGCAAATGTACGTAAAGTTTTCGAGCAATAAAAATTTTTAGCCCTTTTTTGTGCTAAATTCTCTCTCGAAAAACCCCCATAATGCATCTTTTGGAGTAGGAGCCACAACGCTAACACTCTCTTTGGTGGTGGGGTGAGTGAACGAGAGTGAGCGACTATGCAGAGAGATTGATCCATCGGAGTTGCTACGCTTGGCGCCATATTTCAAGTCTCCTTTCAGGGGGCAACCAATGGCTGAAAGCTGAGCACGGATTTGATGGTGACGCCCTGTGAGAAGCTCTACTTCCAGTAGATGGTAACGATCCGACGAACCAAGGTGTCGGTAGCGCAGTATAGCCTCCTTTGCATCACCCTTTTTGCTCACAAGAGCAGTGCTTTTATTGGTTTTTGAATTTCTAAATATATAATGACGCAATTCGCCCTGGGGTTCTTTGGGGGCATTTTCAACCACGGCCCAATAGATTTTATTGAATCCTCGCTCGCGCATCTGCTCATTCAAACGCACTAGCGCCTTCGAGGTTTTGGCAAATAGCACTGCGCCGCTTACGGGGCGATCTATCCTATGTACCACTCCAACAAATGCCGCACCTGATTTATTGCCTTGAACTTTTAGAAACTCTCCAACTTCTTGTTCCAATGCAGGCTCGCCCGATGGATCGGGTTGCACCAGCTCGCCCGATAGTTTATTTACCACCAGTAGGTGATTATCCTGATATAGTATCTCTAGTTTACTCATAATTCTATGTTATTGGGAAATTTCCTCTAGTTGCCAACGAAGGTCAAAAATACTATCGCAAATCTGCCAAATTTTATCTCTTAATTCCTCGTGGTATTTGAATATCTCGCGCAGGGAAAATGCATTGGCCTTCGCTGAGATAAACTCGGCGAGAAAACCTGCATCCAAATCCTTCGCCATCCGCCCTATTGTCGCTCGGGCACAATCAAGCAATATTTCATTGTCTGTGTTCCACCACAGCTGGGCTATTTTTTCGGCACCCTCGACCTTGCAAAATAATTCCTTTGCTGCCACCTGTGCCATCTCGCGCGAGTGAAAACGCTCTGCCCAGTTCTGCATTTGTTGGGGGGTCATAAGCTTAGGATCTTCGATATATATGGCGGCAAGGCGCATTTCTCTAATTTCTTGTCGAAACAGTTCTGAGGCGAGCTTATGGTCGGGAGCGAACTCCTTTGCGATGCTTTTGATGGTCGGAAGGCTCACACCATAGTTCAGCAGACCACTGACACCACGTTCGTGCATCAGATCGCTTACGGCTCCATTTTTCTCGACCCTCAGTCGTTTGAATACATCAAGGTAAGTTGGCATGGTGCTTTATACTAGGGAGTTAATAACCTGTTCAACTTTTGCGATAGCCTCATCCATCTCGCCAAAGAATTTACCTCCAGCGGCATTCTTGTGTCCTCCGCCCATGAAATGCTCTCTTGCCAATAGATTAACATCCAACTCGCCCTGCGAACGAAGTGAGAGTTTGATGTGCTCTTTTGTTTGGGTCATCATCACCGAGAAATTCACCTTGTCTATCGATAGTGGCATATTCACCACTCCTTCACCATCGCCAATTTGGTAGTTGAACCTATCTTTTTCTTCTTGTGTGAGCGAAATGTAAGCAGCGGATTTATCACCCCTTACAACCATTTTCTCGTCAAGCAGGTAGCCCACCAAGCGTAGCCTGTCTTCGCTTTGTTGCGAAAAAACTTTTTGATGCATATCAACTGCGTCCACTCCGCAATCAATCAAACTTGCCACAGCTCGAAACAAATCGCCATCTAGTCTCGAAAAACTAAATCCTCCCGTATCGGTCATCATACCAAGGTAGAGCGGCTCGCCAATTTCCTTTGTGAGCGCTTCTTCGCCACCACAACCAACAATCAAATGGTAGGTCAGCAGGGCTGTTGAGCAACTATCTTCATTGTGGAAACTAAGCTCAAAGTGGGGTGGGGCAATGTGGTGGTCGACCAAAACTCGTGTGGCGTGAAGATTCATCTCTATAGCATCGCCCATCTGATCCAGTCGAGTAATCAGATTGAAATCCATACACACTATCATATCAGCCGCAGCAAGAAATGCTTGAGCTTCTTTGATCATCTCGGCATATACCTCTACCTGAGAATCGCCATCAATAAACCCAAGGAAAGCGGGCGGACGATTGGGAACAAATATTCTAACTATCTTCCCCGGGTACGCCTGCTTTATATATCGACTCAGAGCGAGAGTTGAGCCCACTGCGTCACCATCGGGGTTGGTGTGACCCACTAGTGCGATACGTTCGCTATTTTCTATTAAACTTTTAAATTTCGCCAATTTCTCGGCCGTAAAAACATTTTTCATCTTAACTGTATAACTATTATCTTATAGCCACAAAGATAGTTAATTTTCGAGCAACAAAAAAGGCGATTAATTGCCATGTGATGCAATTAATCGCCTTTTTTCAGCTCAGAGATAATCTTTAGAGGCTTAATTTAAACACCTAAAGTTTTACGGCATATTCTTTTCTTGAGATATATTCCAAGAAGAATTAACGCTCCCGAAACCAATACACCAATGATTATAGCTTTGGTGGTGATCCACGTGGAGTTATCCTTATACCACTGATCGTTGACCCCATAGAATAGGTGTTTTGATTCAGCAGCTGAATCTCCGTCGTTTTTAAGTTGACTGTAGAGCGCTTTCGATAGATTCTGCTTTTTGCCAACGGGAAGAGTTATTTCGCTTTGGTTTTGTGCCTGGGATAAATATCTAGGCTCTATCATCGCAGCAATTCTGGCTCCGTCCTCCAAAGTGACCACAAAGAGAGTCTTGCGATGGTGTCTTTGAAGATACCAAGATGTACTCACTTCTCTCACTCGAAATTGAGTATCACGATAACGATAGCGTCCTGCACGAGTCTTGGAGTGTTGAATCTCGCCGACCCATGGCTTGCGCAAATAAATGCCCGTAGGCTCGATATTTTTAACCTTTAGTGTAATTAACTCACTAGATTTAACATCTTTTAGCTGCTCTAGTGT
>CAYJLY010000014.1:15895-36260 GCA_964371385.1 uncultured Rikenellaceae bacterium
AAAATGACTATTACAAAGCCTGTGTATTTGAGAAATTTGTTCATTCAGCTTTTTGTATGATTATTCTGCCGACTGCTCAGGCATAGGGAAGCCATCTTCGATTGCCATTTCTTTCATGCGCTCCATACGGTTCTCCAGGTCGGGGTGAGTCGAGAATAGTTGGTTCATTTTGCTTGTTTCACTACCGCCATTCTCTTGGGCCATAGTTTGCAGGCGTTTGAAAGACAGGTGCATAGCCCATGGGTTGCGACCTGCTTTTTTCAGGAACTCATAACCATAGAGGTCAGCCTCGTGCTCTTGTTTTTTAGAGTAAGTTGCACTCATTAGAGCCTCGCCGAGATCGCCAAGTTGCGAATCTGATAGCGCCTCAGCAGTACCGCCTGTCGAAGATGCGCCATCGCGAAGAGCTGAAGTCAAAAGTGCATTGCGGTAAGCGTCTTTTGAGTCACGGTTAGCGATATGTCCGATTTCGTGACCAATAATACCCATCAGTTCATCATCGCTCATGATGTCCATCAACGACGAAAAAACACGAATACTACCATCTGGACATGCAAACGCATTAACGTCAATAACGTGATAAACCTCGAAATTCAAAGGAATACCATCTACCTCGGTGATTCCCTCTGTTAGTTTTCTTAGGCGAATTGTGTACTCATTGTCTTCTGGAGTTACAGGGTTGTTTTCATCCATCCATTCAACATATTCAGAGACATACTCTGCCATTTGTTTGTCGGATAGTGTCACAGCCTCCACTGCTTTTGCTGCTCCTCCAAGAGCACGTTTAAGGTTTAGTTGAGAGAATGCTTGCGATGAACTGAACATCATAAGCGTAATCACGCCAATTTTTAGTAGATTGTTTTTCATTTGTGTTTATTGTATTTTTAAAGTTTTTTCGAGCGCAAAGATATAAAACTTAACGTATTAATTACAGTTAGAGGGGATAAATCTTTTTATAAAAAAAGTGCACTCATTGATTGAGTGCACTTTTCATATTAACCTAGATTCTATCTAAATAGACTTAGTCGTTTAGAATCTCTAGAATCTTGATGGCAGCATCTGTCACTGGAGTTCCAGGGCCGAAGATAGCAGCAGCGCCAGCCTCGTACAATGCGTTGTAGTCTTGATGAGGGATTACACCACCCACGATAACTACGATGTCCTCACGACCCAAACGCTTTAGTTCAGCAACAATCTGTGGTACAAGAGTTTTGTGACCAGCAGCAAGCGATGAAACACCCACAACGTGAACATCATTCTCAACCGCTTGTTTTGCAGCCTCCTCTGGTGTTTGGAACAATGGACCCATGTCAACATCAAATCCGATGTCAGCATATCCAGTTGAAACTACCTTAGCTCCACGGTCGTGACCGTCTTGACCAAGTTTAGCAATCATGATACGTGGGCGACGGCCCTCCGCCTTAGCAAATGCGTCAGCCATAGTCTGAGCTTTTGCAAATTTTTCATTGTCTTTCACAGTAGAAGAATATACTCCAGAGATTGTACGAATAGTAGCATTGTATCGTCCTACGATAACCTCGCAGGCGTCAGAGATTTCGCCAAGTGAAGCACGAACCTTAGCAGCCTCAACCGCAAGTGCAAGTAGGTTGCCCTCGCCAGTTTTAACACACTCGGTGATAGCCTCTAGTGCAGCTTTAACAGCAGCCTCATCGCGGTTAGCGCGAAGTTCGTTCAGGCGCTCAATTTGCGAGATACGAACAGCAGTGTTGTCTACGTCCAAAATATCGATAGGATCTTCTTTTTCCAAGCGGTACTTGTTTAGACCCACGATAGTCTGCTCACCCGAGTCAATACGAGCCTGAGCGCGCGCAGCAGCCTCCTCAATACGCATCTTTGGAACGCCAGTCTCGATAGCCGCAGCCATACCACCTAGCTCTTCAACCTCTTCGATAAGTGCCCATGCCTTGTGCATGATCTCGTTGGTTAGGCTCTCAACATAATATGAACCTGCCCATGGATCAACGGCCTTACAGATGTTGGTCTCTTGTTGGATATAGATCTGGGTGTTACGAGCAATACGAGCCGAGAAGTCGGTTGGAAGTGCAATCGCCTCATCAAGTGCGTTGGTATGCAGAGATTGAGTGTGACCCAATGCCGAAGCCATAGCCTCGATAGCCGTACGAGCCACGTTATTGAATGGATCTTGCTCCGTAAGCGACCAACCCGAAGTTTGAGAGTGGGTACGCAGAGCAAGAGATTTTTGACTCTTAGGCTCAAATTTATTAACGATCTTAGCCCACAACATACGAGCTGCACGCATTTTGGCAATCTCCATAAAGTGGTTCATACCAATCGCCCAGAAGAACGACAAGCGTGGCGCGAACGAGTCGATGCTCATGCCTGCATTCACACCAGCGCGAAGGTACTCAAGACCATCTGCTAGGGTGTACGCTAGCTCAATGTCAGCTGTTGCACCTGCCTCTTGCATGTGGTAACCTGAGATAGAGATAGAGTTGAACTTAGGCATATTCTTTGAGGTGTACTCAAAGATATCAGCGATAACCTTCATAGAGAATTTAGGTGGGTAGATATATGTATTACGCACCATAAACTCCTTAAGGATATCATTTTGGATAGTTCCTGCTAGTTGGTCTAGCGTACATCCTTGTTCCATACCCGCAACGATGTAGAATGCAAGTACTGGAAGTACCGCGCCGTTCATTGTCATCGAAACAGACATCTTGTCCAATGGAATACCATCAAAGAGTACCTTCATATCCTCTACCGAGCAGATAGATACACCCGCCTTACCTACGTCACCCACAACACGAGCGTGGTCTGCGTCATAGCCACGGTGAGTAGCCAAGTCAAATGCAACCGAAAGACCTTTCTGTCCCGATGCCAAGTTACGCTTGTAGAAAGCGTTACTCTCGGCAGCAGTCGAGAAACCAGCATACTGGCGCACAGTCCAAGGGCGCATAACGTACATAGTAGAGTAGGGGCCACGAAGATAAGGCGCAACACCCGCAGCATAGTTTAGGTGCTCAAAACCCTCAAGATCCGAGGCATTGTATTCTCCCTTAACTGGGATAAGTTCTGGGGTCATCCAAGTGCTCTGTGAGCACTCACCCTGTGCCGAACATCCGCACGATGGGGTTGTTTGGCCTTTATAATTTATTTCCGAGAAATTTGCTCTCATTGTATTTCAAAATTTACTATTAATTAAACACCTAGCTCGCTTTGGTAAGCGCTCAATGATTCAAGGATATTATCCTTAGCAGAAATGAAGTGGGTGATGCCCGCAGCTTTTAGTTCCTCGGCACACTCAGGCGCACCTGCCACAACTAGCATGCTCTTACCACCAAGTGCTTTTTGAGCCTCGATAGCCAAAGTTGCGTAGTCTGCATCAGCCGCACAGATAACCGTGATATCCGCTGATGCCTCAAGAGCTGCTTTTGCTCCCTCTTCCACCGACTTGAAGTATGTGTTGTCTTGTACTGCAAAGCCTGCCGTAGCAAAATAGTTGCAAGAGAATTGAGCGCGAGCACGAGCGAATGCCAATGATCCGCAGGTGAGCATAAATACCTTGATTTTCTTCTCTGAGCGATCGCTCTTCAGACGAAGGCTCTCGAACGCCATACCACCACGATAAGGAGTGAGGGTTGGGAACTCAGTGTCAACAGTGCAAGAGCAAGGTGTTTTCGTACACTGTGCACTCACCATTTCCTCGCTCACGCTTGCATCTGCAACCTCAGTGAAGTTAGGATATTGGTTAGTTCCTAGCAAAGTCTCACGACCAAAAGCGATACCCTTATCTAGTTTGGCAGCCGTTTGAGCGATTTGCTCTTGAACGAATCCTTCTTTAAGAGCAGCGATGTAGCCACCTTTGCTTTCAACGGCCTTGAATAGATCCCATGCTGCTTGAGCAATTTTATCAGTCAATGTTTCGATATAGTAAGAACCAGCCGATGGGTCAACCACTGCGTCTAGGTGAGATTCCTCTTTAAGTAGCAATTGAACGTTGCGAGCAATGCGAGATGAGAACTCAGTTGGAGCTTGGAAAGCTGCATTGAATGGGCGAACCTCGATAGAATCTACGCCTGCGATAGATGCTGACATAGCCTCGGTTGTTCCACGCAACATATTCACATAAGGGTCGTAGATCGACATGTTCCACATAGAAGTTGTAGCGTGAACACGCATCTTCGATGAACAAGCGCTCTGAGGATTGTAGCCTTTAGTGATATTCGCCCACAACATGCGAGCAGCACGGAATTTTGCAATCTCCATAAAGTAGTTTGCACTTACCGACATATTAAATTTGATTGCGCTAGCTGCTTGATCGATAGTCAATCCTTGCTCTAGCATCTGAACTAGATATTCGTGAGCCGATGCCAGTGAGAACGCCAATTCCTGAGTTGCGTTAGCACCACAGTCATTAAATAGAGCGCCATTCACGCCAATCACACGCACACGAGTGTAGTCACCCTTTGCTTTAATAGCCTCGGCAATTTTGCCAAAACACTTGCCGCAAATTGAGCCTTTCTTGGCAGCGCGCGAAAGTGGATCGTTGGCAAAGCTCACACGAAGAGCGTCTTTTGCAACGCCCTCAGCTTTGATTTTCTCCATAAACAGGTTGGTGACATTCATTGCACCACAACCCGAAAACGCTAGCTCGATAGCCTTAAGGTCAATTTCACTTAAAAGCGTATTAAGGTCGGCAGCGCTAAATTCTTTGTTGTTAATAACAAAGCCAAGCGAATCGACGCCTTTGAACAATACCTCTAGAGCAGCTTTGTTAGCCTCTTTGGGGCAATCAACAGTGATAGTTTGGCGCACCATCCACTCATTTTTAGAGCGAGTGCCACGCACATAGGGAAACTCCCCTGGTTGGGTGCCTAGGTGTTTTAGGTTTTCGAGGTCTTCGGCGCGGTAGTAAGGCTCCACATCAAAACCCTCGATTGTACGCCACACTAGTTTGCGGCTACGATCTGCGCCTTTCAAATCGGCAGCGATGACTTCTTCCCATTTCTCGGTCGAGACTGGTGGAAATTCGTTCATCAATTTTGTTTTCTCTGACATCTTGTTAAACGTATTATTGTTTTACTTAATTTATGTTTTTCTTGATCTAAACAGGTTAGTTCTAGTCTACAAAGATACACTATTTTGTTTTATCCAACACTTTTTTTACCATTATTTTTGGCGTGAGGCTTTATTTGTTGGTTTTGCGAGCCATCAATTCGTACATTATATCACGGAATTTAGCGGCGCTAAGGAAATCAAGCTCGCGTGCTGCGGTTTCCATAAGCTCTCTGTAATGGGCAATGGCTTTGTCCACATCGCCGATACTTGCATATTGCGTATCATTGGCGGCAACCATATTTCCTTGAGTGTTCATGTCGTAGACAACCCCCGAGCCACTAGCCTGAGGTGGGTTATGTGCGATGATTTCAAGATGAGGTTTATTCGTTTGGTCGATTTTGTTGCCCATGATAGATTTTAGCTCCTTCTTAATTGCTTGTGGTTCGACCCCCATTTTGCGATTGTAGGCTATTTGTTTTTCTCTGAGGCGTTCGCTTTGGTCTATGGTCTTGCGCATAGAGTCGGTGATAGTGTCGCCATACATAATCACAAAACCATTTAGATTGCGCGCCGCGCGACCAGCTGTTTGGGTAAGCGAGCGAGCCGAACGCAAGAAACCCTCTTTGTCGGCATCCATAATCGCCACAAGTGACACCTCTGGCAAGTCCAGTCCCTCACGCAGAAGGTTTACCCCCACTAGTACATCGAAACGCCCCGCGCGCAGGTCCTCCATGATCTCAATGCGTTCCATGGTGTCCACGTCTGAGTGTATGTAGCGGGTGCGAATGGAAAGTTTTTCGAAGTATTTGGTGAGTTCCTCTGCCATTCGTTTGGTGAGGGTGGTAACTAGTACTCGCTCGTCTTTTGCGGTGCGAAGTTCTATTTCCTCCACCAAATTGTCTATCTGATTGAGTGTGGGGCGCACCTCTATCTTAGGGTCTATCAGACCCGTAGGGCGAATCACTTGCTCAACGACAACACCCTCTGCTTTTATAAGCTCATAGTCTGCAGGAGTGGCACTAACATAGATAGTTTGGGGTTGAAGCTCGGCAAATTCCTCAAATTTCAACGGCCTGTTGTCTATTGCCGCTGGCAGGCGAAATCCATACTCCACCAAATTTGTCTTACGAGAGGCATCTCCTCCGTACATAGCTCTAATCTGAGGAAGGGTAACGTGACTTTCGTCTATAATCATCATATAGTCTTTGGGGAAGTAGTCCATCAAACAAAAAGGACGCGAACCTGGTTCTCTGCCATCAAAATAGCGAGAATAGTTCTCTATGCCACTGCAATATCCCACCTCTTGTATCATCTCCAAATCATACTCCACGCGCTGCTTTATGCGCTTGGCGTAAATTTCCTCGCCCCTATTCATAAAATAGTCATACTGACGCCCCAGGTCCATACGAATTTGATTGGTAGCCCTTTTGGTACGCTCCTTGGTGGTGACGAACATAGTGGCTGGGTGTATCACTATTTGATCTAGGTGTTCTAGGCGATTGCCCGTTATGGGGTCTATGCTGTGGAGTTCGTCTACCTCGTCGCCCCATTGCACTATGCGATAGGCCGTGTCGGCATACGCCACATGTATATCTATGGTATCTCCATGCACTCTGAATGTGCCACGCTTTAGGTCCATATCCGAGCGAGAGTAGAGCGCATCGATAAGCTCTCTGAGTAGTTTATTTCGTGGATAGGTTTCGCCCCTACTAATAGTAATAGTATTCTCATGGAAATCCGCTGGGTTGCCAATACCATAAAGGCAGGACACCGAGCTAATCACTATCACATCGCGCCTACCACTCAGTAGGGTGCTCGTGGTTGAAAGGCGCATTTTTTCGATCTCGTCATTAATCGAGAGATCTTTTTCTATATAGGTGTCCGAAGTTGGTAGGTAATCCTCAGGTTGATAGTTATCGTAGTAGGATACAAAATTTTCAACTGCATTATTTGGGAAAAAACTCTTGAACTCCCCATAGAGTTGGGCGGCGAGAGTTTTGTTGTGGCTAAGGATAAGCGTTGGACGGTCGAGTCTTTCAATTACGTTTGCCATGGTGAACGTCTTGCCCGAACCCGTCACCCCCAGCAGTACATTATGGCCAACGCCGCGTGAGAGCTGTTCGACCAATTGGTTGATAGCCTCGGGTTGGTCGCCCATGGGTTTGAAGGGGCTTTCTATCTTTAAACTAGACATCTGTACTTGCTGTTTTATGATTTTGCACATTACTAATAATTTTGCAAAATTAACTATAAACTCCAAAGTTACTACAAAAATCGCTACATTTGCACAAATTAACTCTAAAAATATTTTTTATGCTGCGATTATTTATTGCTCTGGCACTCACCTCGCTTGTGTCTTTGAATGTCAATTCTCAAGAAAAAGAATCTAAAGTGAAATTCACGTTTGGTGGCCGCTTTGACGCCTATGCCACTTATGATTCTCACCAGATTATCCACAATACCACTATGGAGTATATTGCGCCTGCGGCTCCCGAGTTTAATGAGTTTGGAGAGGACATTTCCAGGCGCCCCGAGTTTATAGGTTCGGTTGCCTCGAGTGTTTTGAATGCTTCGGCAGCCATGGAAAATATATTGGGAGCAAATGCCAAAGTTTTCGTTGAGATTGATTTCCTTGGGTCGGGTTCTGCGCCTCTTGGTGTGCCTCGTTTGCGCCATGGTTTTGTTTCTTTGGATTGGGGGAAGAATAAATTTTTGATAGGTCAAACTAACGCTTTGCAGGGCTTTGATGTAGCAGCCCCTACTGTGAACTATGCAGCGGGTAATCCTTATATGATTATCTGTCGTCCTTTCCAGGCTCGCTACACGCGAGAGACGGGAGAGTATTCAAAATTAGATCTTGCCCTTACTCTTTATAGTGGTATAAATGGCAATGCTCAGACCCAAGGTCTACTTCCTGATTTTCATGCTCGCTATATGTTTGGTAATCCCGAGGGTTTTTCGGCAGGGATAACTGCTGGTATCACACCCCTGAAGCCTCGCACGCTCACCGAACAAAATCGCTTGGCTAGTGAGTATTTGATGAGTTGGGATGTTGCCGCTTATGCTCGTTACCGTTTTTCGGGCCATTCTTTGTTGTTCTACACCATAGGAGGCGCGAATCTAACTCATCTGAATCTAATGGGGGGCTATGCGCCTTTGTATGAGGATGTGACTGCGGGAATTGACGATTATGGCTATGGTGCCACAGAGATGATATCTCTATTGTTGGACTATGATACTCCACGTTGGAAGGGCTGGGGTGCTGGTCTGTTCTTGGGTTATATGAAAAACCTAGGTTCGTGTGATGAGCTTTATCTCGATGAACTCTATCAGCGTTATGTGCCCAACCTTGAGGCGCATTGGCGTATTCAGCCTCGTGTTACCTATAAATATAAGTCTCTGTTGTTTGGTTTGGAGTATTCTTATTCTGAGTCTTCTTGGGCGAATGATATGGATTTGAACTATCGTCCCGTGGGAGAACTTTCTACCTCTAAGAATAATAGAGTAGTGTTCTTGACTCGTTTTACTTTCTAAAAACAAAGATATTATATAGTAGTTTATTATGCTAAAGAAACTTGCTCTCACCATAATTGATTTTATTCATGCCCATGTGCCCATAATGAATCGTATCGTGCCACTCCAGACCTTTCGTTATGGTGCTGCAGGTACGATTAACCTAGTGTACAATATAGTGCAGTATTGGTTTATCTATAACTATATTCTCTTTCAGGAGGATGTAGATCTAGGATTTATGGTTGTTCCAGCGCCAGAGTTTGCGTGGATAATCAATTTTATCATTACTTTCTTTACGGGATTCTATTTGGTGCGCACTTTGGCGTTTGATAAATCGACTGTTCGAAGCCGCACACAAATGTTTCGTTATATGATAGCGGTGGGGATTAATATCCTGATTAACTTTTTCGGATTGCAGCTTTTGATTGATTACTGGGGTTTCTATCCATCGATTGCAAATGCTGTGATTCAAATTGTGACCATAAATGTGAGTTTTCTCTTTAATAAGCATTTTACTTTTAAAGCGTAGCGAAATTTTATTGTGTTGATTCATAGTTGTTTGTGGATTTTATTAGAAAAAAGTTTTAAAAAAATGCAAAAAAGATTTGGTGGTTCAGGATATTTGTTCTACCTTTGCATTGCAAAAGACCAGAAACGGTGTGGTAGTTCAGCTGGTTAGAATACCTGCCTGTCACGCAGGGGGTCGCGGGTTCGAGTCCCGTCCATACCGCCAAAAAGAGGAAATGAGATTTATCTCGCTTCCTCTTTTTATTTTGTATATGTGGAATAGAGCCCGCGACCCAATAGATATAAGTCGCGAAATACTCACTGGCGCAGCCGTGAGTTCGAGTCCCGTCCATACCGCCAGAAAGAGGAAATGAGATTTACCTCGCGTCCTCTTTTTATTTTGTATATGCTGGAATAGAGCCCGCGACCCAATAGATATAAGTCGCGGAGCTACTCGCGGGCGCAGCCGTGAGGTTGAGTTGTGTTTTTGTTTTTAAATGTACGGGGGTGTCTACAATGATAAATTCTCACTATCTTTGCCGCTCGCAAAATTTTGATTATGAAATACTACAAGTCGATACTATTTTTAGCCCTGCCAATTATTATAGGTCAAGTGGGAACGATTATTACGGGAGTTGCCGACACTATAATGGTGGGACAACACAGCACTGATGAGCTGGCGGCTTCGGCATTTGTCAACAATGTCTTTAACCTGTTTATGATCATAGGTGTGGGTTTCACCTTTAATTTTGCACCTTTGGTGGGCTCTGCGTTGGCTGGGGGTGATAAAAAAGGTGTGGGGGAGTGGCTAAAAAATAGTTTAGTGGTAAATTCTGTGCTCGCCCTTGTTTTGGCTGTGCTGCTCACTGTGATTTATTTTAATATAGAGTACATGGGGCAGCCTGTGGAGTTGATACCTTTGATTAAACCATATTTTGTAGTCTATGGTCTTTCGATTATTCCCGTGATGCTTTACAGTTCACTTCGACAGTTTGTTGAGGCAGTGCTGCGACCCTCTACCTCTATGTGGATATTCTTGATTGGCAACCTGCTTAATATAGCAGGTAATTATATTCTGATTTACGGTAAACTAGGATTTCCCGAGATGGGCTTGTATGGCGCAGGAGTGAGTACTTTGGTGTCAAGATGTTTTATGTTTGTGGCTTTTGTGGCGGTGATTCGCTTTGAGCAGTTCTACAGAGAATATATGGTGGGTTATGCAACAGGGCGAATAATGAGAGAGAAGATCACCTCGCTTATAAAAGTTGGTACCCCCATAGGACTACAACAGGGCTTCGAGGCGGCAACTTTTAGTCTAACTGCAATTATGATAGGGTGGTTGGGCAGTTTTGACTTAGCAGCTCACCAAGTGGCAGTGACGGTATCGTCGATTTGTTATATGCTGTTTTTGGGTCTGGGTAATGCTGTTGCTATTCGTGTAAGTTATTTCAATGGTATGGGCGATATGCTTTCGGTTAGAAGGGCAACCAATGCGGGAATGATTCTGAGCTTGGTGTTTTCTGTGATAATTTCGGGAGTTTTGTACTTGTGGGCAGATAGTATTAGTTTGTTTTTTACCGACGATGCTGCCGTGGCGGATATAGTGTCTCTGCTTCTACCCATATTGATGATCTATGTCTTTAGCGATGGAATACAGATTGTGCTTACTAACGCTCTAAGGGGGCTGGCGGATGTGAAATATATTATGTATGTCTCGGCGATTGCTTATTTTGCCATTGCCATTCCTGCGGGCTATTTCTTTGGTTTTATTGCCCAATGGGGAATTTCGGGGGTGTGGCTAGCCTATCCCATAGGGTTTTTCTTTGCGTGCACGCTGTTTTATCTGCGCTTTCGAAAGTTTTATCGAAAGTCAATTTTGGGGTTAGTTTAATCCGAAACTTTTTGTACTTTTGTAGAAGAAATCTACATTAATACGCATAAAAGGTATGGAGTACACTATTTGTCAAGAAACCCCAGCTGACCACAAGACTGTCTACGATCTAATTATAGAAGCCTTCAAAAACGAAGAACTGAGCGATAATCTCGAACAAGAACTTGTTGAAAGACTAAGGCGCAGTCCTTCATTCATCCCCGAGCTATCATTGGTGGCAAGAGTGGGTGGGGAGATTGTGGGACACATCCTGCTTACCAAGATAAAAATTAATAGCAACGCGGAGAGTTTTCCTTCGCTTGCCCTTGCGCCAGTTTCTGTGCTACCCCTCTATCAGGGTAGAGGAATAGGGGGAGCGCTCATTGAGCGAGCCCATGCAATTGCACGTTCGCTGGGCTATGGTTCGGTGGTGTTATTGGGACATAAGGATTATTACCCGAGGTTTGGGTATAAGCAGTGTTCGGAGTTTGGTATTTCGCTTCCCTTTGAAGTCCCTAATGAATATTGTATGGCAATCGAGCTTACCTCTGATGCACTCAGGGGTGTAAGTGGAGTAGTGGAATACGACCCCGCTTTTGGGGTGTAGAGTTGTAATTTGTATTAATTTTTAATTGCAGGCTCGTGGATATTAAAAAAATGAAATTCGCTGATCTTTACCCTTTTTATGTTCAAAAAGCCCAGCGAAAAGAACGTACAGCAGACCAAGTGAACGAGATAATATGCTACCTCACGGGTCATACCCCCAGTTCGCTGCATGAGGTGATAGAACAAGGGGTGGACGTGGAGACTTTCTTTACTACTGCTCCAGCGATGAATCCTCGTCGCAATTTGATTACGGGTTCGGTGTGTGGAGTGAAGCTCGACCAGATCGAAGACCCTCTGATGCGTGAAATTCGCTATCTCGATAAACTCATCGATGAACTCTCTAAGGGTAAAGCTATGGAAAAGATTCTAAGATAATATAGCCTTGAATTGTACATTAGGCACTCTTTAGCGTCACTGAAGAGATGCGCATGCTCCACTTCTTCTAAAAATAATAAACGATGACACAGAACGGAAAATTTGCAGTCTATCAAACTCTGCACGGGTTGTTTAAAATATGCTACCATGATGATGCTATCACTTATATAAAATTTGCTAGCCATGCTGATCGTTCGCCCGACGAAAAACCATGTGAGCTAACCCAAAAGGCATTTGATCAACTACAAGAATACTTCAAAGGTGAGCGCCAGGAGTTTGATTTACCTCTAAGGTTTATTGGCACCGAATTTCAAAAAAAAGTGTGGCGTGCTCTGTGTGATATACCCTATGGACACACGCGTAGCTACAAACAGATAGCCGCCGCTGTGGGTAACCCCAAGGCATCGAGGGCTGTGGGTATGGCAAATAATAAAAACCCTCTGACCATAGTTGTCCCCTGTCACAGGGTTATTGGCAGCGATGGATCACTCACGGGCTATGCAGGCGGTTTGGAACGTAAAACTGCATTTTTGGAGTTAGAAAAATCACTTTGTTAATTATTTGACTTTATTAGGATTAGTCACTGTTGTCGCTCTCCCTGTGCCGTTGATTGAACCAGTATAGAGTTTGGGTTTTGCGTGATGTGCTAAATGATTTTGTGTAAAACTAGGGTTTTGTTCCTACCTAAAAGTGGTGATGAGTTTTAAAAGTTTTGGATTATCAAACAAAATTTTTATCTTTGTAGAGTAGAGCGTTCTGTTATTAAAACAAAATAGCGTGTTTCGATGCAAATAAGCCAACTTAAAAAAATACTTGTCGCACAGCAGTGTTCTTGTGTGATTTTCAACCACAACCAGATGCGTACTTTTCACCATAGAGGTATAAGAGATGTCTTGGAGTTGTTTAAATCCGAGCCTGAATTCCTGAGAGGATCGATATTGGTCGACAAGGTCATAGGCAGTGCGGCGGCGAGTGTGATGATAGTGGGCGGGGTGAAGGAGATCTATACTTTGGTGATTAGTCAAGGAGCCAAGGAACTGTTTGAGGCCCATGATATTGTATTTGGATTCGATACCCTAATACCCTACATACACAACCGTACGCAGAGCGACCTGTGTCCCATGGAGCGAGCCTGCCGAGATGCTAAAAGCCCTCAGGAGGCAGTCGAGGTGTTGAAAAATTGGAAATTTATTATAAACCCCTAAATAATTAAAGAAATGAACACATCAACTGTTAAACTCTACTGCTTGAACCTTGCCAACATTCGCACCTATATCTTTGCTGCGCTTTTTGTTGTTGGCAATGTGGCGTTACCTCAACTTTTGCATGGTATCCCACAGGGCGGCCCAACGTGGCTACCCATCTATTTTTTCACTCTTATTGGAGCCTATAAATATGGCTGGAGAGTGGGAATGCTCACGGCTTTATTCTCGCCTTTGGTGAATCACGCTCTCTTTGGCATGCCCTCGCTCGAGATGTTGCCAGTGTTGCTTCTGAAATCTAGTGTGTTGGCTCTTGTGGCAGGTTTTGTTGCTCATAAGTTTCAGAGAGTTTCTCTGCTGCTTATGTTGGCGGTGGTTTTGAGTTATCAGAGTATTGGAACTCTGGGCGAGTGGGCTATCGTTGGTGATTTGAGAGTTGCACTTCAGGATTTTCGCATGGGACTCCCTGGGATGGCAGTTCAGGTCATAGGCGCTTATCTTTTTGTCAAATTTGTCATTAAAAAATAATGAAACTAGGAAAAATTCGTAAACTGCTCGGAGCGCTATTTTTTCTGCTTATCACCCTGCTGTTTTTGGATTTCACTGGGACAGCCCATGCTTATTTGGCGTGGTTAGCCGAAATTCAATTAATACCTGCTGTTTTGGCGATAAACGTGGTGGTGATAGCATCTTTAGTTCTACTGACCTTGCTATTTGGGCGCGTCTATTGCTCGGTGATTTGCCCTTTGGGTGTATTTCAAGACATAGTGGCAAAGTTTGGCCGACGAGGCAAGAAGATGCCTTATGCTTACTCAAAACCCCGTAGAGTGCTGCGTTATGGTTTTTTGGCGCTGTTTGTAGTGGCAATTATAATGGGAATAGGAGCTATTGTCTCGGTGCTTGACCCCTATGCCGCCTATGGGCGCATGGCAAATAACCTGTTGCAACCCTTGTGGATGTGGTGCAATAACCTCTTTGCCTACTTAGCTGAAAGGCTTGATAGCTACGCTTTTTATGAGGTGAGCGTGTGGGTGAAATCTGCTGTGGCTTTCTCTGTCGCCGCTCTCACGCTGCTTGTGGTTGGATTCATGGCATATAAAGGTGGAAGAACTTATTGCAATACGGTGTGTCCCGTGGGAACGCTGCTGGGTGTAATGTCTCGTTTTTCGATTTTCAGAGTTCGTATAGACCAAGAGAAGTGTAATAAATGTGGAATATGTGCTGGAAATTGCAAAGCATCCTGCATAGATCATAAGAATTTCAAGGTCGACAGTAGCCGCTGTGTTGCATGCTTTAAGTGTATGCCTCGTTGTAAGAAGGGCGCAATTACCTACACGGCAACCTCAAAATCATCATACTCTACCGCCTCTTCAGATGAGACTAGAGACGATGGTCGTCGAGGTTTCCTCGCTGGAGTGCTTGCGGTCGGGGTCGTGGCAGCCAAGGCGCAGGTTCTACCAAAAACTGTCGATCTAAAGGTGGACGGCGGTTTGGCAGATATCACAGACAAGAAAAGCCGCAAACTAGACACCCCAATAACTCCCCCAGGTTCGAAGAGCGTTCGCAATTTCACTCGAAATTGTACGGCTTGTCAATTGTGTGTGTCGGCGTGTCCCAATGGAGTATTGCAACCCTCTAATTCGTTCGATAATTTCATGCAACCTGTAATGTCTTTCGCTAAGGGGTACTGCAGGGCTGAGTGTGTGAGGTGTAGCGAGGTTTGCCCATCAAATGCCATAGCGCCAATAGATGTCGCACAAAAATCGGCTACCCAAATTGGGCGAGCAGTATGGAAGAGAGGGCTTTGTAGGGTAGTGAGCGAGGGAGATTCGTGTGATAATTGTTCACGTCAATGCCCAACTAAGGCAATCACTATGGTTGATCGTGGGTTTAAACACCCCGTCCCTATGATAGATACTGAGCGTTGTATAGGCTGTGGAGCCTGCGAGAATCTTTGTCCATCTCGCCCATATAGTGCAATTTATGTGGTGGGCAATGTAATGCACCGTGAAATATAGATATATAGAATTATGGCAGACAATAAAATAAACAGACGCGATTTTTTTAAGATCCTTGGATCGGCAGCCGCAGCAACCGCTCTGGCTAGTTGTGGTGCAGGCGGCTCGCAGTCCTCTAGCGAAAACCCAGAGGGTGAAGTTCCCAAAGGCAAAATGACCTACCGCACAACCCCCAAGGGTGATAAAATATCGCTCCTTGGCTATGGCTGTATGCGTTGGCCCAAGCTCGACACTCCTGCTCCAGATGGCAATGTATGCGACCAAGAGGCGGTTAATGAATTGGTAGACTATGCCATAGAGCATGGAGTGAATTATTTTGACACCTCTCCCGCCTATATGCAGGGATGGAGCGAAAGAACTATGGGCGTTGCTCTGAGCCGCCATCCACGCGATAGCTACTATTTGGCAACCAAATTATCGAATTTCAACCCCTCGACTTGGACCACCGAGGCATCAAAAGAGATTTACTACAATTCTTTTAAATATCTTCAGACAGATTATTTCGACTATATGCTGCTGCATGTGGTGGGTAATGAAGCGAAGAAACGCTTTTTGGATAACGGCATGTTGGACTTTTTGATCGAGGAGCGCAAGGCAGGACGTATCCGTAACCTAGGTTTTTCGTTCCATGGCGATGTGGCTGAGTTCAATCAAATGATAGAGGATCATCCGCGTGTGCAGTGGGATTTTGTTCAAATTCAGCTCAATTATCTCGATTGGGACTATGCACATCAGATTAACCCAACAAACCAAAATGCAAGCTATCTGTTTGAACAAGTAACCAAGCGTAATATCCCCGTGATTGTAATGGAACCCCTGTTGGGAGGTCGCCTAGCTTCGGTGCCTGAGTATGTGGCTGCAAAGTATGAGATGGCCGAGCCCGATAAAAGCATTGCATCATGGGCTTTCCGTTATGCAGGCTCTTTCCCCGAGGTGATAACTGTGCTCAGTGGTATGACATATATGGAGCACCTCCAAGACAATATTCGCAGCTATTCGCCCTTAGAGCCTCTCACTTCTGAGAATCTAGAAATGTTGGACGAGGCGGCACGATTCATTATGGAGTATAAGGCCATCCCATGTAACGATTGTAAGTACTGTATGCCTTGCCCTGAGGGTTTGGATATTCCAGCCATCTTGTTGCATTATAATAAATGTATTTTTGAGGAGAAAATTATTGCTCAGAGCTCTGACCCTAATTACGCTAAGGCACGTCGAGAATTTTTGATTGGCTATGATCGCAGTGTACCTAAGTTGCGTCAGGCGAATCGCTGTACTGGTTGTAGGGATTGTAACAAACACTGCCCTCAGGGATTTGATGTTGCCAAAGAGGTGCAAATGATAGGCGAGTATGTTGAGATGCTTAAGACTTTTAAAAACGGATTTTAATTCACAAAACTATAAATAGACTTATGACAAATTTTCTTCTTTTGGCGGGACTTGGAGCCACAGAAATGATAATAATTGCGGTTGTTATTCTGCTGCTTTTTGGTGGACGCAAAATCCCAGAGCTAATGAAAGGTCTGGGCAAGGGTGTTAAGAGTTTCAAGGATGGCATGAATGGTGTTGATGATGCGCAAACTAACTCCCAGACCAATACAGATAAAGAAAAGAGCGCTAAAGATAATGAGTAACCCCGAGGATAAACTATCTTTTTGGGGGCACCTCGACCAACTGCGAGGTGTGCTTTTTCGCGTAATTCTCGCAACGCTGCTTTTTGGAATACTGGCTTTTGTGTTTAGAGACGAGGTGTTTGATGTAATATTGGCGCCACGGCAATGGGATTTTATCACTTACCGACTTTTTAATTCTCTAAGTAATACGCTCTCGGCGCAAAACTTGCCTTTAGAGCAATTTTCTGTCGAGCTGATAAATACAGCGCTCTCGGGGCAGTTTATTGTACACCTGAAAACCTCATTTTTTGTAGGTGTAGTGTGTGTGATGCCCTATATACTGTATGTGCTGTTTCGCTTTATCTCCCCCGCACTCTATCACAACGAGAGGCGCGCAACTGTGAGGATTATTTCCAGCGGCTATGTGATGTTTATGGCGGGGGTGGCTCTTACCTACTTTTTGATATTTCCGCTCACGTTTCGCTTTCTTGGGACTTACCAAGTGAGCTCAGAGGTGGCAAATAATATTACCCTGCAATCATATCTAGGCACCTTTACTATGCTTTCACTGGCGATGGGTGTTGTTTTCGAAATTCCCATAGTGTGTTGGCTTTTGTCTCGCTTTGGGCTTGTTAATGCTCGTTTGATGCGCAAGTTTCGTCGCCATGTGGTGGTGGGTATTTTGGTGCTCTCGGCAATTATTACTCCCACTACCGATGCTTTTACGCTATTTTTGGTCGCCCTGCCCATGTACCTGCTCTATGAGGGGAGTATATTGATAGTGCGCGGGGGTAGGTAGATTTTTATTCTATCAAACACAAGAAAGGTTTACACCCCACACGGGGATGTAAACCTTTCTTGTGTGTAGAGAGAGTGTTAATCTTATCTCTGTTCGCCAAATTCGGCTTGTTGTTTTTCGACTGATTTTAGTTTTTGAGCGTTCTCTAGTTTGGTTTCTAGGTTAACGACCTCGCCCTCGCTAGGTAGTGGAGCAGTGGTGAGGCGATCGATGGAGGCATCAAAAATCATAGGAACCTCTGATGGCAGGGTCTTAATGTGAATCTCGTCGGACGCCAAAGTATAGTCGCCTTGGGTAGCAGCACTAACCCTAACGGTGATAACCCCAGGGTTGGTAGAAGTTTGAACTATCACCGAGGCATCGCCCCACTGTATAGGCTCAATAGAATTGCGAGCAAGCAATCTGCCCTCGCCACTGACCTCAAATTTTACCCAAGAGTTATTAAAACGTTTCACATTTCCATCCTTATCGACCACCTCGGCTGTGATAGTAATCAGATCGCCACCATTTGCACGAGGAGCAATATTCATGGTATCAACCACCAAGCGCAGTTTCTCAGGACGGCGTGCAGGCGTAACACGGTGAGTAGCCACTACCTTACCATCGATTAACCCTTCGGCAAGTAGAAATGAGTGTTTCTCGCCTTCAGTGTTAGTAATAAGTTTGTCGTGCATCATATTAAAAGCATCCTCAAACACAATCAGCGGTGATGGTGCACCTTGGTTTATTAAATTGCGCACGGGTTGTTTGTGAATACGTATTGAATCACCATAGCGAGTGTGTAGGCGCACCTCCTCGCAGTTGCTATACACTGTGACATCCTCGGGTGATATGGGGCTCATTATGTTGGCAATAAACACCATGGGCTCCACTTGGCGAGATTGCGACTTGAACATCTCATAAGAGAATTTTGGGCGACGGAAAGCATCCATAATACCACCATAGAAAGGGTCAGGGTGTCCGCCGCGCTGATGGTCGAAACTGTGCCACAGTGCACCCCCTATATGTGAGGGGTCTTGACGGAAAAGTACGTCAATACAAGTGAAAGGATAGTCGGGCTGGAGGTAGTGCTCCGCTTGTTTTAGTTGAGCCATCTCACCCCAGTTGCGCGCCATGCGGCTCACTGAGTTGTGCGAGTTCCAGTTGTCTACATTGTCGCCAAATTCTCGTGTGAGCGACACTTTGCCAGATTCTTTTACCTCTTTGTTGTAACCCTCTATGCTCCCGGGGATATAGGGGTGCATATATTGCAAATCGAGATTCTCCGAGCCACGAGCCGCAAGGTCGCTAACGGTGTAATTACCCTGGATGGGTAGTTCTTCTTTACATATATTATGCACACTCTGGGCGAAATCCTCAGAATACCACGTTTCATTCAGGATAGGCTCCCACATAATCACTACGGGGTAGTTGCGGTCACGACGTATCATATCGCGGATATTCTCATATACACGAGCTTTAAATATTGGTTTGTCGTTCCAAAACTGCCACCCAGGGGTGTTCTCTATCAGGAATAGTCCCAACTCCGCACAAGCGTCCATAAAGGCTGGGTCTTGGGGGTAGTGTGCGTTGCGAATCAAATCCATACCTGCTTCTTTTAGTTTTAGAGCGTCACGCCAATGGAGCGAATTTGATAGTGCATTTCCTATGGTAGCGTAGTCTTGGTGGCGGTTAGCACCTATTAGTTTGCGAGGAAAAGGCTCTCCGTTGAGTATCATTCCCTGCTCTTTGGTGTACTCTACCGAGCGAATACCCACCCTTTGGCGATAGGAGTCAATAATTTTGCCTTTGGAATTTTTTACACTCACAATCAGATCGTATAGATAAGGCGAATCGGGCGACCAAAGCTTCGGGTTTTCCACTACGGTTGATAGCTTTAGGGTTTGATCCGAGCCTTTGGCAATGCGATATCTCGCTTTGAGATTTTTAGCCGTTTTGCCATCTTTTTGAACAAGAGCAAATTCCACAGTACCCGAACTTGTCGCAGTGGTTTCGTTTTTCAGGTTTAGCGACAAATTAACAGTGGCGCTCTGTTTTGATACATTCTGGTAGTGGATAAACAAACCTCCATCGGCAACCTTGTTTGCGACTATCGGGTCGGTTATATAGAGATGGTCGGTAGTGTAGAGCCATACATCACGATAGATACCTCCAAAATAAGAAAAATCGAGAGCTGCTTGTGGTTTCCCTGGGGGATAATCCTCGTTGTCCGAGTTGTCAGCTTTCACCGCAATAATGTTCTTTTGGCCTAGTTTCAGCAGTGACGTAATATCCACCGAAAAAGGCAGGTAGCCTCCGAAGTGTTCTGCCACTGATGTGCCATTAACCCAAACCTCGGCTTTGCCCATCACGCCCTCGAAGTGGAGCACTACACGGCGATTTGCGAATTTGTTACTCTGGGGGGTGAACTCTTTGCGATACCACGCAACACCCTGATAATTAACTCCTGCGCTAGCGTCAAGCGGTAATATTTCCATGCCATTTGGCAGCGCTACCACCTGCCAAGAGCTATCATCGAAGTTCTCGGCGTGCGCTCCTTGAATGTTTCCTTTATGGAATCTCCACGCTGGGTTCATATTGTAGACCGAGCGGGGTGAGCCTTCAATGGCATAGAAACCTGCGGTCGAAAATTCTTGTGCCCACGCCCCAATGCACAGAAGTGATAGCAGTGAAATAAGTATAAGGTTTCTTTTCATGTAAGTTACAATGATTTAGGTTAGTTGTCAGCTTATTAATGTAATACAAATTTAAAATAAGTATTGCATTTTACAAAATCAAATTCGACAAAAGCAATCTTAATTGTGCAGATTTAACTTGTG
>CAYJLY010000014.1:36360-47907 GCA_964371385.1 uncultured Rikenellaceae bacterium
TTTTGATATTGCTAGTAGCTTGCGTCCCTGTTTTAATCTCTGTTTATTGCGGCCTCGACAGCTTGGCGCAGTTGCTGTTTTTGCTCGGGACTTAGGTCGTAGAACTCAAAATCGCCCACATGGGTGTTTGAGTCTTCCACTATCAGTACGCTAGAGCCTGGCTGCATGGCTATCTTATGCCACATATTCACGGGGATGTTGTAGATAAGCCCCGCCTGCATATTTATTACTTCATACTTAATTTTCTCACCCTCTATCTTGGCTGCAATAAGCGCAGCATTGCCACTCAATAGTATAAATGCCTCGTCAGTGAGCATGTGTACATCTAGGCAGGTGATCGCCTCAAGCGCCTCGCAGGGGGCGTAGTTTAGGATGGCTGCCTGCCATTTTGATCCTACGAGCAGGGGGTTGTAGCCCTACTCACAGTGAGTGTAGGTTTCGATTAATTTCATAGTTAAACTGGTTTAATTCTCCAACATTCTACCCACTACCAGTTGTCGGAATTCGGGTGAGAGCATGCTGAAATACGCAGTAAAACCAGTGATACGAACCACTAGATCGGGGTATTTGGCAGGGTCCTTATGGGCATCCAGTACGCTTTGTTTATCCATGATATTTACGTTAATCAGGGTGCCACCCATGTTGAAGTGTGCTTTGATGATAGATGAAATTATCTCTACGTTCTCGGTTTTTGCAAATGCCGGATCAAGCTCCCATTGCATGGGGGCTGTATTGCCATAACCTGGTTGGACTTTAGCAATTGCACTCGCGAGCGAGAGCGATGCCCCGTCAATGGCAAATCCAGGTGAGGGGTTAGCCCCATGTGAAATAGGCGCATGAGCTGAACGCCCATCGGGTGTTGCTCCCACATTTTTTCCAAAACCCACAGTATTTGCCCAAGAGAATAACCCAGGGATGTACACCTCGCCAGTTTCGGTGTTGTTGTGCGAGCGCACAAGTTCTGAGAATAGATCTTTAACTGCCACTGCCCACTGCTCGCCTAGAGTTCCCTGTGCACCGTAACGTTCGGCTGAGCGTAGCATTTTTTGCATCTCTCCTGAGCCTTCAAAATTGTTTACTAGAGCTCTAGTGATCTCCTCCCAACTGTACTTTTGGTCGTTCTCAATGTGTTTTTGCAAGGCCGCAAACGAATCGGCAACAATAGCCAATCCAGCTCCATCTATGCCCAGATTTAGATAACTTGCTCCCCCCGCAGCCACATCACAGCCTTTTTCGATAGGACCGTGACTCAATAGATTTAGTATCAACTCGGGTTCGTTGTAGCGCTGGTATTTTAGATGGTGGCGTATGCCCTCCACGGCAGTTGCAACTGCAATGGATAAGTGTGCCGAAAATATATTCCATAGCAGAGTGGTTGATTTTTCACCCTCTTGCCCCATCATTTGGTAGTAGGATACCTCGAACACCTTTGCCATGTTCACCTTCACAAGGTCATTCATCGTGTACTCCATCCCCGGGATAGACATCCAGTTACATCCCACTGCAATACGCTTGCGAGCGAGTTTCACATCATAACCATTGCGCATAAAACCCTCGACCAAGGCTTTATTGCCCGAGAAGCGGGGCCAACCATTTTTGTTTCTAACTAAACATTCTACCGACTTTTGCATCAACTCAGGCGAGAGCCCATCGTGCACACGAACTGTGATATTGAGCGAGGTGTTGATACATTCGCCAGCCTCGAGTATCAGGAAAGAAAGCTCGTTGGTCATATCATTACCTTGGGCATCGGGACCACCAATCTGCCAATAAATAGGGTCGTTTATCAAAAAACAGCTCAACATATACACCGCCTGCTCGCGCGTAAGGGTGCCATTTTCTATGTCTTTCTTGTAGAAGGGATAAAGCAACACATCGAGCTGATCGCCCGCTCCGTCGCGATTGTAGGTACGCGAGGCAAGATGATACCATATGATCCATTGGCATGCCTCTCTAAAATTCGAGGGCGCACAGGAGATTATCGCGCGGTTGCAATCGGCAATTTGTTGGAAATGATCTTTATCCTCTTGACTGGTGGCGTTTTGTGCTAACTCTTGAGCTTTCTGAACGTGGCGCTCTATCCAGCCTTGGATAGAGCGAATCGCTCGTAGATGCAGTTCGTAAAACTCCTGCTGCTCGGGCGAGGTGTTTAGGCTACTGTATTTTTCTATCTTTTGGATCAATCCACCCCAGCCCAGCGAAACCCCCATTTGGTAGTCGGGTGCAAAGTGGGCATCATCGCCTATGCCGCTTATGATATCATATTTTTGGATATTCTCTGCCAAATGGTCGTAGGGGTAGTTTGGGTTCCATTTACCAGTGCGCATTTTCGACATAAAATACATCCAGCGCCCCGCGAAAGCATCATACTCAGTTACATATACAGGGTGAACATCCATCAGCGAACAAAAATTATCCGTCCATGCCTTAAACCCATAGAATGATCCATTTGGGTGATTAGGGATGACCTCCCAAAGACCTTGAGGTGGTACAATGCGTCCGTAGTCGTCTTCGTCGAGTAGTCCCTCGCGATCGATTTTCTCTTGCGTTTGTTTGAGTTTTTCGCTTTTTAGGCGATGGATTTTCGAAGTGTAGTCCATCATAATCTTAATTTAGGTTTTAATATTTAAATCTTTTTTTGACGTAGGCGTTGAGCTCGTCGAATCTCGTTTGATCGAGCTCCAAATCATGTGGCATAAGGCAAGGTATGCCTAGTTGTCGGAATTTATCTATGCCAAATTTATGGTAGGGGAGTAGTTCGTATTTCACGAAATCTAGCCCCGATATTGCATCACAGATGGACTTAATATCGCCCAAAGTATCGTTGAATTGGGGTATTACGGGAGTGCGAATAATCACATTTGTGGCAGTAGAGCAAAGCTTTGTGATGTTTTGCAGTACGCCCTCATTTGTGGCTTTTATGAATTGTAGATGTTTTTTTGTGTCGATGGTTTTTAGATCCACCATCCACAGATCCACCAGCGGTAACAGCTGCTCGATATTACTCCATGACCAGCTAAGGTTGGTCTCTAGGGCAGTGTGCACTCCTGCAGTGTGGCATAGGTGTAGCGTTTCTTTAAGGAAATCTAATTGCAGCAAAGCCTCGCCCCCAGAAATGGTAATCCCGCCGCCCGATTCATCGAAAAATGGCTTGTCAATCAAGAGTTCTTCTGCGACCGTGCGTGCATCTAGCTCTCGCCCTACTATGCTCAATGCACTGCCTTGGCAGGTTTCGGCGCATGCCCCACAATTCGAGCACAACAAGCGGTTTACGCTAGGGATACCCTCGCTTAGGGTAATTGCCCCCCGCAAGCAGGTGTTTATACATTGGGCGCACGCACAACACTTGGACGCAATAAACTGGAGTTGGGGTTTATTGCTCCACGTCTCTGGATTGTGACACCAAGCGCAGCGGAAATTGCACCCCTTTAAAAACAAGGTAGAGCGAATCCCTGGGCCATCGTGCAATGACATTCTTTGAATTGTGGTGATTATTCCCATAGTGCGGCTATGTAAGTATGCAATACTAAATTATGAGTGCAAAGGTAGTGGTTCGAATAATGCGTATTTTGAGGTTTTTTACTCTATTTCGCTACACTTATACTCTATTGTGATATTCGAGGATTTTGGAATTAGAGAGTGATGATTAAATAAAAATTTGTTTATTATGTAATAAATTAATTTCGCCCTCGTCTAATAGAGTGACAAATGAATACAACCGGTTTTAATTCTCTTAAATATTAACCTTTTCGGGGGAGGCGTTTTTAGAATTCCCCTTTAGTCTATGGAACAAGAATTTATAAACATAATCAAGGACAAAGAGCGACTCATCTACAAGGTGTGTTATATCTATGCATCGCCTGAGCTGCCACTTGCAGACCTATATCAGGAGATAGTATGTAACCTGTGGAGGGGGTACAAAAAATTTCGGGGCGACTGTCAGCTCTCAACATGGATCTATCGCATAGCCATCAATACCTGCATAACACAGGTGAGAGTTAATAAGAAAAAAGCAGCCAAACACACATCCGTCGAATCCATCGCAGATGTACTGCCATCCCAGGAGGATTGGTCGGAGGAGATACAAGAAATTTACGCCCTGATTAAAAAGCTCAAAACTATGGATAAAACCATTCTTCTTCTACATCTCGAGGGTAATGCCTATGGAGAGATTGCAAATATCACAGGGCTTAGCCCAACAAACGTGGGGGTCAAGCTGATGAGAATAAAAGAGAAACTAAAGCAAATGTACAACAACTAATAAATAGCATAACAATGGAACTAAACGATATTCAAAAGAGCTGGAACGCTATGGAGGAGAGGCTCAAAGAAAATGAACTGCTCACCAAATCCCTGCTCATTAAAATGACCCAACAAAAAGGTCGATCGAGTGTGAATCGCTTGATTTTTGCCGAGTCAATTGCACTAGCATTTTTGGTGCTGTGCGGACCGCTGTTTTTTGCAGTGAATTTTATGGAGGTAAACAAATACTACACAGTTCTCAGCAACGCTATGTTTGGTTTGTGTGTGTTCGGCTATGTTATCTCGCCCCTTGAGTTGGTTTATCTCAAGAAAATTAATCTTCAAAAGACCATAAAATACAATATCACCTATGTGAATAAATACAAATTGCTAGTGAAAATAGAGTTTGTTGTAGCGCTGCTCTTTTTGATAGGCTCGGTTATTTTGTCGTTCGCTCTGGAAGATAATTTCAAGATTTCTATGATAAGAGGCGTTCTAACATTAATTCTTACGCTGATACTATTCACAATTATTTGGTTCTTCTACAAACGCAACTTCAAATCCATACGCGAGTCGCTCCAAGAGCTCAAAGAGTTGGATAAAGAATAATATTTATAAACTAAAAAACACACAATCCCAAAATGAAACACTTTAAAGTTAAACTTCTTCTGGTAGCCCTGCTGCTAGCACCCTTTACGCTTCATGCGCAACTGCTCTATAAAGTCACTGGCAAGGGACTCGAAAAACCATCCTATATCTTAGGTACTCACCATTGCTTTGACTATACTTTCACCGACAGCATTCCAGGCTATAATGATGCTTTCGAGAGCGTTGAGCAAGTTTATGGTGAGGTTGATATGGAATTGATGAAAAGTCCCCAGATGATGATGATGTTCCAAAAAATGATGGTGATGCCCACCGATACGCTTCTTAAAGATTTAGTTTCGGCAGAGGACTACGCTTTTTTGGATACACAAATTAAAAAATATCTAGGCGAGAGTGCTAGCATAGATGCGCTTTCGGTTCTCAAACCCTCGGCTATTTCGGTACAACTTAGCATGATAGTCTCAACAAAATTAATTGGCAGATCTGCAAATTTTGTAGCAATAGATGCACAGGTTCAAAACGAGGCACGTGGGAAAGGACTAAAAGTAGGAGGCCTTGAAACCTCTGAGTATCAGGCGAATTTGCTTCTTGGCGAAAGCGTCGAAAATCAAGCAAAAGATCTTGTGCGCACCCTCAAAGCGGGCGATTTGTATGAGGATGCTAAAGCGCTGAGCGAGCTTTACAGGGCGCAGGATTCCCAAGAGCTATATAATTGTATAGAGAATAATATCCAAAGTAGTGCTCTGGATCAAGCAGAGCAAGATGAGTTGCTCGAAAAACTATTGTTCGAACGCAACCGCAATTGGGTGGCGCAATTACCCGAGATTTTTGACTCAGGGAGCACCATGGTCGCTGTTGGTACGGGTCATCTTCATGGCACACAGGGCGTGATTACGCTTCTCAAGGAGAAAGGCTACAAGGTTAAAGCTGTGAAATAGTACTTGTCATTAGTTTCTGTATTTAAGGTAATAATACTTCAAAGGCGATATGCGATTTTGCATGTCGCCCTTTTTTTAGTTTACTTTGCATAAAGAAAATAAATGCACACGTAATGAAAATTGGTATAATTGGCGCAGGAGCAGCAGGCTTTTTTGCCGCTATTAATCTAAAGGAGATGTCCCCCAGCGTGGAGATCACGATCCTAGAGGCGGCCGCTCGTCCGCTACAAAAAGTTGGTGTCTCGGGTGGAGGGAGATGTAACCTGACTAATAGTTTTCTGGGCGGCGATAGCCTCTCACGACTATATCCACGAGGCGAGAAGATAATGCGTCGAGCGTTTAAAGTTTTCGACCATAAGGATACTTATGAGTGGTTTGAGAACCGTGGAGTGCCCCTTGTGACCCAAGAGGATCAGTGCGTGTTCCCTCGCTCGCAGGATTCGGGCGATATTATTCGTTGTTTTATCAGCTTAGCACGCGATTTGGATATTAAACTAGAGTTGCAACAAAGAGTGAGCTCCATAAAAAAGACAGACGAGAAATTCGAGGTGCAAACCGCCCAACGAACATTTCATTTTGACAGAGTAGTGGTTACAACGGGTGGATCGCCTAGTGGTGATGGCTATGATTTTTTGCGCTCTCTACCCCTCGATATTATTGAACCTCTCCCCTCGCTTTTTACTCTTAATATTCCCAATAGCCCCCTTATGCCCCTCATGGGCATAGTGGTGCCCGATGTGATTATGGGGATTGCAGGCACTAAGATACGCTCAAAGGGCGATCTATTGATAACCCACTGGGGGCTGAGTGGTCCAGCTGCTCTTAGGCTTTCGTCTTACGGTGCACGAGTTCTCTGTGAGAAGGGATATAATGCTACTGTGCTAATTAATTGGTTAGGTGAGACTGATCTGGAAGCGCTCTCGCTCTACATGGAAGAACAACTCACACTTCACAGCAAAAAGCAAATAAGCACCCTACGCCCCTATGATATAACCACACGTGTGTGGCACCATATTTTGAATCGTTGTTCTATTGCGCACGAAAAACGTTGCGCAGAGTTGGGCTCTAAATCCATAAATGCTCTTGTGAGAGTTTTAACCTCGGATGAGTACACAATACGCGGCAAGGCGAAGCACAAAGAAGAATTTGTAACCTGTGGCGGTGTGGCTCAAAGTTCTATTAATCTTTCGACCCTCGAGGCGAAAGAGTCTCAGGGGTTATATTTTGCTGGCGAGGTACTCGATATGGATGCCATCACGGGGGGATACAATCTCCAAGGCGCATGGAGTACAGCCTATGTTGTTGCAAAAGCCATAGCCTCCACTGGATCCTAAGAATCCCAAAGTGATTCATCGGTATTGGGGTATTACCCCGCGAAGTAAGTTTTGACACTGTTTTCTTTTACTTGATCTCATCGGGGGTTATGCTGCTATCTTATCAAAGTGGTACCCCTGCTTTTAGGCAATAAAAAAGGGTTGCAAACTGAAAATCGTTTACAACTCTTTTTTGTTTTGGTAGCCAGAGGCGGGCTTGAACCGC
Organism: uncultured Rikenellaceae bacterium; assembly: GCA_964371385.1. Classification (GTDB taxonomy): domain Bacteria; phylum Bacteroidota; class Bacteroidia; order Bacteroidales; family Rikenellaceae; genus Mucinivorans. The sequence goes on from CAYJLY010000014.1 coordinate 43,686, forward strand.
CGACCTCATGATTATGAGGCGATATTTTGGGCTTTTTAACTGTTTGCTAATTTTTCTAAGTGTCTGTTAATATGCGGTTTATCACTTTGCCTCCTTTGCCTCCTTTGCGTCTTTTTGACTGTTTTTCTACCTTTTTGCAAATTAGTTTGTACATTGCTTGTACACTCCAGAATCCTAGGCATACTCTTGGGCGATCCACGCAACTACAACCGATGATAAACCCAGAGTAATCGAGTTTACTCGAATTGCCCAGATAAGAAGGAGGAAGGCGCAACCAACTCGCCACATTTCAAACTCATTACGATACATATAAAAATCCTTGGATGATTTAATTTTATATTTAGAATGAAATTCGTACATTTGTATCAATTAAAACCTTAAAATTGATTTATTATGAAAGGAATAGTTCTAGCTGGTGGAAGTGGTACAAGGCTATATCCTATTACTAAGGGTGTGAGTAAGCAAATGCTACCCATCTTTGATAAGCCGATGATATACTACCCCGTTTCGGTGCTAATGTTGGCAGGGATTCGCGAGATTTTGATTATCTCCACGCCCCATGACCTACCAGCATTTAAACGCCTGCTGGGTGATGGCTCGGATTTTGGTGTGAGCTTCGAGTATAAAGAACAGCCTTCGCCCGATGGGCTTGCGCAGGCTTTTACCATTGGAAAAGAATTTATCGGCGAGGATACAGCATGTTTGGTCTTGGGGGATAATATTTTCTATGGTCACGGCTTTCCAACGATGCTAAAAGAGGCTGTTGAGAATGCCGAAAATGGCAATGCTACGGTTTTTGGTTACCATGTGAGCGATCCTGAACGTTATGGCGTGGTGGAGTTTGATAGCGATGGTAAGGCGGTATCTATTGAGGAAAAACCCATAGAGCCTAAGAGTAATTATGCGGTTGTTGGGCTGTACTTCTACCCAAATAAGGTGGTAGATATCGCTCACAAGATTAAACCATCGGCTCGTGGAGAGTATGAGATTACCACTGTAAATGAATGGTTCCTCAATGACAAGGAGCTTAAAGTGCAGACCCTTGGTCGTGGTTTTGCGTGGCTGGACACGGGCACCCACGATTCACTCTCGGAGGCATCAACCTTTATTGAGGTGATCGAGAAGCGCCAGGGACTTAAAGTTGCTTGTTTGGAGGCAATCGCCTATGAATACGGGTGGATTGATGCTGATAAACTGCGCGAGCTTGCTCAGCCTATGATTAAGAATCAATATGGTCAGTATCTTCTGAGTCGAATCAAAACAAAATAGAGTAATAAATTTTCATTGGGCACTATTGTTGTATCGTTGGGTAAAAAATAATACCTTTGTCAAATTATAATAATGTTACAATGAAGCGAATTTTGATAACTGGCGGTGCGGGTTTTATAGGGTCGCACCTCTGTGACAGATTGCTGAGTGAGGGGAACGATGTTATCTCTCTAGATAATTATTTCACAGGAAGTAAGGGTAATATACGCCATCTGCTGGGGAATCCTAATTTTGAACAGGTGCGCTATGATGTGACCGAACCTTACTATGCGGAGGTGGACGAGATTTATAATCTCGCCTGCCCTGCCTCCCCCGTTCATTACCAATTTAACCCCATCAAAACGATGAAAACATCGTTCTATGGGGCAATGAATATGCTAGGTCTTGCTAAAAGATGTGGTGCAAAAATACTCCAAGCATCCACATCCGAAGTTTATGGTGATCCAGAGATGAGTTTACAAAAGGAAGACTATTGGGGGAATGTGAATCCAATTGGTTTGCGCTCATGTTATGATGAGGGGAAGCGTGCTGCCGAGACGCTGTGTGTTGATTATCACAGGCAGAATCAAGTTAAGGTGAAAATCATAAGGATTTTTAATACCTATGGCCCTAGGATGAACCCCGATGATGGCAGGGTGGTATCAAATTTTATTGTTCAAGCTCTGCGTGGGCAAGACATTACGATTTATGGAGATGGTTCACAGACACGTTCATTTCAGTATGTGGACGATTTGATCGAGGCAATGGTGCGTATGATGGCGACGGATGATGATTTAATAGGACCAGTAAATACCGGTAATCCCGGTGAGTTTACTATGCTTGAGCTGGCGCAAAAAGTCATTGAACTCACGGGTACAAAATCCAAGATCGTTTACCAGTCACTCCCTAGCGACGATCCTCGACAACGCAAACCTGACATAACATTGGCGAAAGAAAAGCTCTCTGGTTGGGAGCCAAAAATAGAACTAGAGGAGGGTTTGGTGCGAACGATAAATTACTTTGACGCGCTTCTTAAAAACGAATTAAAGAATTAACTATGAATATAGCAGTAGTAGGCACGGGTTATGTAGGGTTGGTTTCGGGAACTTGTTTCGCCGAAATGGGCTTGAATGTGATTTGTGTGGATATTGACAAAAAGAAGATAGATAAGCTTAATAATGGCGAGATTCCCATATATGAACCCGGACTTGAGGATATGGTGCGCCATAATTTCCAGCAAGGGCGTTTGAGGTTCACAACCTCACTGGTGGAGTGTTTGGGAGATATTGAGGTGCTGTTTTGCGCTGTGGGGACGCCTCCCGATGAGGATGGTTCTGCAGATTTGAAATACGTGCTGAATGTTGCTCGCACCTTCGGGCAGCATATCAATAAATACACGGTATTTGTAACCAAAAGTACAGTACCCGTAGGGACTGCAGCCAAGGTCAAACAAGTGATACAAGAGGAACTGGACAAGAGAGGAGTCGAAGTAGAGTTTGATGTTGCATCTAACCCTGAATTCCTAAAAGAAGGCGCTGCAATCAAGGATTTTATGAGTCCCGATAGAGTAGTGGTGGGTGTTGAAACACAACGAGCAAAGGATCTAATCAGCAAACTGTATCGACCTTTTATGCTTAATAATTTCAGGGTACTTTTTACGGATATTCCCTCTGCCGAGATGATAAAATATGCTGCAAATGCTATGCTCGCCACTCGCATTTCGTTTATGAACGATATAGCGAACCTTTGCGAGATCGTTGGGGCGGATATTAATATGGTGCGTGCTGGTATAGGCTCGGATGTGCGCATTGGCAGTAAATTCCTTTATGCAGGATGTGGCTATGGAGGGTCGTGCTTCCCCAAAGATGTCAAAGCTATTATCCAAACTGCAAAGGATCTGGGCTATCCAATGCGAGTGCTAAAGGCGGTTGTAGAGGTGAACGATGCTCAAAAAGAAGTGCTTTTTAATAAACTTTTGGCGCATTTTAATGGCGATCTTAAAGATAAAACTGTTGCTCTGTGGGGATTGTCCTTCAAACCCGAGACCGACGATATGCGCGAGGCTCCTTCGCTTGTGATTATAGCTAGACTCTTGGAAGCTGGAGCGAAAGTGAAGGTTTATGACCCTGTGGCGATGGACGAAGCGAAAAGGATATTGGGTGAGAGGGTAGAGTTTGCAACCGACATGTATGATGCTGCAAATGGCGCCGATGCACTGATGGTAGTGACCGAATGGCGGCAATTCCGTATGCCATCGTGGGATGTGCTCTCAAAGATTATGCGCCAGAAAGTGTTGCTTGACGGGCGTAATATCTATAACCGTGAGGATGCTAATGAATTTACTTACTACAGAATAGGATAAAAATTAATATAAATTGCTACAATATAGAAATGGGAAAATTTAATGTGATCGAAACCGCAATCAAAGGATTGTTGATTATTGAGCCAACAGTGTTTGGCGATAAACGTGGTTTTTTCTTGGAGAGTTATTCCAAGAGAGACTTTCAGGAAATAGGATTAGATGTAGAGTTTGTCCAGGATAATCACTCAAAATCATCGCGTGGCGTGCTGCGTGGGATGCATTTTCAAAGAGAACACACCCAAGGAAAGCTAGTGAGAGTGACCGCAGGGGCGGTTCTTGATGTGGCGGTGGATATGCGCCCTGAAAGCTACACCTATGGTGCGAGCGTGGCGGTTGAGCTTTCCTCTGAAAATCAACGTATGCTATGGGTACCACCTCAGTTTGCACACGGTTTTTTGACTCTTGAGAAAGACACCGAGCTGATGTATAAATGTACGGATTACTATCACCCACAAAGCGATAGCGGTATTATGTGGAACGATCAAATCTTGAATATCGATTGGCAGTTCGAAAGATACGGCATCGATGAAAAATACCTAATCATCTCCGATAAGGATAAAAAACACCCAGGTTTTAATCAGATAAACCCTAAAACTCTTTGGAAATAATGGC
>CAYJLY010000015.1:0-45361 GCA_964371385.1 uncultured Rikenellaceae bacterium
GAATGTTAGTTCTTTGTAGTTTTTGCAATTTCTTTGTCTGTCAAAAAATTAGACAGTTAGTGTCTAATTTTTTGACAGACAAAGAGTGTCTTTTGCCATTTGATTCGCACTGCATCTTTTTTATTGCTGCTGAGGTTCGTAGCAAAAAAGAAAGAGGGATGAACTCGCAATTGGAGTTCATCCCTCTTTGATGAAATTGTTACGCCTTAAGGTGCGAAAATTATTTAGCCATTGGCTTAACGTCTTCAACCTCAATCTCGAAAATTAGAGTTTGGCCAGGGCCGATAGAGCCTTGACCCATAGCACCATAACCTAGGTCTGATGGAACCCAGATTTTAGCTTTGCCACCTTTTGCAAGTAGTTGAACGCCTTCCATAAAACCAGGAACAACGCGAGTTACCTCGAAACCAGAACCGCTGTCAATTACGCCATTGTTGTAGTCATACAGAGTGTATTTCACAACAGGGATCATAGTGCTATCCATCTTAGGACCCTCACCAGCCTCGGTGATAAGGTAGCGAAGACCTGATTCAGTTTTTTGAACACCCTCGATAGCATCAGCGTCGGTTAGGATTTTTTGACCCTCAGCAGCTTTTGCTTCAGCGGCAGCAGCTTGTTTTTTTGTGATGTAGCTCATTACAAACTGACCTGCTTCCTCTGGACGGATGGTGCTTTTCTTTGAAAGGTAATCAGAAATACCAGCCAAGATTACATCAGGGTTCATAGTCGAATCAACTTCCGACAAAACACTTTGTGCAATTTGAGCTGCGATAGTGTAGATCTGAACTTCTTTTTCTTTGCCAGCAAATACATCGTCAATCGCACGCTTAGCGGTAGCGACATCAAAAGTCGAATCTTTGGTGGTCATCGTAACGTTTGCGCCGATGATAATACCTGCAGCATAACCCGCTGAGTCTTTGGTTGTTTGAGGTTGGGTGCCAGTGGTACTACCTCCACATGAAGTGCCTAGCATAAGAGCTGAAGCACCTAGAATGATAAGTGATTTTTTCATTTTTGTTAATTAAATTGTTATTATTATTTTAGTTTAAATCTTGCAAATTTCTGTACTCAGGTCGCTTATCGGCACTTCGCATTGGGTGCCCTCGACGATGTTTTTAATGGTTGCCACACCGCTCTCGAGCTCGTTGGTGCCGATGAAAACCATTTTTTCTATGCCTTTGCGTTGGGCGTAGTCGAATTGTTTTTTTAGTTTATCTGCCTTAGGGTAGAGCTCCACGGCGATACCACTCTTGCGTAAGGAGTAGAGCATGGGGAGTATGGCGTTTTGCTCGCTCTCTCCAAAATTAACAAACAGCGCCTTTGGGCTGTCTATGCTGTCCTTGGGAAAAAGCTCCAAAGCCTCCATTACATCATAAATCCTATCCGCACCAAAGCTAATACCCACGCCCGAGACTCCTTTAAGTCCGAAAATCGCGGTTAGCTCGTCATAGCGACCGCCTCCGCAAATACTACCAATGGCATGGTCCAAGGCCTTCACCTCGAAAATCGCTCCCGTGTAGTAGCTCAAACCTCGTGCCAATGATAAATCTAGTTCCACAGCAAGGTTCTCCTGTCCCATAAGGTCGTAAAGTCTGAATATTTCGCGCATCTCCTCTACGCCCTTCATTCCCACTTGGCTATCGCCCAAAAGCGAGCTCAGTTGCTCGAGCTTGGATGCGTTATCTCCCTTTAGCTGGAGGACGGGTTTGAGTTTTTCGATTGCCTCCTGGCTTAGACCTCTCTCAAGGAGTTCTTTCTCGACACCCTCCATTGAAATCTTATCGAGTTTATCGATTGCAACAGTAATATCTACCATTTTTTCGGGGAAACCTATGTATTGGGCTATCCCGAAGAGTAGTTTGCGGTTATTAATTTTCAGTGCAGCTCGAATACCTAGCTTATCGAATACATCGCCCACGATGGCAATGAGCTCACACTCATGGAGCAGTGAATCCGATCCCACAACATCCACGTCGCACTGGTAGAACTCGCGGTAGCGTCCTTTTTGAGGACGATCTGCACGCCATACTGGTTGAATCTGAAAGCGTTTAAAAGGGAAGCTAATCTGGTTCTGGTGTTGCACAACATAGCGAGCAAAAGGCACCGTTAGGTCGTATCTAAGCCCTTTTTCGCACATACCCACCGCCATTTTCGAGAGGTTATCACCATTCATATCCACCCCACGGGTGAAATCGCCCGAGTTGAGTACCTTAAACAGGAGTTTGTCGCCCTCCTCACCGTACTTACCCATAAGGCTGCTGAGATTTTCCATCGTTGGGGTCTCAATAGGTTGGTAGCCATAGAGTTGAAATACACTTTTGATGGTGTCAAAAATATAAGTGCGTTTTGCGACCTGCTCTGCGTTGAAGTCACGCATCCCTTTGGGTATTGATGGTTTTTGTGCCATGGATTAGTGTTCGAAAATTAACAATTTGCAAAGGTAGTAAAATTTTTAAAATATTCAAATTTCACACTTTGTCCAGCCTCTGAGTTTTAAAAAAACAAGAGCAAGTCCTCGTGTTTTGAAGTCTTGCTCTTACTTTGCAGTGTGAATTATGTGTTGGATGACCAAATTATTTGGCGGTGAAGAATCTTAGGATTTCATCGGTTGGCTTGCGTGAGGTTGGTTTGGCATGCTCGCCCTCTTCGTAGCCATATACTATCACAGCTCCGATAGTCTCCTGTTGGGGGATGTCAAGCATAGTGGATAGATTGCCCTTGTCGATCACCCCGAAAATACAAGTACCCACGCCCTTAGCATGTGCCGCTAGACAGAAAGTCTGGCAAGCGATACCCGCATCGAAAGCCTCCCAGGTTTGATCGTAGTCAGCATCAGAGACCTTGTCGCCCAATTTGCCACTCTTTCCCTTAACGAAGCTCAGAACCGCAACACCCGGTGCGTTTTCGAGGGTCGCCATATTGTAGGCAAAGCCTTTTACGCCCTGCTCGGCGATTTTTTTGATGGTTTCTTTGTCGTCCACTAGGGTGTAGCGAGCAATCTGAAGGTTTGCCCATGATGGAGCCCAACGGCTAAGCTCGATAATCTCGGTCATTAAAGCGCGGTCAACAGTTTCGTTTTTGTACTTTCTAACGCTACGGCGTTCTTTTAGTGCTGTAATTGCATCCATGGTTTGTAGTTTTTGTGTGTTATATAGAAGTTATTACTAATTTTTTGTCGTACCTGCTCTTTGGGGTGATCGATGGGTGGTTTCTATCGCTCAGATCTCTATAGCCCACTGCCACTGCCACAAGGGGGCGATGGTGGGTGAGCCCTAGGATCTGTTGGTAGCTCTGGCTATCTATGCCCTCCATGGGGCTAGAGTCTAGCTTCATTTTGGCGCATGCTCCAAGTAGTATTCCTACGCTTAGATAGACTTGGCGAGCGAACCAATCAAGCACTACTTTGTCGCCTTGAGGCTTTAGAACGCTATTATAATAGTCGATTGCGCCTTGGGGTAGTTGGGTGAGTAGTTCGTTTTCAAAATATGTTGTGTCGCTCACTGCCGAAAATACTACAAGGAGTTGACATTGTTTGATTTTGTTTTCATTGAAATATGAGCTTTCCCCAAGGCGAGCTTTTAGCTCTGGGTCGCTCACGATGGTGAAATGCCAGGGTTGGCTGTTAATTGACGAGGGGCTCAAGTGGAGTATCTCGGTGAGATCGTCGATTATTTCTTGGTCTAATGTGCGGTTGGTGGCATACACCTTGGTGGTGTAGCGTTGGTTCATTGCTTCTATGAATTTCATCTTAAGCTAACGGGAATTTAGTTGAACATTTTTTTCAGGGGGTGTTATCGCAACTTTCGTTCCAAATCATATCGCGAGCCCTAGGGCACATCCATGAATTTATGGGTCTGAAGTGAAATTCTCCACTTAGGGTTTGCTTTAACGTACTGGACAATCACATCAAGTGCCTGTGTTTTTTTCTCCCATTGAGGTTGAAGAAATAGTTTGCAACTTGGGCCCACTCTCTGCATACAGCTCTCTGCCCATACAAAGTCATCCTCGCTCTCGATAATAATTTTTATTTCGTGAGCAGCTTTAAAGGCGCTCTCTAGTGGTTCTTTATGTCGCTTTGGCGATAGGCACACCCAGTCTATATCGCTAGGGATGGGATTTGTGCCGCTGGTTTCCATCCAAATATCAACTCCGTTGAGTTTTAGCGCAGCTATCAATGCGTCTAAATCGTGCAGAGTGGGTTCACCACCCGTAATAACAACTGCTTGTGCGCCGCAGGTCTCTATGCGTCCGATGATATCATTGACCCCACAGAGTGTGCCACCTTCCTTTTTCCATGTGTTTTTCGCATCACACCACGAGCACCCAACGTCGCAACCTGCCAACCGTATAAAGTATGCTGCTTTTCCAGAGTTAAAACCCTCGCCTTGGATGGAGTAGAATTCTTCGACCACAGGTAGGGGATTAGAGTTTATTTGCATAGCTGATAAATGTCTTTCAAATTGCGTCCCCTTTGGTTGTAGTCCAGTCCGTAGCCCACCACAAAGAGGTTCTCGATTTCAAATGCCACATAGTCCACAGGTAGCTCTTTTGTGTAGACCTCTTTTTTGAGGCACATGCTCGCCATACGAACACTTTGCGCTCCATTTTCCATTAAATAATTGTGCAGATACTCCCATGTGATGCCCGTATCCACTATATCTTCGACTACTACCACATCTCGCCCCGCAAAATCTATGGTCGGGGGCACTTGCATTTGTATCTCCCCACAGGAAACTGTACTCTCGCCATACGAACAGCATTTGACAAAGCCCCAATCAAAGTGATTTTCAATGTGTTGCGCTAGGAGCATAGCCCAAGGAGCTGCTCCCGAGAGAGTGACCAAAAATACGGGAGTCTGCGAGCAGTCGGTGTAGTCGCGGCTGATTTGCTGGGCAATGCGTTTTGTTTCTCTTTCGATTTGCTCTTGTGTGATATGTAACTGAAACTCTAGATCTAGTAGTTTTATCTTACTCATAGTTTTGTTTCCCAATTAAAAATTTGCTACCTTTGCAAAGGTAACGATAATAAATTAAAATACTACAGCATGAAACCAATTGTTTCTATTATTATGGGTAGCACCTCGGATATGAAAGTTATGAGCGAGGCAGCTAAATTCTTTGATTCTATGGAGATTCCATTTGAAATTAACGCCCTTTCGGCTCACCGCACCCCCGATATGGTGTTGGATTTTGCTCGCACTGCACACGCTCGTGGTGTGAAAGTAATTATTGCTGGTGCTGGTGGAGCAGCTCACCTTCCGGGGGTTGTTGCAGCACTTACGCCACTGCCAGTTGTGGGCGTGCCAGTGAAGTCGTCTAACTCTATGGATGGATGGGATTCGGTGCTTTCTATTCTTCAGATGCCCTCTGGCATACCAGTTGCTACTGTTGCGCTTGATGGTGCTAAGAATGCTGCAATTCTAGCGGCTCAGATCCTCGGAACTGGCGATGCGGCTATGCAGCAAAAAGTGATAGAGTTCAAAGAGGATATGAAATCTAAGATCACTAAAGCGAACGAGGAACTTGCCTCTGTGGAGTTTAAATTCCGCGTGAAGTAAGAGATGCGGGCTGCTATGGGCAAATAACTAAAGTTTTTTGCTTGGCGAGCCCCTCGCTTTATGTGTCACACTACAAAAAGTTAGAGAATAAATTAAGCTCCAGGGCTAAGTATGTTTGTTCGCTCCTTTTTTGTAAGTGGCATGGAATAAATTAGATTTGCAGACTCTAGTACCATTTGATCTATTAAATATGAAAGTACCACCATGTTGCAAGAAAATCTAATTTACGCTTTTTTACTCACCCTTTTTGCAGGGCTTTCAACGGGTATTGGTTCGCTGCTTGCGATTATAAGCAAGCGGACCAATACGCGTTTTTTGAGTTTTTCCTTAGGGCTTTCGGCAGGGGTGATGATCTATGTGTCGTTTGTGGATATATTCCCCAAATCGACCGAATTGTTTGCTCAGAGCTATTCGTCGAAACTTTCAAATCTCTACACTGTACTTTCGTTTTTTGGAGGCATCGCGCTCATTGCGCTGATTGATAAAATTGTACCCTCCGCAGAGAATCCCCACGAGATGGTCAATATCTCAACCCTCACCGAGGCGCAGACGCGTTTGCATAGGCGACCCCAACAACGCTCTATGATGCGTATGGGGGTGATGACTGCTTTGGTGATAGGGATTCACAACTTCCCCGAGGGGCTTGCCACTTTTATGGCAGCGCTCGAAGATCCCCAAATTGGTATTGCCATTGCATCGGCAATCGCTATCCACAACATCCCCGAGGGTATCGCTGTTGCTATACCCATTTATATTGCAACTTCCTCACGCAAGAAAGCCTTTGGTTATTCTTTCCTTTCGGGGCTTGCTGAGCCCATAGGTGCGGTGGTGGGTTACCTGCTTTTGATGCCTTTTATGGGTGATACGGTCTTAGGGGTGATTTTTGGAGGTGTTGCGGGGGTGATGGTCTACATCTCGATGGACGAACTGCTGCCAGCGGCGAGGGAGTGGGGTGAGCACCACATCTCGATATGGGGACTGATAGTGGGTATGGCAATAATGGCATGTGGACTATTGGTTTTTGCCTAAAATATTTATAATGGAGAGCGGGGAGCTGCAAATTATAAAGGCTCAATGAAAATATGAAATTAGAATTAAAAGACATAGCACTAGGTTTTTCTGGTCAGGCTCAGCCTCTGTTGAATGGAGTGAATTTGAGTGTTGATTCAGGTACTTTTGTGGCGATAGTCGGGCGCAATGGAGCAGGAAAAAGCACTCTGCTCAAATCACTAGTCGGGCTTTTACGACCCCAAAAGGGCGAGATTTTGGTAGGTGGCGAATCACTCTCTGCGATCTCTGCCGCTGGACGTGCACAATTGGTGTCTTTTGTTTCGACCGAATCCATTAGTGTGGCACACCTAAGGGTGTGGGACGTGGTGGCTATGGGGCGTGCTATTTATAGTAACTGGCATGGAGCTATTAGTGTGGAGGATAAAGAGATTATAGATGAATCTTTGAAGGTGGTCTCGATGGAGGGTTTTGCCCATAAAAACATTGATTCTCTGAGCGATGGCGAGAAGGGGCGAGTGATGATAGCTAGGGCCTTGGCACAGAGAACACCTTTGATCTTGCTAGACGAACCAACAGCGTTTTTGGATCTGCCTAATCGCTATATGATTATGCATCTGCTTAGAGATTTGGCGCACCGCCTAGGAAAGATAGTGCTGCTCTCGACCCACGAGTTGGATTTGGCAGGAGAGTTTGCCGATCGCATGTGGGTGGTATCCGAAGGTGCGGTTTATGATGGCACCGCCAAACAGATGCGAGACAGTGCTCCGATGCGTGCGATTTTTAGTAGCGTAGAACATTTTAGAGAACGCTCAAGAATATAAATTACACAGAAAAATAATAACCACAAGAGGAATCCTTATAATTGTCCTCTAACAATACCAAATACAATCATGGGAGATTATTTGAAATACACAATCAGCGCCAAGAGCGAGGATCATTCAGATCTAATTATATCGGAACTTGCCGAGTTGGGCTTTGACAGTTTTTCGCAGTTTGACGACGCTCAAAACAATTTTGAGGCCTACGTTCAGATGTCCCTAGTGGACCAGAGCGTGGCAAGCTATATGGCTCAAAATGAGCTAGAATATGATGTCGAGGTGGTCGAGCAGCAGAACTGGAATGAGTTGTGGGAGAGTAATTTCGAACCCATTGAAGTGGGTACACTCTGTTACATTAGGGCTGATTTCCATCCTGCAAAGAGTGAATTTGAACAAGAAATTGTGATTACCCCCAAGATGTCTTTTGGTACGGGGCATCACCCCACAACCCACCTGATGGTCGAGACTATGTTTGGCTCTAATTTCGAGGAACTCTCGGTGCTCGATATGGGTAGCGGAACAGCTATACTTGCTATCCTTGCAGCCAAACTTGGAGCCAAGAGTGTGGATGCTGTGGATATAGATGAGTGGGCATTTACCAATGGTGTGGAAAATGTGCAAACCAATGGGGTAGAGGATGTAGTAACGCCAATTTTGGGTGACGACTCTGTGTTGGAAGATGGCAAAAAATATGATTTTATTTTAGCCAATATCAACCGCAACATCTTGCTGGATCATATGCACGCCTACGTTGAACACCTTAGCGAGGGAGGACACTTGCTTATGAGTGGCTTCTTGGAGATAGATTGCGAGGCATTGATAGAGTGTGCGGAAGGCTTGGGACTTGCTCACAGGGGAACTGCTCTGCGTGAGGGCTGGGCTGTGATGGAGTTTACCAAAAAACGCCAGCTGCGCCTGCGAGCGCCTCAGATGGATGATCTTGAACTGCTCTATAAGTGGGAGAACGACCCCGAGGTGCAGGCATTTGGAGATGAGGGGCAAGAGGAATACTCTATGGACGATCTGCGTGAATTCATAGAACGTGATGATAATTTGGTGATAGATGGTCAACAGCGCCTGATGATAGAGTGTGAGGGGCAGGCAGTGGGTTGCATTGACTTCTATGATTTTGACATAGAGGCTAGATCGGCTTATGTGGGGATATTAATCTACCAATCGCGAGGCAAAGGTATGGGAGCCGAGGCACTGCGAATGTTTGCCGACTATGCCAGCTCGGTGTATCACCTGCGCTCGCTCTTGGCGATAGTTCCATCTGAGAATCATGCAGCGCAGCGACTTTTCCAGAAGTTGGGCTTCGTGAAAACGCAAGGCGATACATATAAGAAAGATTTGTAGATGGGAGATAAAAAAATCTGCGCCATATTTAATATTGCCCCTTCCTATCGCCGCTCGATTTATGCGCTGATGGAAAAAGAGCTTTCGATAGATATTTTTTGTGGTGACCACTCAGCGGAGGGTATAGCAACGCTACCGCTTGAGGGCGCTGTGCTCAAAAACAAATACCGTGGGCGTAAACTCATTTGGCAAAAAGGAGCTTTGCGCCGAGCTTTTGCAAAACGCTACGAAAACTATATCCTAACGGGCAATGCAGGCATACTATCCAACTGGATCATCGTTCTGTTGGCACGGCTCACGGCGTGTCGAGTGTATCTTTGGACTCATGGACTAAAGGGGGATGAGTCGTGGTTGGAGCGACGGAAAAACATGCTGTATTTTCGTCTGGCTGGCAACCTCTTGGTTTATAGTGAGCGAGGAGCTAAGATTCTAAACGATAGAGGTTTTAAGCGTACCACTGTGATTTACAATTCGCTGGACTATGACGCTCAATTACCCCTGCGCGCCAAGGCGGGAGATGCTAGTTTTTTAAGGAATTATTTTGCCAACGACCTACCCACACTGGCGTACCTTGGGCGTTTGACGCCTTTCAAACAGATAGATATACTGTTGGAGGCTATGGTGGGGGTGGAGTGTAATCTTGTGATTGTGGGTGGTGGTGAGATTCAGGCGGAGTTGGAGCAAAAGGCGCAGGAATTGGGCTTGGCGGATAGAGTGTGGTTCTATGGTGAGTGTTATGACGAGATTTTCCTTGCGACTCTGCTCTCGAATGTGCGTTTGGTAGTGAACCCTTCGTCTATTGGCCTGACTGTGATTCATTCGTTTATGTTTGGCACTCCCGTTGTGACCCACAGTGATATGGATTCTCAAATGCCCGAGGCGGAGATTATCGAGGATGGAGTGAATGGCTATATGTTTGAAAAGGGTTCTCTTGATGGGTTACGCTCTGCCATAGAGGAGGGCTTGCGCCGTGAAAAACCAGTGACTGAGTGCTATCGTGCGGTGGACGAAAAATATAACCCCCACAACCAAATCTCAATCTTGCGTAAGCTCTTTTAGAGTGAGCCAATGCGTGAGCCGGTGCCAGCGGCACGGGCGAAAACTTGAGAAAAATCATTGCTGGCACAGCTCGTGCAGCAGGGCGTACGCTCCCCATCGGGAGCCCTGCTCTAGTGGGCAGGACACCCAAGCGTCCACCCTGAGAATAAAATGCTAGTGCCGTTGGCACATCTCGCAATGACTTGCGCCATATAACACACAAAAACGAGAGGCAATCAACTACTAAGTTGCCTCTCGATTTTTTTTTGGGGGGGTAATTTATATGTGTACTATTTTTTAAGGATTAAAAATATCTTTGAGGGGTTACTTAGCCCATCGCCTTTTTCGACAATCTGTTTTTCGATGTCATTGGGATCTAAATTTTTAAGCTCACTTTCCTCTGCTAGTTTACCATCAATATAATGTTCCACTAGATATATGTTAATGTCTGTGCTAGCCTTATCATTCTTGCCACACGAAAGAATTAAATCTCGATCTAGGCTCTTTAGCTCATCCATGCTAACTTCCTTGTTGCCATAGAAAAATCTAGCATCTTTCATTTTCAATAATTCCTTTACGCTTGACTTAAAGGCTATGCCGCCGCCAATGTTGATAGAGGGTGCGTTCCCCTGTTTTAGGGTTATAATGATTTTAGGGTTCTTGCCCTCCTTACCCTTGATAATAGCTGTATTCTCGATATCTTGAGGATTGATCTTTTTTAGTTCACTTTCATTGGTTAATTTACCGTCCACATAATATTCAGGGCTCAAATACATAAACAAAGTAGTGTTACTCTCATTGGCAAGAGTTTCTTTGTTGTAATGAAGAATTGTATTCTCTCCTAGGCTCTCTAGTTGTTTTTTACTAACTTCTTCGCCTGAGAGTATGAGTTTAGTGTTCTCCATTTTTAAAATATCTCTAACGCTTGCTTTAAATACTGCACCTCCAATAATTGCAGAAGGCGCTTTCTCTTTCTGCGATCGGGTTGTGACCTCCACTCGATTGCGAACGCCATGCTGGTTTGCAACCACAGTCATACTCTTCATATCCTCGTGTTTTATGATAGTGAAAATATCGGCAAATTTTACATCCGTGAGTTTTCCATCAATAAAGATTTCAACAGAGGTAGTAGTGATATGATACTGATTGTTTTTGCCATCCCTGCCATCGATGACAGTGGTGAGCGTTGCAGTCTTGGGGTCTAGGGCAAGAGCTGTTTCTTGATCCACTAGCTTGCCGTCAACATAATAGTCTGTGTCATATAGCGAAATGTAGATACCTTTTTTTATACCGTTTTTATCGTCTTTGATTATGGTCTGTGACTTAATTATATCAGGATTAATACTCGAGAGCACGTTTTTATCTACTTTTACACCATTCAAATAAACATCCACATCATCAGCACCCTCCAGAGGTGTTATTCTGCCACTGGGATAAGCATTTGTCGTAACTTTAGGGCTGTTTTGAGCTGCTTGCTTTGTGGTGACGTAGAATCCTGTTTTAATACCATTTTCGTTATCTCCTATCATATTTGTTGACGCAATTTGGCTAGGATGTATTTTTGAGAGTGTTTCAAGGTCGGCATCCTTGCCGTCAATGTTTATGTACATGCCTTTGGGGATATTATAATTCACCATAGATCTAACGCCAGTGGGTTTGTCTGTTTTGAAGTAAACCACTGGGGCTTTTTGATCTGGCATACCCGTGACTATTAGCCCTTCTTTGTTCTCTAGCGCATCTTTCACTTTAGCTCTATCCTCAGCGGTGACTTTCACTCCATCGATAAATATCTCCATTTTTTCACCTTTATCATCTTGAAGGAAGATGTCTTTGCCTTGCGTGGTGATAGTAACCAATTCAGGCTCAAGATTTCTGGTTGTGACTTCAATTTGAGGATAGATGACCTGATAGTTATCTGTGCTGTCGGGTGCCATAACCTCTGCAGTTAGTGCCTCTGGAGCTACCGCGTTAGGGGTTGCTACATCTGTCGCAGGAGCGGTTTGGTGAAAATCTTGCAAAATTTCTTGCCCTTCGGTTGGGAAATTATCGAGATTTTCAATAACTTTGACCCTTGAAATGGGGTCGGTGTGGCGAGCGATAGCCTCGCTACTAAGCAGAACGACTGCCCCAAGTGCTACTGGAAGTGCATAGAGATACTTCAGAGTAGACATACGATTTGATTTTTTCTTCAACATCATAGTAATACGTTTTTTTAGGTTGCTGTGATTTAGGCTGTTGGCGATCGAGTAGAGACGTGAACCAACGGCCTTTTTTATTAGTAGTAGTTGATATTCTTTTGCATTTATACCCCCTTGTAAAACCATCTCATCAGCCCAATATTCGTGGAGCTGTTGCATAGAGGATTTGCTGAGCCAAATGGCAGGGTTGAACCACTGAAGGGCAATAACCATATTCAGTAGCAATATATCCCAACTGTGGCGAGACTTGATGTGCGCCATCTCGTGCAGGATAATTTCGCGTCCTAGGGTGTGGAGGTCTGAGCGCGATATGACTATATAATTCATCCAGCTAAAAGGCGATAAATCTTTGTCGTGCAGGCGATAGTGTATAGCTCTTTTGATGCCAAGGCTCTCTTTGCATGTGGCGATGAGTCTTTCAATCTCTGCGCTCTCATCCATAGAGGCGGTGCGGTATTTCTTTGTGAATAAGAATCTTAACAGTGAGCTATGCACCATCAAGAACCATCCCACGACTCCAGCTACACCCACCAAATAGACCCAAAACAACACGTTTACCACGACTTCCGTGGTCGTTGTCTGAACAATCTGTGTTGTTTGATCCACAGTTTGCTCCACGGTGAGAATATCAAACAGTTGGATTTGATTCGTGTCTACCACTGTATTGACCTCTATCATTTCCATCGCAACGCTCTGATTGTCTACTGAAAATGCCACAAAAGGCAACACAAACGCTCCTGCGATGCTAACTAACCACCACACTCGGTTCGCTCGGTAGAAAGTCTCGCGCGAGAGCAATAGGCGGTTGAACAAATAGAATAAAGCGAGGATTACCGCAACTTTCGCCATATATATAAGTATAGTTCCAATTTCCATTACATGTTCCCCCTTTCCACTAATTCGATTAGTGATTTTAGCTCATCGAGCGTGATTTCTTTCTTTTCGACCAATGCCGACACTGCCGAAAAAGCCGAATTATCGTAGTACTTACCAATGAGATTCTTAAGACTTCCGCTGTGAAACTCCTCGCGGGTGAGGGTGGGGAAATATTGGAAAGTCGTCCCAAATGCCTTGTGGTCCAAAAATCCCTTCTCCTCCAAACCACGCACTATGGTCGAGAGAGTGTTGAAGTGAGGCTTTGGCTCGTCGTACCTCTCGACAAGCTCGCGCACAAATAGTGGGCCCTGCTCCCAGAAATGTCCCATTACTTGCTCCTCTTTGGCTGTAAGTTTGATTTGATCTTTCATCTTTTTGTGTGCTTAAATAAATATCTCAAAACAAAGGTAACTAAAAAAATTAGTTATGCAACTGTTTTTTATAGTTTATTAACTATTTTTTTTAGTTACACTCTTTTTTTATACCTAGGCACGGCATTTGTTAAAGAAAAAAACATGAAAAAAATCGCAATTATAGGATATACCGGATTTATAGGATCGACCGTTATGAGCTATTTTCACTCCACGGGGATGGAGATTGTGAAGGTGGACTATCGAGCTATCACACCCAAGGCTTTGAAGGGGGTGGATGTAGTAATGAATTTTTGTGGAATACCCATCACTGGGCGCTACCGCAAATCTCGAGAATGGTTGATTCACGACAGTCGAGCAGGGGTGGTTAGTCGCATAACCCATGCCATCTCGCAGATGAGCACGCCTCCGTCTCTTTTTATAACCATATCGGCAGTTGGAATTTATAGTTCCCATGGTGTTCACAATGAGCATGAGCACACTTTAGGTGATGATAAACTCTCACACTTGTGTCGAGGTTGGGAAAGTGCCACTAGAGATATAATTCCCCAAACTCGGTTAGTGATTCTGCGTCTTGGAGTTGTACTCTCGGACAGAGGAGGTGCCTACCCAAGGATGTGTCAAGGGCATAGCTATGGTGTTCGTGTAATCTTGGGTAGCGGTCGTCAGTGGTTCTCGTGGGTGGCAATGGTGGATCTGTTGCGCATTATAGAGCTGGCTATGGAGAACGATCAAATTCACGGGGTGATAAACGCCACTGCGCCTAACGCCCTCTCGATGGGTGAGGTGCAAAAACATTTTAGCTCTCCGCACAGAATTTGGCTCACTCTTCGAGTGCCTCGCTTTGTGTTGCGGTGGTTCGTGGGACCTTTGGGGGCAACGATGATATGCGATAGCAAACGAGTACATTCAGCTCGTTTGAGTGAACTGGGCTATCAATTTTCAACGCCCACCATCGAGCGATTTGTGAAACCCCTGAATTAGGATATTAACTTTTAGGAAAAACACTTAACGATGATTAAAAAAATTATTCTTACCCTAGGCACCCTACTGGTGGGGTGCGGCTCAGGCGAACGAGTCAAAGTGCCAGAACTGGAAAATTTTGATTTGCGACGCTACACAGGTATGTGGCGTGAGTATGCCCGCACCGACAATCGCTTCCAAAAAGGACTAGAACAAGTCACTGCGCGCTACTGGATTATGCCCAATGGTAATATGCGGGTGGTAAATCGAGGATTTTCGCCCCGAAAGGGAGCGTGGAAGCAGAGCGTTGCAAACGCTAAAGTTCAAAAAGGGCGCAATGCTTACCTGAAGGTCTATTTCTTTCCGCTCTTTGGGGGTGACTACCATGTGGCGTATGTGGATGATGATTATAATATTGCGGTGGTTTCGGGAGGCACCACCGACTATCTGTGGTTTTTGACCCGCACCTCGAGAGTTAGTCTCACCGATCATCAAAAAATGATAGAGGTGGCAACTACAATGGGCTACGACACAACAAAATTGCTCTATCCCACAATGAAACCTTAAATATATAAACCTTATGAAAAATCAAGAAACAACTCCAGTGCCAATTTTTGCCAGTGATGCCCAGAGGCATAGCGCACCAAAATTCTCTATCCCCCAAAATACCATCCCCAAGGATGAGGCCTATCAAATTGTCCACGATGAGGCCATGCTTGATGGGAATTCGCGTTTGAATCTCGCAACATTCGTGTCTACGTGGATGGATCCAATGGCGCGGCAGATAATGATAGAGAATATGGATAAAAATATGATAGACAAGACAGAGTATCCTCAGACTGCCGAAATCGAACGCCGCTGTGTGAATATCATAGCCAAGATGTGGAACTCACCTCAGGCCGATGGTGAGACTTACTGTATGGGAACCTCGACCGTAGGATCTTCGGAGGCTTGTATGTTGGGCGGTATATCGGCACTCAAGCGATGGCGAGCGAGTTGCGCGGAGAGGGGAGTGGAGTGTGGAAAACCAAATATGGTTATCTCAAGTGCCTATCAGGTGGTGTGGGAGAAATTCGCCATTTATTGGGATGTCGAGATGCGTAGAGTTCCTATAACGAGCGAAAAAATTACACTTTCTCCAGAGGATGTGCTTGCTCAGTGTGACCAAAATACTATTATGGTTGTAGCGATTCAGGGAGTGACCCAAACTGCTCTAAATGATGATGTGAAAGCCATCGACGCAGCGCTCTGTCAGTTTAATGAAGAAAAGGGATGGAATATTCCTATCCATGTGGATGCTGCAACGGGTGGCTTTATCCTGCCCTTCACCGACCCTGAGTGTGAATGGGACTTTCGTCTAGATTGCGTGGCATCCATTAGTACCTCGGGACATAAATTTGGTTTGGTCTACCCAGGGGTGGGCTGGATAGTGTGGCGAGGGGAGGAGTATTTGCCCCGCGAGATGAATTTTTCGGTCAATTACCTAGGCAGCGAAATTCCCAGTATTTCGATTAATTTCTCACGCCCCGGGAACCAAGTCCTAGCTCAATACTATCAACTCCTGCGACTTGGCTATCAAGGGTATAAGCAGGTGCAGGAAAGCTCTATAAATGTATGTCTGTACCTAAGAGAGGAACTCTCCAAAATGGGTATATTTGAGTTTTTAAGCCCTCTGACGCCAAATCCGCTATTTATTTTCACGCTCAAAGCTGATCCCTCTCGCGAGTGGACGCTTTATGATCTCTCTGATAAGCTGCTTCAAGGTGGTTGGCAGGTGCCAGCTTACACGCTACCCAAATCTATGGAAGATGTGCTTGTAATGCGCATAGTGATTCGTCAGGGTATGGGCATAGATCTAGCCGACTTGTTACTAAATGCCCTGCGAGCTACCATTGCGGAGCTTGACACCCTTGAATATCCTTCGCCCTCAAAATTGGCATGGGATAAAGGTCACCGCGCCTCGAAAAGTTTCGATCACTCCCGCTAAAGAGTGTCGTAGTATACTCCACGCGCCATTGTTTCTCAACATCGAATCGCAAAAACACAAAAAAGAGTTACAATATTTATTGTAACTCTTTTTTTGAAAGTGGTGCCACCAAGAATCGAACTAGGGACACACGGATTTTCAGTCCGTTGCTCTACCAACTGAGCTATGGCACCTCTTTTGTACATCCTCGCAGAGCGTCTCTGTGATTTTGTGAGTGCAAAGATAAGTCAAAAATTGTTCGTTACCAAATGTTTTTAGAAATTTTGTTGAAAAAAGTTAGTTGTTCGTATATTTGCAATCTGTTAAACTGTTGAAAATCTTATGAAAAGTCGAAAAATATTGCGCAGAGTACTACTGGTGCTCGCCTCGCTACTGGCCTTAATTATAATTGTATTTGCATTGGCGATCTATTGGATAGTAACTCCAGCGAGGGTTACCCCCATGGTCAATGACATTGCAGGGCGCTATATTACCACTCCCTTTGAGATAGGGCGTGTGGATGTGAGTATATTCGAGGATTTTCCCAATGTGTCCCTTGTGATAGATTCTTTGCGAGTGGAGCAAAATGCAGATTCTTTGCCGCCGCTGCTTGATGCGGGGCGTTGTGTGGTGTCGATTAATCCTTTTGCTTTGCTCTCTAACAAGATTAAAATTAATCAACTTCAACTCTCAGATGTAGATATAAATCTCTACCATGACTCTTTGGTTGCGCCTATTCAAGTTTTTCGCTTTGAGACCCCAGATGATGTTGACACAGTGCAGTCGGCCTCGGCGTCCTATGATCTTTCGGTGCATGGGGTAGAGCTGCGAGGTGCCAATATTTTGATAGATGATAGATTGAAAGATTTTTATTCCTCGGTTGATAGTATATCGATGGAGTTGGATATGGAGGCAGATTCCACGGGGCTTGATTTTGATTTGACAGCCTCATTTCCTCATATTTCTCTTCGCAGGCAGGGAGAGAATCTTTCCTCTGACGATGCTCTGAGTGTGAGTAGTCGGATGACTTTTTCGCGTGATTCTCTTCTTTTGCGGATAGTGTCGGCTCAGTTGGCTATTAATCAAATACAGATGCAGACCCATGGCACAATAGCCATTGACTCTAGCCTAAAATGTTTGTATCCAACACTTGAGGCTTCACTTACCACCCCTTCCATTGATGAATTTGTGCGTTTGGTGCCCTCGTGGCTGCTGGATCACAAAGAAAAGCTCCAGAGCAAGGGGGCGATCAATCTTGCGGTGAATATCATGGGGGAGTACAGCGCCGATAGTGTACCAAGGGTCAATGGTGGACTTTCTATAGAGAATGGGATGATGAAATTCGATGGACGTCCTCTTTCTGTTGATGATTTGGATGTCGATCTTGAGGCTTATATAGATCCTAATGCTGGTGGTGATTCGTATGTTGTGATAAAGGATTTTAGTATGCGTTCCTCGGATGTTATGGATGTGAAATCCTCTGGAGTTGTGAGAAATGTGTTGGGCGATGCTAGTTTTAATGTGCATATGCGCTCGGATATTAATTTTAGTCGCCTTGTGGAGCTATTTCCCTTGGCACAGGGCATTGAACTCAGTGGTGAAAATCGCAATGATTTTCAGGCTAACTTCTCGCTATCGCATATCATGAAACAAAATTATGGTAATATCTTTTTGGATGGTAGCTCTAGTTTTTCGGGTGTGAACTTCTCTTTCGATAGAGCAGGCTATTTGGGCGATTCGACTGCCAAAGGAGCGCTACGTCTTGATATTGACAAAGGGGAGATGAAATTCGGAGATGATTCGCTGAGCAGTGGAGCGCAAAAGCGCCAGCTACGAGCGCGCATGAATTTTACGGATTTTGCTTTGGAAACTCGCCATGGGGAACACCTCGAGGTTCGTAACCTTTATTTAGCGTTGGGCGCAAACTTGGATCGCAAGACTCAAGCGGTGACTGGTGTCGGGGGATTGCTCACAATGGATGATATAGACTGTGGTCTAAGGAGCAACTTGCAGGTGAGTTCTAAAAAAAACAAAATCAGGATCACTATGCTGCCCATTAGAGAAAATGCGCCAGCGCACATCCAAGCACAAGTAGATGCAGATTCTCTGCAAGCGATCGACAAACAAACAAATTCAGCGTTGACTTTGGAGGGGGTTAGCAGTACGGTCGAATTGAGTCGATCTTCGAAAACCGAAAAATGGGGCATTAAGGCTGGGGTGAATTTCGATGAATTTATTATCTTTAGTAGTATGTTTCCGACCTTTATCACGGTCAAGGATTCGCACCTGAACCTAGAGGATAGAACTATCTTCCTGCGCAATACCAATATTCGTGCTGGACAGAGTTCACTAGTGGCAACAGGCTCTATCACCAATATGATCAGTACGCTTCTGGGCGAAAATCCTGAAGGTTTGCCCATGACGGGAAACTTGGCTATTAGCTCCCAGTTGTTGGATATGGGGGAGTTGATAGATATTACCAATGAGAGCGTAATGTTTGCTCAAAATCAAACGAAAAATCAAACGAAAAATCAAAACGCCGCACAAAATACAGTGCAAGATCAAGTGCAAAACCAATTGCAACTTCAGGATAGCTCCACACATGAGAATCTCCACAGGATTGATTCGACGGCCGAGCAAGATATTCTACCGTTGGTGCCCGAGAATGTTAATTTTGATCTGACGCTCGATGTGTTGAAGGTGGTCAACGGGGATGATGTTTACGAGAATTTCCAAGGACGCGCAATCATTAATAAAGGTGTGCTCTCTTTAAAGGGACTGCGAATGAATGCTCTGGGCGCGCAAATAGACTGCGATATGATCTATAATAATCTTGATACTCGACGTGCGAATCTGTATATCGATGCTCACTTCCGCGGATTGCAGATCGCCCAACTGGGACATGTGTCCGCTAGTATTGATTCGATGATGCCTATGCTCAAAGATTTCTCGGGGGAAGTGGATATGAATCTGCGTGCTCGTACCATTATTGGGGTTGAGAGTTTTGATCCCGTGGCAATAGGTGCGGCGGCGGATATTAGAGGGCGTGATTTAGTGTTGATGGATAGCGAGACTTTCACGAGTCTCTCGAAAATGTTGATGTTTAAGAATAAGAAACGCAACCTGATAGATTCTCTACAGGTGAAGATCATAATGGATAGCTCGAAGATCAAGGTTCTGCCTTTTCCAATTTCGATAGACCGCTATAGGGCTGTTGTGGGCGGAGAGCAGACTGTGGATAATCAGTTTAATCTGGATTACAACTACAATATCTCTATACTCAAATCGCCACTGCCTTTCAAAGCGGGTGTCGATATATTTGGCAATCTCGATGATTATGACTTCGATATTACGCGTGCAAAACTAAAGCATGCTGATTTTGCGGCTCTCGATAGTGTGTTTGTGCGATTTAGAAACTCGATAAAGCCTGTCCCTCGCAAGTAAATGCTTGTCGTGGGCGCTTTGGTGCACTAGCATAATAAAAAAGTTACTATCTTTGCGAATCTTAAAAATTTGAAAATTCAAGCATAGTAAAACACAACACCTTATGTCGCAATTTCCTTACATGGACTCACCTTTGAGTGAAAGTTGGCAGTTCTCGCTGATACTGCTGCTACTTTTATTGGCGGGAAGTGTTGGTTTGTGGCTCTTTGGCTCGCAACTCCAAATTGCTCTGAAGGGTTTTTGGAACAGGCAAAAAGTGTTGGATCAAGTGGTGCTAGCCAATCGAGGACATGCTTTTTTTGTGCGCTACGGCTATTTTATGTACTGTGGCCTGTTTGCAACATTGCTGGTAGGAGTACTGCGCGGCGGCGTGGTTTCTCTGCCGGGAGAATATGTGTTTGTGGTGTTTTTGTCGCTCATTGTGCTACGTGGTATTGTCGGGCTGCTTCAGTTTGTTTTCTCTGGGCTGAGCTCTGCATTTTGGGAGAGTTCGGATGTGTTGAAGATCTATTGGAGTTATGTTAGATACAACCGTGCGGTTCTTGGATTTTTGAGCGCGCCATTTGTTGTGGTGGCGGTGCTTGTGCCTCAGAGTGGAATGTGGTGTTTGTTATTGGTTGGTTTGCTGTATTTGTGGCACTTAGTAATTAGTTTTGGATATTTTAGAGAAGAAAAATTTTATTTTTCACAATGGTTTTTGTACCTTTGTGCCGTTGAAATACTCCCCTTTCTGCTTGTGATTGCGCTGATGAAGTGGTGTGGAGAGGTTTTTTCGATTCAAGGGCTCTTCTAGTGGAGCACAATAGAATGTTTAAATTTTAATAAAACAGCGCAAAAGTCACCTTTTACTAGGAGTTTCTCTGAACTTTTTTCTGTGAAACCCTAGTGATTTATCAAGGCATATGGAAATCAAAAAGATATTAGTTTCGCAACCTAGCCCCTCTTCGGCGAAAAACCCATTTTCGGATCTTGCAGAAAAACATAAAGTTCAGATCGATTTCTTTCCTTTGAACATCACCGAGTCTGTGTCATTGAAAGAATTTCGCTCGCAGAGAATAGATATACTAGCCCATACGGCGGTTATCTTTACCTCAAAGAGCAATATAGATTATTTCTTTACGCTAGCAAGTGCGGCTAGAATCACTATCCCCGAGGATATGAAGTATTTTTGTATAACCGAAGCCGTTGCGCTTTATATGCAGAAATATGTTGTGTATCGCAAACGTAAGATATTCTTTGGCAAAGCGACTTTTGCTGACCTGGTTGAGGTGATGGCAAAACACAAGACCCTTAAATATCTGCTCCCTGTGAGCCAAAACCACAAGGCGGATATGACCCACGCTCTAACACGCCATTCACTACAATTCACCAAGCTAATCATTTCGCAAAATGTACCCTCGGACATCTCGGCTATTAATCCTTCGGATTATCAAATGGTAGTGTGCTATTCGGGATCTGATGTGAAGGTGTTTTCGGAGGCTATTCGTGTTAAGAATCCCCAGTGCTTAGTGGCTACCTTTGGTAGTGCGGCAGCTGGTGCCGTTTTCGAGGCGGGCTCAACTGTCGACCTTGCAGTGCCAGCGCCAGCTATCCCTTCGATTGCTATGGGTATAGATAAATATCTCGCGGCAGTGAAAGCTAAAAAAGACATAGAGCAATTCGCAATGCGTACAGCCCCAGCTAAAATTGAGGTGCTCACTAGCGTAAATAGAAGACGTGCATCTGCTTCAGCAAAATAAACTTCCCAAAGAGGCGATACTTTCCTCGCGTGAGAGTATTAGTGAGCTTTTTGAGAGAGGGACTTCCTTTGTGGTACACCCCCTGAGAGCCACTGTGTTGTTTAAAACCCGTGACGAGCATTTGGAGTGCGATGAAAATGGAGGGATAGAGCTAGAATGCCTTTTCGTGGTCAGTAAACGCTTTCATAGGCGTGCAGTAAGGCGCAATGTATTGCGTCGTCGCATCAAAGAATCTCATCGTCTTTCACGCTTAGATCTACTAGCTCAACTTAACCATAGTGGCTTTACAGGCGAGTTGTCTGTTGCTATTAGCTATGTGACAACCCAGTCTCACGACTATCAAATCATTGCAGATGCCACCAAGAAAATCCATCAGAGGCTTGTTGATATGGCCACTAGTGGGGCTTATTAGGCTTTATCAGCGTTATATTTCGCCACTTTTTCCACCACGTTGTAGGTTTCGACCCACTTGTTCGCAATATGCCCTTGATGCGCTGCGTAAATATGGGTTAATAAAAGGGACTGCCAAGGCGATTTGGCGCATCCTCAGATGTAATCCCTGGGGTAGTTCTGGTGATGATCCTGCATAATTTATTAGGTGCTTTCCTTGCGAAGTTTAGCAAAAAATACTATCTTAGCACAATAGAACTATAGTTATTAAAGTTAGTTATTACGTATACAGCGTGTCAATTATTATGCTTAGATCAATGTCTTGCTCACTACTGGTGAGCGTGCTTATATTTAGTGTTGTCCCCTGTTATTCTCAGGATCCCCGAGAGTACCCCGGAGAACAAATTGTTGTACTAGAGACCGAGACGGGTGGAATCTACGGCAGCTTGGTGAGCCCCACTTCTGATTCGTGCAACACTGTGGTACTTATTGTCGCAGACGCCGGCCACACCAATCGCAACGGCAATCAACAGATGGGTCGTAATAATTCGCTTAAATTTCTTGCCTACACCCTAGCGGCGAATAATATTGCCTCGCTGCGTTATGACAAACGTGGTGTGGGGGCATCGCGCGAAGCAACTCTACTCAAATCGAGCGATAATCTCAGGCAATATGTCGATGATGTTAGCCACTGGGTGAGCTATTTGAATAAATATCAAAACTACGACAATATAGTCGTGTTGGGGCACGGCGAGGGGGCTCATCTTTCTATGCTTGCGCTCAATGGCGGCTCCAAAGCAGATATGTTCATATCGGTTAGCGCTCCAGGGAGAATGGCAGGGCAGATTCTCAAAGATATGTTTGTCGACAAACCTCATTCAGTGCGCATGATAGCCAATGATATTATCGACTCGCTGGAAATGGGACACCAAGTAAAAGAGGTACCTTTCTTTTTGAACTCAATGTTTAACCATCAGGTGCAGCCTTACATTCGCACGATGATGAAGTTCAACCCTCAAAAGCAAATTCGCGAGATTGATATTCCGATTCTGATAATCCAAGGCGATGCCGACCACCTTGTGAGAGTCGAGGATGCTCGATTGCTCCATGCAGCTAATCCCGATTCTAGGCTGGTTATTATTCCTTCGATGAATCATGTGATGAAACATGTTCAGTCAAAGAGTCTTGCCGAAATTCAAATGAACCTAAATAATCCAGCAATACCTCTTGAGCGTACTTTTGTGCCTACGCTCATAGAGTTTATTCGAGAGAATAATTAAATCAAGCAAACGAACTATGAAAAAAACACTAATACTACTGAGCGCTATGTTTGCGCTGTCGATTTCAACTATCTCTGCTCAAGAACTCGGTGCGCAACGCTTTATAAAGGTTGAAAGCCAGGCCGAAATTAAAGTTGTGCCCAACCGTATAGAGATCAATATAAACCTTTCGGAAAAGGCTGTTGATGGCAAAATCGCTATGAGCGAGATGGAAAACCGTTTTGCTAAGTCTCTCAGTGAGGCAGGGGTTGATGCTAAGGAGAGCGTGAAACTTGTTCTTCAGTCTCAGGAGGTGAAAAATAAAAAAACTAGCTACGCCTACAAACTATATAAAGTTACTTTGGATAACAGTGCAGATGTTGTAACGCTTTTTAAAACCTTTAATTCTAATGGAATTTTGGACGCGAGCCTTGGACGTACATGGCATTCGCAGACTGATTCACTCGAAAGAGAAGTCCAAATCAAAGCAGTTCAGCAAGCACGCACCAAAGCGGAGATCTTGGCGCAAGCGGCAGGCGTATCCACTGGTCAAGTACTACAGATAGTCGATGGTCGTACTGATATTTATGGCGGCATGGCTCGTGCTAATATTAAAATCAAGGGTGCCCCTAGCGCATTGAGTGCTGAACAAGATATGCTACCAGAGATTGAAGTGGAGGATATCGTGATTCGCCAATACATTTCTGTGTGGTATGCCTTAGAAGATTAATTATTACGCAAACCAATTCTATGCAAACAGCGGGGTGTTCTTACATGAGAATACCCCGCTGTTTGCATAGCTCGAACTGCTTTGCATATCCCTACAACGATTCGTGGTGCCATTACGGAGGTTTTTTCATTGGTGTGAGCTACGCGATGCTGCTCTGAGTTAAGAGCAGAGCAACAGTGGAGGCAGCGCACGCCATGTGCTATTTGCATTAGTATTCTGCGATGAGGATATAGGCGCATCTTTAACCCCTGCGGCTCTCGTAGATAAACGGTGCTCTTGAATCATTGTTCCAGAACGGTTCGCACAAAAACAATAGGCTAGCTCAAAAAATGAGCTAGCCTATTGAAATATAAGTTATTTTGGATGGTGTGATTATTCCTGAGAATAGTCCATCTTAGCCATTCTTGTGTAGCCTTTGTAGCGCCATTGTGCGTTATCTTGCGCTGCGTTGAATAGCTCGTCAGCTTCGGCTGGGAATGATTTTTTCAGCGAGGTATAACGTACCTCATTGCCTAGGAAGGTCTGGAACTTCGTCCAATCTGGCTCCTTGCTATCTAGGACAAATGGATTCTTGCCCTCCATCTCTAGAGTTGGGTTAAATCTCCACATATGCCAGTAGCCACACTCAACAGCTTTCTTCTCAGTTAGCTGCGATACGCCCATTCCGCCCTTGATACCGTGGTTGATACAAGGAGAGTAAGCGATAATCAATGATGGACCATCGAATGCTTCTGCCTCTTTAATCGCTTTGAAGTATTGATTGTGGTCAGCACCCATTGCAACCTGAGCAACATAAACGTAGCCATACGACACAGCCATCATACCTAGGTCTTTCTTACGGATACGCTTACCTGAAGATGCAAACTTCGCTACCGCTCCAATAGGAGTAGATTTAGAAGATTGACCACCAGTGTTTGAGTACACCTCGGTATCCATGACAAGAACATTTACGTTCTCGCCCGATGCCAATACGTGATCCAAACCACCATATCCAATATCGTAAGCCCAACCATCACCACCAAAGATCCACTGCGAACGCTTCACTAGGTAATCCTTAAGCTCGATGATTTCTTTGCAAGCCTTGCAATCGCAGCTCTCTGCCATAGGAATGATTTTCTCTGCAGCCGCTTTTGAAGCTTCACCATCACCACGACCCTCTAGCCACTCACCAAAGGCAGCTTTCAGCTCATCCGAGCAGCACGAGCAGCCATTGATAGCCTCTTCCATAATCAACGCCAAACGCTCACGCAATTTTTCGCCCCCCAGGTGCATACCGTAACCAAACTCAGCGTTGTCCTCAAATAGTGAGTTAGCCCAAGCAGGTCCTTGACCTTTTTCGTTCTTACAATAAGGAGTAGATGGAGCCGAACCACCATAGATAGACGAACAACCCGTAGCGTTAGAGATCATCATGCGATCGCCAAATAGCTGAGTGATAGCCTTGATATATGGAGTCTCACCGCAACCAGCACATGCACCCGAGAACTCGAACAATGGTTGCTCGAATTGTAGGTTGCGAACTGATTTAGTTTTATCAACAACGCCAGATTTGTAGCCAACAGTGTGGTGCATGTATTCCCACATTGCGCTTTCAGCCTCGACTAGATCGCCAAGTGGCTTCATCACTAGAGCTTTTTCTTTCGAAGGGCAAACGTTAGCACAGTTTCCACAGCCAGTACAATCCAAAGGCGAAACCTGCATCTTGAATTGATATACTTTCAGCGGGCCATTGCCAGTAATCATCTCAGTACCCTCTGGTGCGCCAGCCGCCTCAGCTTCGTCCAAAAGGAAAGGACGAATCGCAGCGTGAGGACACACATAAGCACATTGGTTACACTGAATACAGTTGTCGCCTATCCAGCAAGGGATAGAGGCGGCAATACCACGTTTTTCGTAAGCCGAAGTACCATTGTCCCATGTTCCGTCCTCACGGCCATTGAAAGCCGACACAGGAAGTGAATCGCCCTCAAGAGCGTTTACAGGTTCAACGATATTGCGGATAAACGCAGGTGTTTTTTCGTCAACAACCTTAGTCTCAACCTCAAGCGAAGCCCATGCTGGGTCTACTGTGATTTGTTCAACAGCCGCACCGGCATCAACCGCCTTGTAGTTCATGTTTACGATATTCTCACCTTTGTTGCCATAGGATTTAAGGATAGCCTTTTTCATCTGCTCAACAGCTAGATCATAAGGAATCACCTCGGCAATCTTGAAGAACGCAGACTGCATGATGGTGTTGGTGCGGTTGCCCAATCCAATTTCTGTTGCAATCTTAGTTGCGTTGATTTGGTAGAAATTGATATTGTGCTCTGCCATATACTTCTTCATTGAGTTTGGCAGGTGCTCAGCAACAGTCTCTTTGCTCCAGATTGAGTTCAAAAGGAAACTTCCACCGTCTTTTAGGCCTTTCAGTAGATCATACTTACCAAGGTAAGAAGGTACGTGACAGGCAACAAAGTCTGGAGTGGTCACCAAATAAGTCGAGCGAATTGGAGTATCACCAAAGCGAAGGTGAGACGAGGTGTAACCGCCCGATTTCTTCGAGTCATATGAGAAGTAAGCCTGACAGTATTTGTCAGTGTTATCACCAATGATTTTAATAGAGTTTTTGTTAGCACCCACCGTACCATCTGCACCAAGGCCAATAAAGCGAGCCTCGAAAGTGCCATCGTTTGAAGTCGAAATCTCAGCACCAACTGGTAGTGATTTGAAAGTTACATCATCAACAATACCCACCACAAAACCGTTCTTAGGCTCGTTTTGCGCTAGGTTGTCATACACTGCCACGATTTGAGCAGGAGTAGTATCTTTCGATGAAAGACCGTAGCGACCACCAATGATAAGCGGACGTTTCTCCATGTCGTAGAACAGGTCCTTAACATCCAAGTACATAGGCTCTCCGTTTGCACCAGGCTCTTTTGTGCGATCCAAAACGCAGATACGCTCTACGCTCTTGGGTAGTGCATCAAAGAAATATTTAGCCGAGAATGGACGGTATAGGTGAACGGTCATAAGACCAATTTTCTCACCAGCGGCAACTTTCATGTCGATCACCTCTTTGATGGTCTCGGTCACCGAACCCATAGCGATGATGATGTTAGTTGCATCCTGCGCACCGTAGTAAGTGAATGGCTTGTAGGTGCGACCAGTGATCTCTGAAATTTTACCCATGTATTCGTTTACAATATCCGGTACTGCATCATAGAACTTATTTGCAGCCTCACGACTTTGGAAGTAAATATCAGGATTCTGAGCCGTACCACGAGTCTCAGGATTATTTGGATTCAATGCACGTGCTCTAAACTCGCTCAAAGCTTTCTCGTCAACAAGAGCTTTTAGGGTTTCGGTATCGAATTCCTCGATTTTTTGAATCTCATGAGAGGTGCGGAAACCATCGAAGAAATTAACAAAAGGAATGCGAGATTTGATAGAAGTCAAATGCGATACAGCCGACAGGTCCATAACCTCTTGTACTGATCCCGAAGCTAGCATAGCAAAACCAGTTGCACGAGTAGACATAACGTCTTGGTGGTCGCCAAAGATAGAAAGAGCCTGCGATGCCAAAGCACGTGCCGACACATGGAATACCCCTGGGAGCAATTCACCTGCCATCTTATACATATTAGGAATCATCAGTAGAAGACCCTGAGATGCAGTATAGGTCGTGGTTAGTGCACCAGCCTGAAGCGAACCATGCATAGCACCAGCTGCACCAGCCTCTGATTGCAGTTCCACTACTTTTACAGTCTCTCCAAAGATGTTTTTCTTACCCGCAGCAGCCCACTCGTCAACATATTCTGCCATAGTCGAGCTAGGGGTGATGGGGTAGATGGCTGATACCTCGCTAAACATATATGCAATATGTGCAGCGGCGTAGTTACCATCACAGGTGATAAATTTTTTTGCCATTTTCTTCAAAATTTAAGTTTATTTCGTTAGTATTTGATAATTATAAGTAATTACCCTTAGGGTTGATATACTGCAAATATAGGTAAAATCTTCGAAGAAAGCGAATATATTACCGCTTTTTTGCAATTTTTCTACCTGAAATTAGGTAGCTGGATTTTGGCAGCTAAAGTTTGGCGGTGAGTACCATCGCCACATCAGCATTCTTGTCAAGAGGCGTAATCTCGCCCCCTTGAACTATAGAAATTGTGCCTTTCTCCTCGGAAACCACAATCACTAGTGCGTCCGTACCCTCGCTCAAGCCTACGGCGGCGCGGTGTCGCAATCCCAAATGAGCAGGAATTTCGGGGTTGTCTGATGTGGGCAGAATGCAACGAGCTGCCTCTATGCGGTTGTGTTTTATGATTACCGCGCCATCGTGCATGGGGGAGTTTTTGAAAAACAAAGCCTCGATTAGTCGCGAGGACACCTGAGCGTCTATCATATCCCCGCTTTGGGTATACGCTCTAAGATCTGAGGCTCGCTCGATTACAATCAACGCTCCAGTTAGAGAGGATGACATATTGCGCAGGGCAGCACTCAGGTCGTTGATTATTTGTTCGTCCGCATTGAAGGACTGAGAATTATTAAACAAACGGCGGATAAACCTATTGCGGGAGTAGGCTATGCGCGAACCTAACAGTAGCAGGTAGCGACGTATCTCGCCCTGAAACACTATAACCAGAGCTATAGCCCCGACGCCCATGATCTGTCCGAGGATAGTGCTCAGTAGCTCCATGTTCATTAGTCGCACTACAATATAAATGCCGTAGAGTATGGCAACACCCAAAAAAATGCTAAAAGCGGCAGTACCTCGTATCATACGATAGACCTGCGAGAGTAGTAGCGCCACAAGTGCAATGTCGAGTATGTCGATTATTTTGAGGTCAATAAAATCCATCCTTATAATATTATGTCCATAGTTTAAAGTAATCTTCAGGTGTGCCCGTTTTTAATATGGCCACTGCTGGTCAGTCCAAATTTGGTAGGCTTTTTGGGCTTGCAATTCGAGCATTCTTAAACCCGAGATAACCGCAGCTCCCCTTTTGCGCCCCGCCTTGATGAACTCGCTTTGGGAGGGGTTGTAAACCAAATCATAAAGGTAGTGATTTTTCCCCAACTCACAATAATTAATCGGCGGGGCTTGTTCCACATTGGGGTACATGCCCAGTGGGGTACAGTTGATGATAAGGGGCGATGTTTTTAATATCTCCCCCGTGAGGTTGTCATAGTTGAGCTCCCCGCCCCGTGAGACAACTCTGTGTTGTATGCCTAGTTTTTCAAGCACATAGCACACTGCTTTTGATGCTCCTCCCGAACCCAGAACTAGGGCATCTGGTCGCTCTTTTCCGATGAGTGTGAGTAGCGAGAGCTCAAAACCATAGGCGTCGGTATTATAGCCTTTGCGGCTTCCATCGTGGTTGATTTTTACGCAATTCACGGCCCCAATTTTTTCTGCCTCATCCGAGAGAGTATCCAAAAATGGGATTATCGCCATCTTGTGGGGGATGGTGACACTAAAACCTCCAAGACCATGAGGGAGAGAGGCGATAAATTGCTGGGGGTCTATAAATTCAAAATTTTCGTAGTTCAAACGCCCCGTGAAATATTTTTTTGAAAAAGAGTGTCCCAGTGGATAACCCAAAAGTCCGTATAGTGCCATGGCTGAAAATGTTGATTTTACAGAACTTGCGCTCTGCAGAGTGTTCATATAGTAAAAACAAAGGTATAAAAATCATTATTTTTTTGCAAGTTAAAAAAAAATACTTACTTTTGAGAAATAAAACAAATTTAAAATTAAATTCAAAATCAACAGAATTATGGCTTATTACGAAGAGAATTACAGAAATGGTGGATATGGCTCACGTGGCGAATCAATGGAAGAGGAAGTGTTCTCTGTTCCAGTAAAGGCAGGCAAGAGAATATATTACTTCGATGTTAAGGCAACTCGCAACAATGACTTCTATGTCACTATCACCGAGAGCCGCAAAAAACAACTTCGCGAGGGAGGATTTGCTATCGACAAACAAAAGCTTCACCTTTACAAAGAAGACTTCATGAAATTTGCTGCTGGCCTTCAAGAGGTGTTGGATTATATCCGTAGGGAAAAACCCGAATTTGCAGCTGCCGAGGCTCGTGGTGAGTACGATAAGCCTTATGAGCAACGCTCTGAGAGTGTGAATAATTCTGGGAAATCAGACCTATTCTAGCAAGGAAATACTCCTTATACTGTAGTCTCGAAACTAGTGACGGGTAGTGTGAAAAAATGTGCGGTAGTGGCTCTCTCAGGGGGGCTAGATTCTATTGCGTGTGCTTTGAAGCTGCGTGATAGTGGCTACCAGGTACTGGGGGTGCACTTTCGAGTGGGCGAGGGGCAAAAGGATGAACACAGAGCTATGCGCTATGCTCAAAGTATTGGCGTTGAGTGTGTTGTGCTTGATTTGCGTGATGAATTTCGCAGCACAGTTATAGGCTATTTTCAAAATGAAATACGAGCAGGACGCACACCAGCGCCCTGCTCTTTTTGTAATCCTAATTTCAAGTGGGCAAAACTCGTGGAGTTTGCCGACTCCCACGGGATTCACCATATCGCCATGGGGCATTATGTTCGCCTTCGAGAGGCTCATGGGCAGGTTTTTGTTTCCCGAGGCGTAGACCCCACCAAAGATCAATCTTACTATCTGTGGGATTTGGATCAAAGTGTGCTAACTCGTGCTGTGTTCCCACTGGGCGAGATGACAAAACCCCAAGTCAAAGCCTATCTCTCTGAGCGAGGCTTTAGGGAGATTGCCACCACTCGTGAGAGTATGAGCCTATGTTTTTTGCCCTTGGGTGTGAGCTATGGCGACTACCTTCGATCGCAGTTCGAATGCACCCAAGGCGATGTCCTTGATACTTCTATGCGCAAGGTCGGCTCGCACAATGGCGCTGCGCTTTATACGGCTGGGCAAAAGCGTGGTTTTGATATTTTACCACAGTTTGCCGATCAAAAATGGGCAGTTCTAAGAGTGAACACACCTTCCAATGCTGTGATTGTTAGCTCCAGTGAAGAAGATTTTTATAGCGAAACTATTGTGCTGGGTGCATGGCGACTACCTGCTCGCGCTTTTGAGCGTAGCGAGCACCTCACTATAATGGTTCGAGGCTTGGGGCGCAACCCTCGTGGGGGCTGCACTCTTGATACTTTGTCGGATGGCACTTTGAAAGTCACGCTGCTTGAAGATCAGGCATGGGCATTGGCAGCGGGACAACCCGTTGTGTTCTATGATGGCGACCTACTCTTGGGTGGTGGGTATATGCTCTAGGTGATTGCTGTTTACGGCCTTGCAGTCAAATGGTAGTAAGCTCTATGACATCCTGTCTCGGAAATCTTCGTAGCCAAATTCTCTTACAACACGAATATCCCCCTGCAAATCTTCTATGGCGATGCTCGGATGATGTACACCGTTGAACATAGTGGTCTTGACCATGGTGTAGTGTATCATATCCTCGAAAATCAGCTTATCGCCCACTTGCGGTTCGTTTTCAAAAACCCATTCGCCCATAAAATCACCAGCCAAGCAGCTATTGCCACCTAATCGCCATCCCTTTTCATCAGGGGTAGCCTCACGTGCACCTCTAACGGTGGGCGTGTAGGGCATTTCCAGACAATCGGGCATGTGGCAAGCGAACGACACATCTAGCATAGCCGTTGGTACTCCGTCGTTGCGTACAATATCCTCAATGGTGGAAACCAAATAACCAGTCTGCCACGTGAAAGCACTCCCCGGTTCGAGTATAACCTTCAGGTGGGGGTGGCGGCTTTTGAATCCTTTGAGTATCTCTATCAGGTAGTTAGCATCATAATCTTTGTGAGTGATGAGGTGGCCTCCGCCCATATTCACCCATTTTACGTGGGGGAGAAGGTGAGCAAATTTAGTCTCGAAACTCTCAAGCGTGGCTGCCAAATCCGCAGGGCGACTCTCGCAAAGCGAATGAAAATGCAGACCCTCGACCCCTTCGGGTAGAGCATCTAGATCCGAAGCCTTAACCCCTAGGCGAGAACCCGCAGAGCAAGGATTGTACAAATCGGTCTCTACGGTCGAGTATTCGGGGTTTACCCTCAAACCAATAGAAACACCTCTCTTTAGTGTCTCATCACGAAACCTTGTGAGCTGCCCGAGTGAATTAAAAGTAATGTGCGAGCTACACTCGATAATCTCCGCGAAACTACGATCTGTGTAGGTTGGGGCATAGCTATGCGATTTTGAGCCGAATTTCTCAACTATCAGGCGTGCTTCGGCAGCCGAGCTGGCGGTTGCGCCATCAAAATATTCGCGGATGATGGGGAATATAGACCACATGGCAGAAGCCTTGAGCGCAAGAATAATCTCAACTCCCGAGAGGTCGGCAACTTCCCGGATTTCTGCTAAATTTTTTCGTAACTTGCTCTCTTCGAGTAAATAGTATGGTGATTGAGGTTTCATGATACTGTTATAAATATTTCTCTAAGATTTGATTAATATTAGGATTTTTGGGGCTTGCGGCTTTGGAGGACACGAGTTGTCCGTGGCGATTGAAAATCATATAATGCGGCACGAAGACAATCCCCAAATCCTTTAACATTTTGGCATCGGGACTGTTGGAATTGGTTGCAAAGTAACTTTCATAGTTGGTGTTCTCGCCGATAATCTCCCTCTCTCGCACCTCCCAGTTCTCTTTTTATCCCACAGTGCCACAAAGATAAAAACTACATCTTTTCCAGCCATTTCCTCTCTCAGCTTACTCGCCGAGGGCATCGCACCCAAGCACGGTGCGCAATTAGTTGCCCAGAAATCAAGATAAATCACCTTTCCTTTGTGTTTGTTGATTACATCCTCTAGGCTGAGATTCATACCTTGCGAATCAATCAATTTGAGCGAGCTGAACTGATCATACTCCACAACCCCAAGAAGTTTTTGAGCAAACTCTTGATTGCCACCCTCACTCAGGTAGTGCTGGGTGTGGGTGTTTAGGGATGGATGGTCAGAATTTTTTAGCTTTTGTAGGCATTCACCAAGAAGTGCCAGACGAGTTTTTCGGGGGAGTGCATCATCCGAGCACAGCGTGTCATATAGCATCGCGAAAGCATTCTCTGCTCCCTTTTCTACGTAGTTTCCACTCATATCAGTAGCAGTCGAGGGTATGTCTTTGTTTGAGAGATATTTACCTAGGTACCTATTGAGGTGCTTATGATAGGACAGATACTCAATGTAATCATCGCTCAGGAAACTCATCTCGAATTTATCTCCTTGTTCTAATAGTTTTAGGTGGTATTCAAAATATTTCTGTTGCCACAGCGAAGTGGTTTTCGCTAGGTTCTGATACTTTCGTTTAAAGCGTTCGATGGCAAGTTGTAGGCTGTCGGAATCAACATAATTTTTAGCAAGTACGCTCCTAGCAAAAAGCTCAGGATCGTGAGTTTTCATATATGCAGCTTGCCAAAATATATAGCTGTCACGAAGGGTAAACGGCAGGAAATTATACCTCAAAGATGAATCATTTGCACTCAAAAGAATATTATACCCCGTATTCAGTCCACTATCACACCTGCTCTCAAACACAGGCTCATTGTGTGCATTAAAACGCACGTCCACCGTGTCGCCGGAGCGAAGCAAAAATGTACGCATCTCGGTTACTTTATATGGAGTTATGACCTCCACGTAATCCCGTGAGCTGCGTATCTTAAAAGTATCTCGCGGGCTTTGGGTGTAAAGTTTAGCAATACTTAGACTATCGGTGAGGTAGCTTGCAAAGAGCGCAGTATCCTTGTCGACAAAGAACTGCGACAGACTCCCTCTGTAACGCATTACCGATTGGGGTTTTGCGTTGTGGACAATAAGAACTGTTTCTGGTTCTGAGCTTTGCGGTTGTGTTTCGCTACACGAAACCATACAACATACAACAAGCGTTAGAAAAATTTTATTGATACTCATATGATGCGTCGCCTCAGTGGCAGTTATATTCTCGAATTATAAAGAATAAGGAGTTCTAAAGCTAGCCCTAGAACTCCCCAATTAAGTCAATTAGTTGCGGGGTGCGAAACTAGCTCCCCACGCCGTAAAATACTACAATTCCAAGTCGCCATCAAATACCTCTATCCAAGGAAGACCCTGTTCGCCAAGTTCGGCCAAGAATGGATCGGGATTGAACTCCTCGACATTAAACACCCCTGCGCCGCTCCATAGGCCTCGTGCCCACATCGCTGCACCAAGAGCCGCTGGAACACCAGTTGTGTAGCTAACCCCTTGAGAGTTTGTCTCTTTGTAGGCTGCCTCGTGGCTACAGTTGTTGTAGATATAGTAGGTGCGCTCTTTGCCGTCCTTGATACCACGGATGCGACAACCGATAGAGGTCTGACCAGTGTAGTTCTCGCTCAGAGACTTAGGGTCAGGAAGCACAGCCTTTAGGAATTGAATAGGAACAATCTCAGTGCCGTTGTAGTTGATAGGCTCGATGCCTGCCATACCGATATTTTGAATCACACGCAGGTGAGTTAGGTACTCCTGCGAGAAAGTCATCCAAAAACGTGCACGCTTGAGCGTTGGGTAGTTTTTAACCAGCGATTCTAGTTCTTCGTGGAAGATAACATACGACTCCTGTGGGCCAATCTCTGGGTAGGTAAGAGGTTTGTGAATCTCGTGTGGCTCGGTTTCAACCCATTCGCCATTTTCCCAATATTTACCTTTTTGGGTCACCTCACGAATGTTGATCTCGGGGTTGAAGTTTGTTGCGAAAGCCTTGCCATGGTTACCAGCGTTGCAGTCCACGATATCTAGGTAGTGAATCTCGTCGAAGTGATGCTTTGCGGCATAGGCAGTAAAGATCGAAGTCACCCCTGGGTCGAAACCGCAACCAAGAATAGCGGTCAAACCAGCCTCTTTAAAGCGGTCTTGGTATGCCCACTGCCAAGAGTACTCAAAGTGAGCCTCCTCTTTGGGTTCGTAGTTGGCGGTGTCAAGATAGTTCACACCACACTCCAAACAAGCGTCCATAATGGTTAGATCCTGATAGGGGAGTGCCACGTTAATAACTAGATCTGGGCCAAAGGCACGCATAACACGACAGATGTCTGCAACGTTATCCGCATCCACCACGTCAGTCTTGATGCGATCGCCACCGATTCTTGCGGCAATATCATCACACTTAGATTTTGTGCGGCTAGCCAACATAATGTCAGTGAAAATAGGGTTGGCGGCAACCTTGTGTGCCACAACAGTTCCAACGCCTCCAGCTCCGATAATTAGTACTTTACACATTTTTTCTGTTATTTATTAAATTGTATTGTTTACTTTAAATTGAATCACAAAATTAGGAATTTATTTTTAATTTTTGGGGTATTTTTTTAGCACAAGAGACGATTAAATTTTTTCTAGGCTAATTATCCTGCAATTCTCGATGGGCTGCGAGCTGACTTTGTGGGCCTTTAGCGTGATTTTGGGGGCTGCTACACCACTGCGATTTGGTTTTTTGTAGAGTTCCTCTAGGGTTTTGCGGCTCTCGAAAATCAGGATTTCGTCATAGAGCCCCTCCTCTATAAAACTATTCAAGAGATTCGTGCCGCCCTCTATAATCAGTGATTGAATACCCTCACGGTGTAGGGCATCAAGGATTTGTGGTGGGGTTGAAATTTGATAGTCCAGTGGTAGGATTCTCAGGTGTTTATGCTTCTTGAAAAGCTCTCCCGCAGGGATTAGATTTTCGCTTTTAGTGAAGAGTATGGTGTTTTGATTGTCGTCAAATATTTTTTTAGACAGATCTATTTCGAGGTTCTCAGAAAAAGTTACTCTTGTTGGATTCTTTCCAAAATAACTGCGCACGTTTAGCGCAGGATCGTCCATCTCTATGGTCACTCGCCCCACTGCTATTGCATCATACTGCGCTCTGAGCCTATGAACCACCGTACGATTTATCTCGCCCGTGAACCATACGGCTGGCTCGTCGCTTTTTCTTTCAATATCCAAAAAGCCGTCTGAACTTTGCGCCCATTTCAATAGTATATAAGGGCGTTTTTTTAGGTGTGAACTGAAAAACGGCTTGTTGATTTGCAGACATTCTCTTTCCATCACTCCCACAATCACCCCTATGCCAGCCTCTTTAATTCGTCTTATGCCCTCGCCCTGAACCTTGATGTTGGGATCCACAGAGCCGATGACGACTTTTGAGAAACCCTCGGCAATTATCCTATCACAACAAGGCGGAGTTTTACCCCAATGCGAACAAGGCTCTAGTGTGACATAGATACACGCTCCCTTGAGCAGGCTTTTGTCCTTGACACTATCAATGGCATTGACCTCGGCGTGGGGTCCTCCGTATTCTCTGTGCCATCCCTCGCCAATAATCTCACCACCGCTAGAGACTATCACTGAGCCTACCACGGGGTTAGGCGAGGTTTTTCCCTTGCCCAATAGAGCCAGTTCAATGGCACGACGCATAAAATAAATATCCTTCTTCATTCCACAAAAATAACTATCTTTGCTTGAAATTTAGCACACTATGACAATAAATTACGCAAGAAATCTCGCAAGCTCCTCTCTCGCTGAGCTCTATGGGCACAGTGAGGCTTCCTCTATTGCCGATAGACTGCTGTTGGATATGTTCGGTGTTACGACCACCGACCGCCTGCTCGCGGGCGATACGCAAGAGGTGGACGAGGCTCGTTTGGAGGTGGCTTTGCAAAGGCTAATCAGCGGCGAACCAGTGCAATATGTAGTTGGTTTTGAGTGGTTTTGCGATATGCGTTTTGAGCTGAATAGTTCGACTTTGATACCCCGTGTGGAGACCGAAGAGTTGGCGCAGTGGATAATTTCAGATACCCCACAGCGCAGTAGTATTTTGGATATTGGAACGGGTAGCGGGGCGTTGGCGGTAACTCTAGCTCGCCACATAGAGGGTGCGAAGGTGAGTGCGATAGACATATCTAGTGAGGCGATAGAGATGGCCAGGGGGAATGCAAGAGCAAATAGTGCAGAGGTCGAGTTTATTGAAATGGATATTTTCGAGTACGTCCCTTTAAAAGAAAATTTTGATGTGATAGTGAGTAATCCGCCCTATGTTTGTGAGCGAGAAAAGCCACTTATGCACTCCAATGTACTGGACTTCGAACCGCATCGTGCTCTTTTTGTGAGCGATGAAGATCCTTTGATTTTCTATCGTCATATCGCCACACTTGCAGTGGAGGCTCTAAAGTCTGATGGTAAATTATATTTTGAGATTAATGAAGCTTTTCCCTCTGAAATGGTGGAACTTTTGGAATCTCTCGGATTTGTGGATATTGTGCTCAAGGAGGATATTCGCCAAAAACCCAGAATGATATGTGGGAGAAAAAAATAGAAAAACCCAAGACCAAAACCCCCGAGAGAGCACTCGAAACCCTCCGGTGGGTGTGCTCGAAGATGGAGCGTTCGCTCTTTGACGCAAGGATGTCTCTGAGGCGTTGGGGGGTGGATCCCAGTGAGTGGGATGCGATACTCGAATCGCTCCTTGCTGACAAGTATATAGACCTAGGGCGTTATGCGCGAGCGTTTGTGCGAGAGAAAGTGAGCGCAGGAGGGTGGGGCGAGCGGAAAATTCGCTTCGCTCTCTCTCGAAAGGATATTCCAAAGGCGATAATTGATGAGGCGATGCAGGAATATTTCTCCCCCGATCAAGCAAAAGATCAACTCTTCGAGCTCCTCACGAGAAGATTCGAAAGCGAACGCAAAAAGAGCGATGACCTCTATAAAATAAAAACCAAACTCTATCGCTGGGCAGCCTCACGGGGCTATGAGAGCGAGCAAATAACAAATACACTAGAGAGAATAATTAGAAATAACGATGAGCAAGATTAGATTTTTTATCACCCTACTTCTTTTGACTACAACCGCAGCCTTTGCTCAAAAACAAATGTCCTACCGCTCGCCAGTGGATTTCTCTATGACCCTGGCAGGTAACTTTGGAGAAATTCGCGCTGGTCACTTCCATGCGGGTATAGATGTTAAAGCACTGCGTGGTGTGGGCAGTCCGATTTTTGCTGTTGAGGAGGGTTATGTCTCTCGCATTAGCGTATCGCCCACGGGTTATGGTAATATGATGATGATTACCCACCCCGATGGTACCCACTCTTTGTATGCCCACCTCGATGATTTTGCCCCCAAGTATCGTGACTATATAGAGCGCGTGCAGCTCTCTTCCAAACGTTATAAGGTCGATCGCTATATAGAGAAAGGGAAATTTCCAGTGAACAAAGGCGATGTGATTGCCACCATGGGCAATACTGGTAGTTCAGCAGGACCTCACCTGCATTTTGAATTTCGCCACGCAGCAACTAGCAATACTGTGAATCCCCTGCACTTTGCAAACTATGTAGTAGCCGACAGAGTAGCACCCTCAGTTCATAGAGTGTTTGTTTATCAGCGTGATACGGTGATCTTGGGAGTGCCAGTGTTTTCGCTACTCGACACAAGAGAGACTGTTGTCATCAGTGATGGTAACCTTACCCTTGAGGGCGGGACGCTCCAAGTAAATAAGCCTTTTTATTTGGCATACGAGGTTATCGACTATAA
Source organism: uncultured Rikenellaceae bacterium (assembly GCA_964371385.1). Classification (GTDB taxonomy): domain Bacteria; phylum Bacteroidota; class Bacteroidia; order Bacteroidales; family Rikenellaceae; genus Mucinivorans. Next base: position 38,224 of record CAYJLY010000015.1, read on the forward strand.
GGACGGTCGCACAAACACTATGGGCATTACGGGGATGACTCAAAGCGTGGATGGACAAACGAATTTTGGTTTTAATATCAACGAGATTCCTTTTGGCACAACTCGCTATATCAATACCTTCACTCAGTACGACCAAAACCGCGCAAGCCGCTACCATGTCATGCGGGCCTATCGCTCACAGAATAATCCTCTGCATCTGTATCAGGGCGTTGTGAATCGAGGTCTTGTTGGGGTTCCAGCCCAAGGTGAAACTCTTGAGATGAAAAGTGTATTTTGGGATGATAATGAGAATAAAACGACACTAGTGTTTTCTGTGGAAACATCCTCTGAGGGACCAAAGAAACATGTAATCTCGCCCACCGATAGAATCGCTTATTGCAATATGCCTTTCGCCTACTCAGATTCAATTTTTTCACTCGAAATGGAGCCCAATACTCTTTATGAATCGACTTTTTTGCCCATCTACCACCAAAATGGTGAGTTCGTTGTGGGTGAAAGTTCGGTGCCCTTGCAAAAGTATTATAATCTAGCAATCGAACAGGGAGTTAATCCTGCTTTGCGATCTAAGGCACTTTTGGTTACCCAAAGCTCAAAAGGACTCTCGAGCCAAGGCGGAGAGTGGAAAGATGGAGCCCTGCGTGCTCGCCTGCGCTCGTTTGGGCGTTTTAAGATAGCTTATGATACCATAGCCCCAACCATCACCCCTCAGCAAACAGAGGGCGTGGTGAGTGCTAAAACGTTGCGCTTTAAGATTGCCGATAATCTCTCTGGCGTGGCTAGCTATAATATCTATGTGGATGATAAATGGGTAATAGGCGCTTTCGACCCCCGAATACTCACTCTGTGGTATGAGTTGGAGCGAGATGGGACCCCGCGTGAAAGAAATGTGAGGGTTGAGGTGAGCGACTATAAAGGAAATAAAACAACAATAAAAGAAACATACAAATGGTAAAGAATTATGTATTGGAGGTGTGTGCAAACTCTGTTGAGAGTTGCATCGAGGCACAAAAAGGCGGAGCCTATCGTGTCGAACTTTGTGCTGGTATCCCCGAGGGCGGAACCACTCCCTCTTATGGAGATATGGTGCTCGCTCGTGCAAACACCACCCTCAAACTCAATGTGATTATTCGTGCACGTGGGGGAGATTTCCTCTATTCTGAGCTCGAAATGCAGACTATGGTCGAGGATATTAAGATAGCTCGAACCCTTGGAGTTGATGGTGTGGTTTTTGGCTGCTTGACAGCTCAGGGCAAGGTGGATAAAGAGGCGAACAAACGCCTAATGGACGAGGCTAAAGGGCTTTCGACTACCTTCCATCGTGCGTTTGATATGTGTGACGATCCTTTCGAGGCTCTCGAAGATATTATCTCTCTTGGCTTTGATCGCATCCTCACATCGGGGCAAGAACCCACAGCCCCCGAAGGGGTCGAGCTATTGGCTCAACTAGTGGAAAAAGCGGCGGGGCGCATTATCATTATGCCAGGTTGCGGAGTGAGAGAAGATAATATAGCAGAGTTGGCGCAAAAAACTGGCGCTGTGGAGTTTCACAGCTCCTCTCGTGGAGTGGTTGCTAGCGAAATGCAGTATCGCAATGCCCGAGTATCTATGGGTGGCGAGGTGAAGATAGACGAATATGCACGTGATGTGACCTCAAAAGAAAAGGTGACTCAATTAATCGAGGCTTTAAAGAATGTATAATGTAGTAGTAATAGGTGCAGGGGTTGCAGGACTTTTTGCAGGAGGGCTTTTGGCTCAAAAAGGGCGCAAGGTTGTGGTGCTTGAAAAAATGGAAAAACCAGCTCGCAAACTGCGCATCACGGGCAAAGGGCGTTGTAATATCACCAACACCAAAACCAAAAACGAATTTTTGGAGCGTGTACATTCAGGAAGAGAATTTATTGAGACGGCTTTTGATGGGTTTACAAATTCGGATGCTATCGAATTTTTCAACTCAATAGGGCTTCCAACCACCCAGGAACGAGGAGGGCGTATTTTTCCAGAGTCGGGTTCGGCGGTTGAGGTGGCAAACGTGATGGTCGAGTGGGCGCAGAGCAAGGGAGCTGAGATTCGTTGTAAGAGCGAGGTGGAGAGTTTGACCAAATCTGACGAGAGCTTTGAGGTGAAACTAAAAGACGGACAGAGTTTGACTGCCCAGGCGGTGGTCGTTGCCACGGGCGGAGTGAGCTACCCTTTGACGGGTTCAACGGGCGATGGCTATTATTTTGCTCACGATTTTGGACACTCTATCACCCCCGTTCTGCCCTCGTTGGTGGCTCTGAAGATAGACGAGGTGGTGGATGATGTGGAGTTGCGTAATGTTGAAATTCGCCTTGTGGTGGATTCTGTGGTGGTGGATAGTCGCTTTGGAGATGTAGATTTCTCGAGCCGTGGCATAGGTGGCGGTGCGGCTTTGCAGTTGTCGCGTGCGGCTGTTGTGGCAGTGGCAGACAGACGAATGGTTGAGGTGGAGTTGGATATGAAATCAGCCCTTTCGCTCGATAAACTAGTGGCTCGCCTGCGTCGTGAGATTGATGCCCTGCAAGGGAAAATCACTGTAAAGGAACTGCTGCGCAAGATACTACCTCGTGAGATGGTCGGAGCGGTGTTGAGTCGCATAGAAGTGGGGGGCAAACGAGTGTTAGGCGAGATGAGCGACCTGCAAAGTAATCGAGCGGTGCTCGCCATTGCCAAGACTGTGAAGAATCTGCGCTTTGAGATTGTGGACTATGGTGATTTCACTCAGGCGATCATCACCAATGGCGGAGTGTCGCTCTGTGAGATTAATCCTCTCACGATGGAATCCACGCTCTGCACGGGGCTTTACTTTGTGGGCGAAGTGCTCGATATGGATGCAGATACAGGGGGCTATAATATACAGCTTGCGCTTTCGAGTGCTCACGCTGCTGCAAAATCGCTGTAAAGGCTATGTTGAGTTATTATCAAAAAATGCGCCTTCGCCACTTTTTTGTGGCTCGCCACCGCAAGGGGCACGGGATACATTCGCCTTTTTTGTATGATTTTTTGCGTGCCTATTATTTAAGCTCTGGGCGAGATAAACTGCTCACGCTGCTAAAGGCTCGTGGGTTTGATTTTGTGATGACCGAGAGTGCGCAGGAACTTGCCGCAGCTACTGCGGAGGTGGTGCTATGGAAAAAGCCTTTTCAAAATAAGAGTGAACTAGAGCAATGGGAACATTGGCGAGAGAGTAATACGGCTCTGAGTTTGTGGTTGGGGGCGTATGTGCTCGTTTTTAAGAACCCAAAGCTCCCCAATCAACATTTTGTTGTGCGATCTTAAATATATTTTTCTTATCTTTGAGTTAAGATATACACCTAACACCAAACTCAACGAAGATGAAAACTCAACTGCTCTTCATATTGCTCTTTTTGCCATCGTTTGCTCTAGGCTCCACTGACACACCCCCAACTCTTAGAATATCGGGCACTGTTGCCGATAGTGTGTACAATGGGCGGGTAGTGAAACTTGAGGCTCCTGGAGGGAGTGCTATTGAGCCGAATTGGATAGATAGCGCAAAGATAATTGATGGTAAATATGAGTTCGTTTTACAGCGTGATTCCCTCACAGAGGGCTACTACCATCTGTCGCTTTTGGATATTGGACCACCCCTAGATCCAGCGCATCCTTGGCCCCACTACCAAACTCTGACTTTCTTTGTGGATGATTATGATATGGTGGTGGATTTTCAGGCTTTTGATAGTGTGAACCCTATTTTCAATCCGATACTCAGGAGTCCTCAATGCGGAATGAACTATGATTTTTTGCAACTGAACAACCAAATTGAGGCGGTTTCTGCGCAACTTTCTCAACTATATAGCAAACACAGACGAGAGGACTCTTTCATAGAGATGAACGACCCAGAGGTGTTTGAAGCAGAATATATCAAACTGATTTCAAGGTTAAGATACCTTAACGATAGCGTTGCAAGTGAAAATGTCGATAATGGACTAGGTTTGTATCTGCAAATTAAGAGACTGCTATCCTATAAAACTCTCGCCCAACTCGATTCAATAGAGAACATCTACACCCTCGCTCGCAATAACATCCATTTCAAGCAAAGGCGGATAGAGATTATTCAATCCAATAACACCACACTGGGAGCACCCTTTGTTGATTTTGAATTGACTGATGTTGATGGAAATCCTTGCTCGTTGTCCGATTTTTTGGGCAAAGGAAATTATGTGATAGTATTTTTTTGGAATTTAGATCTTGGCTTAAGAATTGAATACCTACTAAAGACCTATGAGCGGTACAAAGACCAAGGACTCAGAGTGATAGCAGTGAATAGTAAAGGCGAGAGAGAGGAGTTCGTAAGATTAATCAATCACCATAAAATGCCTTGGGAATCTTTCATTGCAAGTGCTCAGGTGCAACAGCAGATTGACAAAACATATGATATTATTTTGAATACTATGTTAATATTTGCTCCCGATGGAAGCTTTGTTACTCGTGCATCCGATCCTTCTGTGGAATACAAAGTTGATGAGATCTATTCGCAGTAAAAATGTGCCGCATGTGGGGTGTCCATAAAATATTTTTAGTATCTTTGAAAAATTAACACTAATGACACTAATTTTTATGAAAAAACTCACTCTTTCTCTAGCCGTAGCAGCTCTTTTGGGCTCGTGTGGTACTAATTCAAACACCTATCAAATCAGTGGAACTGCCGACTCGACTCTCAACGGCAAACAAGTACTCATGTACTATAATATCCCCAATGGCATCGACACTGTTGCAGCTACGGTGATAGAGAATGGAGCATTCGAGTTTGAAGGCTCGTTTGAATCATTACCAAATACGGTTTATACGGTGATGATCCCTGGGACCCCAAGTCGTACTCGCCTAGTGAGTGAACCAATGCAAGCAGAGATTCATTTTTTTGCAGATACTTTCCCGCAATTCACAGTTGCTCGGGGCGAATTAAACAAAGTGGTTGCCTATTTAAGTACAACAGAATCAAATCTCGAAAAAAACTTTATAGCATTTTATCAAGCTAATCAAGCAGATGGCACTGCGGTAATGGCAGAATATGAGCGTAAAAATCAGATCATATCTCAAATGCGTGATAGCGTGATGAATGCGCACAAGGAAGATGTCGTGGGAGCTTTTGCGTTGGCGGCGAATCTAGAAAAATATTCGAATCTAGCACAATTGGATTCAGTCATGGCATTAGTGACTCTCGCAAAAGACTTTGCACCTATTGCTGAACAGCGTGATCGACTTCTAGCCGTTGAAAATACATCAGCAGGCAAAATGTTCGTTGATTTTTCGGCGACAACTCCCGAGGGCGAGTCAACGAAATTGTCTGATTATGTTGGCAAGGGAAAATATGTTTTGGTAGACTTTTGGGCATCGTGGTGTGGTCCTTGTACCGCCGAGCTGCCTTACCTAAGAGATGCAGTAGCGAAATTCGCTGACAAAGGTTTTGTGATGCTGGGTGTGAACGTATGGGATCAAAAAGACGCGTTTGAGAAGTCACTCAAAGAGAAGGATATGAACTGGGCAAATATCTACGCCTCGCATGATAGGACCGCAACCAACCTTTATGGCGTTCAGGGTATCCCGACTTTGATATTGTTTGCTCCCGATGGTACTATCGTTGATCGCACTTTGCGTGGACAGGGCATTATAGATCAATTGACCGAAATCTATAAATAATAGAATCAGTACGCTAAACACAGGGAGCAACGAGTACTCTCCCATAAAACAAGGCGAGCTTATCCACGCATGTGGTAAGCTCGCCTTGTTTTATTGTACGCGCACGTGTGGAGGTTATTTCACTATACGAAGCACTTTTCCCTCAACTAATATACCATTTAGATAACGGTCAGAGGTTACGAATGTTGGTTCTTTTTTAAACTCATAATCATGCACAAGACGAATCTCATCGCTGGTGCCATCGCCCCACGAAATGACCATCGTCTCGTTCCAATCCTCATCACCCGAGAACTCTCCAAAACTCAGATAAGGGTCTTTGTCCTGGTAGTAATTTATCACTTTCAAACCGTCGAGTACAGCTAGGTAATAGCGAGTTTGAGCGCTTTGTTTACTCATATCCACTCCCAGTGGGTATTCAACGCCCTTGTAGGTCACCTTAATATCATTGTCGAGGATATTCTGAGGATTAGTATCAAGGAGCAGACTGTTGCCTTGATCATCCACCACTTGAATCTCAATATTTACAGGATTTACATCCCACATTACATTATTGTTACAGCCCGCTAAAATCAAGCAACAGGCTACACTAGAGATGGTTTTTAGAATTGTTCTCATCGTAGTATGATTTATAGGTTTTCGGCAAAGTTAGCGGTTTTTTTATTATCGCTTGACCTTGCAATGATTTTTTTTGAAAATTCCGCTGTTTTGCTCTGTTGTAATGATGGCTAAAACGTACAAGCGAGAGCACGTAAAGTGAAATCATTACACAGATGTAGAATCTTCCGTTGTTAGAAATGATGTTTTCTCCTGCTACCCACGAGGTGAGAGCTATTGCAGCAGTGACGCAAAGGGGGAGGGTGAATGATTTTAGATAGATGTTCATAGCTTCAGGGGTTTGTAGTTAAATACTATGCTTCTTACTGTAAATTTAATAATATTTCGTGAAATGTCCAAGTGAAAAAATAAAAAATTAAATATTTTGAACATAAAAAAGGAAAGCAACCCTACTGGAGCTTTCCTTTTTATGTTTTAAGTATCTGTATGAAATTTGTAGAGAGAAAAATTTATACAGACTTTTAGTTTATGACATTCCCTCTGTAATCAATATATACACCGATGTTGCCTTTGGTGGCTATTGCCTTGCCGTCTTTAAACTCGCCAATTTTATCATAGGTCGGCTTAACCAGCAATTCCCCCGTATAATTTATTATACCCACTTTGCCATTTAGAGTAACCTTTGCGCACACTGTAACGTTAGCATAGGCATCTTCGCCCTTAAATACTATTCGATTCTTTCTTTTTTTACCCTTGCTTTGGGCTGAATCCCATATTTGAAATCCGCCAATTTCATCGTAAATAGGCTGGGCTATTATAGTGCCATCAAAATTCAGTAGTCCAACTTTTCCGTTTTTTTTGATAATCGCTCTACCGCCATTGAATCCGCCAATTTCATCGTAAATAG
>CAYJLY010000016.1:0-44488 GCA_964371385.1 uncultured Rikenellaceae bacterium
GTAAACACTCACCCCACAAAGTGAAGTCCCTCTACGCATTTTTGTGCCACTCCATCCGAGCAAACTTCCATAAAACAGTACTCACACCCCTCATTAACCATTTCTCGCAGCAGGCGATTAATGGTCAAGGGGTCGGGGGTGGTATGCGAGGCCCGCACTTCACGCTCACCCACTCGATTCACAACAGTGGAGAGCAATCCAGCTTTACTTCCTTGGAGCATAAAAAAATCATAGAGCAGTGTGGCGGTAGTAGTCTTGCCATTGGTGCCCGTCACCCCCACAAGGGATACCTCACGCGAGGGGTGCCCATAAAACTGGGCTGCCAACTGAGCCAAAGCGCTCATGGTATCCTCGACCTGCACATAGCACACCCCATCCGTTAGTTGCTCGGGTAGCACCTCGCACACCACAGTGGTTGCCCCTAGTTCAACAGCACGCGGAATATACTTATGACCATCAACCTGCGTTCCCACAGTAGCCACAAAGAGCGTATCGGGGCTCACGTCCCTAGAATCAAAACTAATTCTGGTGTAATCTCTCACCTCGCCCACAACGGCAAGTGGCGATAGTATATCAAAATTGCTTTTCATTGGTAGTCTTAGATTTATTTAGGGGAGTTCTAAAAACTGATTTAGCGTTATTTGGGAGGAAATTTTGAATAGTTTTTTTTCTGTTTTAAAGTGCGGATAGCGGGCTATCTAAGCTAAAAAAAAGAGGAAAAATATGCCAAAATTAATCACAAAGGACGATGAAACGATTTTATTCTCCCATATTAAGTTTTTTCGGTTCAGTTTCTAGAACTCCCCTTTAGTTTCAATACCACGGTACTCCCCCCCGTGATGGTATCACGCTCGAGGATCTGTTCGACTATCTCGCCCTGTCCCTCAACCCTCACTCTGTGGCCTGCACGTTGCAAAGCCTCAAGAGCATCACTTAGGGCATAGCCGCAATAGTTTGCCACTTCCACACTATCTCGGCCCTTAGTCCTTGGCTCTTGGGGTAGGCTGCCTTTAACACCCAACTGTTTTTCGATGGAGCGCAGCATTTCGCTATTGCCTTTTTGAGCACTAAGCTCGCCCTCACCACTTAGAGCAAAGGGGTTTTGGGGTTCTCTCAGAGAGTGGTCCCAATTGTAGATGTGTTCCATTATATCTCTAAAGGGAGGCCCAGAAAGCGCCACGCCATAGTAGGCTTTGCCCGAGCCATAGCGGCGGAAAGTTTGAATTGCTATAACTATAGAGTATTTGGGATTCTCAGCAGGAAAATATCCTGCCATAGATCCTAGGTAGTATCTATCGCCTCTTTGATTGCCATAACCACTGCGCCCCATAGCAACTTGGGCTGTACCGGTTTTGGCAGCCACTCCATAGCGATCGTTTTTGAGCATGCGAGCAGTTCCATTTTCGACCACCCCAACTAGCGCTTGGTGGGCATCATCAATGACTTTCTTTGAGGCTATATTCTCAATTAGAGTATCAGGCTTAAACTCCTGCACCTTCTGCCCCTCGCTCCAAACCTCTTTCACCAGCAGTGGACGCATATAATTACCTTTGTTCGCCACTGCATTATAGAACGCCAAGGTATGCAAAGGAGTGATGCGCAGGGCATAGCCATAGCTCATCATGGTAACGGTCATGCCATCCCAACCTTTGGTGCGAGGACGATGCAGGGTTGGTTTGGCTGCTCCCTTAATTTGCAAATTAAGGTCGGCTGCCACGCCCATATTTTCCAATAGATCGACAAAGCGAGAGGGGTTTTTGCCGTAGTTCTCAGTCACCAGCTTTGCCATACCAATATTCGAGGACACCTCGAAAATGCTCTTAAGGTTGCGTTTGCCATAACCCCCTGGTTTTGTATCCACAACCGTGGCATAGCCTATTTTTTCTCGTCCGCCCCCTGCATCGACCATCGTCGAGAGATCACACACATCATCCTCCATCAAAGCCATCAGTACGGGCAGTTTGAAAGTCGACCCTGGGTCGAGGCTCATACCCACGGCATAGTTATAGTCTTCGCGCATCTCGCCTGTTTCTTGATCGCGCGTTACATTGGCAATGGCTTTAATCTCGCCCGTTGCCACCTCCATCACCATCGCACAACCCCACATAGCCTCCACAGAATCCACCTGAGCTCGCAGTGCACGTTGGACTATATCCTGAACATCAATATCAATAGTGGTTACGATATTAGCCCCATAGAGAGGCTCTATATTATAGGGGCTTGGTATGGGTATCCAGAAGTCTCCCGAGACTTTCTGTTGCTTCACCACTCCATTGCGACCTTTAAGTTCGTGGTCAAATGCTCCTTCAATACCCACCTTATAGCCACTAGTATTGACAAAACCAAGAGTTCGAGATGCCAATTCACCATAAGGTCTAGCACGTCGGGCTATCTCTCGAGGAATAAAGCCCCCAACATTGGGCGGCAGATTCAGCAAGGGAAATTCTCGCACCTTGCGCAGTTCCAAATAGTTGATCTTGCGAGGATTCAGTCTCAAATAACCACGCCTATTGGATGGTGCATTAACTATCATATCCTTGTAGGCAGCAGCAGTTGTATCGCCAAAGAAATCTGCCAAACAATACGCCAAACTGTCTATGTGTTGATCGAAAAGCGTTGAATCGCTCCCCTCTTTGATCTTGCGCGAGAGCCCTGGGGCATTGAGATCCATACGCAGCTCATATTGAGCTGTCGAGGTAATCAAAACCCTATAATCATCCGAGAGTATATCACCCCGCGGAGCCACCACCTCTTTATCATCAAAACTATAACTCAGCGCCTTGGCTGAGAGTTCCGCTGATTGAGGCCCAAGTTTTTGCCAAAAAATAGCTACCACACATAGCACACCAAAGAGTACAAACATCCCTAGCACATAGGAACTCTTGCGCTGAGAACGTTTTTTCAGTCTCTTTTGCAATTCATTCTCTTGCAGTTCAGTTGAGCTAGATTCATAGAAATCCTGCGCCCCAGAGCCATCATAAGGCTGGGACGCAGAATTATTTTGTTGAAGATTATTATGTTTTTTTCTACTTGACATTCTCTTTTATGGGTTGCTCCGAGGGCAGGTGCACCATAGTGTTGAGAGTGGTAACAAATATTCCTAGCTCCTCCACCGATTTTGCATCTTGGAAGTTCAGAGTGATCTCACGGCTCTCACCCGGTAGCATATCAAAGTAGCCATCTGATGGGTTCTCTTGAATAGCCTCAGCCTCGAAGAGCACTGATTTCAGGAGGTTCTCCGCTTTGATGCTTGCCACGACTTGTTTGCCACTGACTTTATAGTCCACACTGTATTTTGGTTCAGGAAGATTCAGGTCTTTGAAAGGCACGAAGTAGAATATCGAACGCATAGGCTCTCCACCTACCGAACCTTCGGCAACTAGGATCACTTCCTCTGGCTTGGCTTTTTGACCTTCGCCATACTTCAATAGATCATCTTGACTCTCGTACAACAATTCAAGGTTTGCATTATTAGGCACTTTACCAGCCAAATCACGCTTCCAAAGCTCCTTGCCCGAGAAATCCATCATCGTGAGTGAACCTGTGAAATCCAAATCTTTGAGTTGGTCATTCAAAACACGTAGCTTGGTCATCTTCGAAGAATCAATAGCCTCGAAGCTTAGGATAGTTGGTGCAAAGCTACGACGAGCATAGAATTGAAGCGCTTTCCAACGCATCTCAGAGTCCAACGAACTCCACGATGCAACTGGCCAGCAGTCATTTAGCTGCCAGTACAGAGAACCCATAGTCCAAGGACGCTTACCACGGTGTCCCTCCATTGCAATCTTGATACCTTCGGCTTGAAGAATTTGAGTTAGATAAACATAGCGACGGAAATCATCCTTCAACAAAGGAAGATCACGCACCATATACTCCTCGATTACACGATAACCTTTAGGGTTCTTTTGGTGGATAACCATAGCCTCGCTGTATAGCTTCATATCCTCCTCTCCGAAATACTCACGGTAGGTGTCGTAGCAAGCCAACGATTGGAATCCATACTCATTTGAGAAACGACCTGGTTTGTCTTTATACACTGAGAAAGGCTCCTCGTCGTGGAACACACCCCAGTAGTGAACATCGCCTTCAACCTGCGAGCGTGGGTTTCCACGGCCATAGGTCGGCGAAGATGGGTGATAGTAACGAGTAGTATCTTCGATTGCTAACACCTCAGGAATTAGCTCATAGAACAGAGCACGCATACCTTTATAGATTTCGTCTTGCTCTTTTTCGTTCCATCCATAGGCTTTTTGGTAGCCCCAGTGGTGCCACAATTCGGTGATCTCGTTGTTACCACACCAAATCGCAAGAGCTGGGTGGTTACGCACACGGCGGATATTATCAACCGCTTCTTTTTCGATAGATGCAAAGAATTCAGGATTCCAAGGATAAAGCGAGCACCCGAAAGTAAAGTCCTGCCATATCATAATACCGTTCTTATCACACAGATCGTAAAACTCATCGTCCTCGTAGATTCCACCACCCCACACACGGAGCATATTCATGTTCGACTCCTTGGTCACACGCACCACATCAGCATAACGCTCGGCAGTCACACGAGGCAAGAAATTATCGTGAGGAATATAGTTAGCACCCTTAGCAAAAATGGGCACACCGTTCACCTCGAAGTAGAAACCAACGCCATCGCCCACGCTATCAGGTTCTTGCACTAGGCGAATGGTACGAACACCAATATTCTCGTTCTTTTGGTCGTACTTAATTTTACCATCCTCCGACAAAACAACTGCGCGCAGGGCATACAAATTAGGCTCACCAGCACCATTAGGCCACCAAAGTTTAGGGTTTTTGATCTCGAAAGGTAGAGTTACTTTATTATCCGATCCTTTCTTTAGAGCAACTGGGCTTTGAGCGTAGAGAGTACCCGACTCATCCACTATCATAACCTGGGCGTTTTCGTCTTTAGCAGCGTCGATATTCACGTGGAAATCAAAAGTTGCAAGCTCTGCGCTTTGGCTCTTTTGGATATACTGAGTATTGTTAATGCGAGCATTATCATAGCCCACAAGCTCAACATCGCGCCACACGCCAGCAGTTACATAGCGAGGACCCCAGTCCCAACCAAACGAATAGGGAGCTTTGCGAGTAAAAACCGAAGTCTTCCAAGGCTCTCCTTTATCGTTGTCCGCAGGTAGTTTCACTGGCCATGCCGCTGCCATTGGTTCTGCAATGGTGTAGGCTGGATGGAAAACAATGCGTAGGGTATTTTCGCCCTCTTTTAAGACATCATTCATTGCCACATTCCATGTGCGAAACATATTATCAGCCTTCAAGACCAATTCTTCGTTCACATACACGTCGGCATAGGTATCAAGTCCTTTGAATACCAATTCTTTCACCCCTGCCTTAGAAATTGCAGCATCAGGGGTAAAGGTAGTTTTGTATTCCCATGTTTTTTTCTCTATCCATTGAAGTCGTGGTTCGGCTGTTGCTCCAAAAGGTTCTTCGATTTTATTATTAGCAATCAAATCTGTGTGAACCACACCAGGGACAGTCGCCGCCATCCAATCTTCGGTTGAATTGTCACGGAAAGACCACCCGCTGTGAAGTTGTTGCTTTTGATAGGTCGCAGGCTCTTCGAGCATTTGCTTTGGGCTAGTACCACACCCCCCCATTAGGAGCGATGCGAGAGATAGGAGTAGAAGTTTTTTCATAAAAAAGGGTTTATTTTTAGTCATTTAAAGCCCAAAATTACGAAAAAATATTTAATTTCGTGCCCAACTAACAACCAAAACTAAATAAAATGAGATTTTTTTCTATTCTTCTTCTCTCTCTCACTTTGAGCTTTGGAGCTCTTGCAGGCGAGACCCAAAAAAACACTAACAAACAACAAACCAAGGAGATAACTCCTAGCAAAGCTCGCTTTTGGACATGGGTGAGCTACTCAGACAAACGCGATTGGGACGCATATTTTACGGAACTTAAACGAGTGGGACTCGATGGTATTTTGATGTCATCGGGAATTGAGGGTTACAAAAAAGTAATTCCTATCGCCCAAAAATACGGCATCGAAGTTCAGGCTTGGCTTTGGGTGATGAACAATGGCGGAATCGCCAACGAACACCCTGAGTGGCTCGACTACAACGCATTGGGACACAGCCTAAAGGATTCTATGGCATACGTTGGTTACTACAAGTTCCTTAACCCCATCATTCCTGGGGTGCGCGAGAAAATTGCCACTAACTTCCATAACATCGCTAAAATAGAGGGTCTTTCGGGCGTGTCGTTCGACTATTGCCGCTATGTGGATGCCATCCTGCCCTACCATCTTTGGGGTTCGTATGGTATCGTACAAGACAAGATCTACCCCAAATGGGACTACGGCTATCACCCTGCTATGGTCGAGACTTTTATTGACAAACATGGCTACGATCCTCGTGAGCTAGTGGACACAACCCCAGGGGCTGCCGCACCAGACGATAAGAAATGGTTGAAGTTCCGCCTTGAGACCCTAAACACATTGGTGGACAGCATTGCAACTCTTATCCACAGCGAGGGTAAGCTCTTCACCGCATCGCCTTTCCCTACACCCGAAATGTCTAAACATATGGTTCGCCAAGACTGGGGCAAGTGGCCATTGGATATGGCTTTTGCAATGATCTACCAAGGTTTTTACAAGGATGCAGGCTTGGAGTGGATTGCACAATGTGTGAGAGAATGTAAGCGTGATTTGAAATCAAAAGGTCGTATTTTCTTGGGTATGCACATACCTGATTTCAACAAAAAAGATAGTCCTTCGCTCACCGATGCAGTTAACACTGCTCTTGAAAATGGTGCTGAAGGATTCTCTATGTACACTTTTGACGCTCTGAATCCTGAGCAGCGCGAGGAACTACGAGTTTTGATCGAGGACATTAAAAGTAAAGACAAATCTTGCTGCAGCGGATGTTCTCACTAGATGAGCTCTATGAAGAATTTAATTTGCTTAGTATATTCGCTGGGGTTGATTATAGGCAGTAGTTGCAACCACAATAATGAGGGTGCTACACAGTTGTATATCATAGGAACGGTTCACGAATCATCAACTAACATAAACTCGGACTCTATATTATTAAAACTAGAGGCTATTAAACCTGATGTTATACTATGTGAATTGGAGCAAAAATATTTCACCAAGGATCACTCATTTAATCTCGAGAGATATAATGACCTGCTTTCGACAAACGAGAACATTGCAACTAATCTTTACCAACAAAAATATGGTATTCCTCTTCGTCCTTATGATATTGAAGGGCGTAATGAATATTACCAGCAAACACAATATTTTAGCAGGGTTGCGAAGATTTTTTCAGCTATTAGTAAAGCTTATGATGGCGGAGCGTTAAGCGTGGATAGTAAGAAGGAATGGGATACATATATGAACTCTGTTGAGATGTTCGATATTCTCAATAATCGAACACTCGCCCAGATTAATCGCCCCCTTGAGGTAGGTTATTCTCAGGCGAAGAATATTGTCATGTATAACACACTTATTTCAATCTGCAAAAGGGATTTTCCCGAGCACCTAGAATCGGCACTATTAGTCTATGACTATTGGAATAAACGCAACGATGCGATGGCTCGTAATATTCTTACACTAACCCAAGAATATACAGGAAAAAGAGTAGTTGTATTATGTGGACATCAACATAAATATGATTTATTGAGTAGGATAAATTTTGTTTCACAACAGTATAGGGAGAAAAAGGAACTTCCATATAATATAAAAACATACTAACATTAAAGATGAAAGTTAACATCGAACCCTCGTGGGGCGAGGCACTAAAGGGCGAGTTCTCGAAAGAATACTTCGAGAGGCTCGCCTCTTTCGTTAAAGAAGAATATGCCTCTAAGACTATCTACCCCGAAGCAAAAAACATATTTCGTGCGTTTGATTGCACTCCGCTCAACAAAGTCAAGGTCGTTATCCTAGGTCAAGATCCCTACCACGGCGAGGGTCAAGCAAATGGGCTGTGCTTCTCGGTGAGTGAGGGTGTAAAGTTTCCGCCCTCGCTGGTGAATATTTTCAAAGAGCTAGAACAATCACTAGGCATCACTCCTCCACTCTCGGGCGACTTGGAAGCATGGGCAGAACAAGGGGTGTTGCTTTTGAACTCCACCTTAACGGTCGAGGCTCACAAAGCTGGTTCGCATCAAAAAAAGGGATGGGAGCAGTTCACCGATGCTGCCATTGGTGCATTGTCTCAACGAAGAGAGGGCATAGTTTATATGCTTTGGGGTTCGTATGCGCAAAAAAAGGGAGCGATGATAGACCGCTCCAAAAATCTAGTGCTCACCAGCGTGCACCCCTCTCCACTGTCTGCTTATCGTGGATTTATCGGCTGCAACCACTTCGCCCAAGCAAATGAATACCTTATCAGTAGAGGTGAAAAACCTATACAGTGGGCTTTGTAACCTCGAATTACCAGCTTAGAGTGTATCTCTCACTAAAAATCAAACTCGAAAGACACTCCAAAGTGAAGCGACTCACTATTTGGGAGTGCAAACATAAGGCGAGTTTGAAGATCTCTCGAGCGGAACACATTAAAATCTATGCCCAGCTCCACACCATAAGAATGATTATCTCTAAAGGTAGTAGCTCCATTGCTTAGCATATAATCACCAAAGTTGTAATCTCCAAAGACATTAAAAAATAGTCTCTTGAAATTCAGTACTGAGCCTATACCACCATCGGGATACCAGAACGGGAAAGTATAGTCAAGTGAGGCTGCATAATAATTCTTTGCCACATATGGGTCGTCAACTCCACGTGCGCCTATGATTTTGCCCGAGAAGTTATAAGTTCCAACCTCTTGCCACTGCATACCTGTACGCAGGGTCAGAGCGTGTGGCTTGACAAAACCTGGCAAATAGGCACGCCCCCAAAGGTGGTATTGCTTTGAGAAGTCACGCCCAAAAGCACCACGCACTCCTGCGCTAAGGGAATAGCCCATGGTGGGTACTATATCTTGATAAGCTGTTCGACGATGCGAACTCCACCACAGCGAGGCATCCCAACTTTGATAGCCATTCTTAATAAGATTGCCGCTCTGGTTATAAAATTTTGTATTGTAGTGGTTCAGCGAAAATGAGGGTTGCAAAAGTCTAAGATTTCCATCCCACGAAAAATTCATTGGCAGGCGTAAATCTACCCCTGCCGTAAAGTACGAATCTAGTCCCCCTTGCGAAAGAGCCTGATTATAAGCCTCGCTAGATTGAGCCGAAATAACCTGATCACCACCTCCAGACTCCACTCTCACGTCCATTTCAACTGGCAAGGATGCATAGGTAAAATCGGTCATAGCCCAAAAATCACCATTCCTAGATCCAGCGGTCATCGAACCATACATATCCCCTAGGGTGCTTTGGAAAAAGCCAGTTGCTCCAACTCCATAGTTCAGGGAAAGTTCGTTGTAGAGTTTTTCAAAATCTACCGCAATGGGTGCCCACGTGTGGAAATTTATCATATGGGGGGCACGGCGATAGCGCTTGGTGGAGTGAGTTGTTGTATCAATCTGAGCGATGGTGATGGTGTCGGTATTGACCACATTCCATTTATGGCGCTTGGGGTTCACAATGTTTTTAGGCAGCCTCGACCATTGAACTTTATCTGCACCAAGGGTGTCAATTTTTTGTTTGGAGAGCATCCACCCCTCGGGGGTGTAGGTGCGATGCAAGAGGGTCGAACCATTCAACGACGGCTGAGCACTTCCAAAGCGCGATTGGGTAAGTTGATACTCCGTACGAGTTTCTATATCAAGAATATGCACCTCATCTTTACCACTAGCAATCGAACCAAACACCAAACATCCATCCTCGGCTCTGAGTTCACTGAGGGTTACAGCACTTGGAGCTTTTAATTCTATGTGTTTTTTCTGGGACCCCATCGCTCCTATCCACATCCCGCGATGGTCGACAGCTATAAAACATAGCATTCCCGTTTTCTTATCCCACGCCAGTCCATGTAGCGTTGTTGGATGCTCAAACTCCCCCTGATAGGTAGGCTCGAAGTTGTTGTCATACACCTGTATGTAGGCTTCGCCCTGCGAATTATTCTTGATGGTTGCAAATTCAGCCCCTGCTATGGGGGTCACCAAATAGTTCGATTCCGCTGTGCGGAAACGTCGAGTTTTATTGGTCAACAAATCATACTCAACGATAATTGAATAGTTTTGTAGTTGATAAAACAGGTCGGGCTTATACTCTGTGAAATAAATCTTATCACCCTGTACTGCCACACGTGAACTAACAGAGCCCGTATGTTTTAATTTACGCTCCTCGCCCAACGAATCGACAAACACGAGGTGGTCGGTATGACGAAAATCTTTTTTCACCGCCACCATCCCACCCCTGTAAGGCACGGGCCAGGAGTAGGTGGTGTAGGTTTTAGCAGGCGAGGTGATTATCTCAAAATTCTCGTCCACTCTCTCCAGTGGAGCCCACAGACTGTCAAGCTCAGTAAAAAGTCGTTTACGTATCTTTGTCCACGAGGTATTATAGTGCTTGCGCAGGTAGAAATAATCGGGAGAAATCAGTATTGGCACCTTAGAGTTATAGTGGAACACCTCGCCCATAATCGTTGGGCTAACGTAGGTTTCGGCTGCGGTGACAATTTGGTAGCCATACTTATAGACATCGGGTACAAACTCCTTGAACGAGCCACACGCCAAAAAATCTGTACTCAGTTCTGAGAGGTCTCCACCAGATGCCATCCCTCGATAACCAATAGTAAAATCGGGTTGCAAGCCTCGCCCATATTCAGTCAGCTGGGTTTCCGCATTCACAGCATCGCCCTCCAACATCCAAGTAGAGTTTACGATCAGCCCCACTCCCATACCACCTTGTCCAAAGAGCACACGTGCTACATTGGTTAGTCCATTGCGCAGGGCACTAATCTGTGCCACGTGGCGCCATTCGTGCACCACGAGTTGTTGCATCCATGGGGTCGATGTGGAATTAATAGGCGCAGTGATGGCAAGCTCTGCTCGCTTGGGCGCCCATGTGACCATGCCGTTTGAGAATTGATCGCGATTATAGACCACCATGGGAGCACGCATCAAGTCAGTTTGCAGATTATGCGTTATATGAGAACTCACACTATCCATAAAACCCGCCATGCGCATAGCGGCCTGTGTGTAGTCCACAGGATACAGCAGGCTATAAGAGGGAGCCTTTAGTTCCTGCCAACGCACCGAAGCTGAGCCCCTTCCATTGTTTACGAATTGAGCCTTGGCTTGAGCTAGGCTCAGAATTAGCAAGGAGATAGTTAGAATCTTTTTAAGCATTTTTTATAGTTTTCGCGCTTTATACCCCATACCCTCCAATAGGGCGACCACTTTATCGCGATGATCGCCTTGGATAATGATTTCGCCATCCTTTGCGGCTCCACCCACTCCACACTTAGTTTTAAGGCTTTTGCCCAAAGCCTGCAAATCCTCATCCGAGCCCTTGAAATCTGCTACAACGGTCACTTGTTTACCGCCACGGTTGCGTTTGTCGAGAGCCACTCTCAGGCGCTGTTTAGCGGGAGCCAAGGTTTCCGACTTGGGCTCTTGCTCGGTTTCATATTCATAGTCGGGGTTGGTCGAATAGACCATCCCCAGACGTGATTTCCAATCGTTCATATCTTTTTGGATATAAAATTATTTTGCCTTCTGCTATTTAGCCATTTGTGCCTCGACCTCCTCGGTGGTGATGGGTAGGTGATTATCTCCCAAATCACGATTTCCATCCGAGGTGATAAGCATATCGTTCTCTAGGCGAATACCACCGAAATCAAGATATTCTTTAACTTTCGCAAAATTAATAAACGAGGCATTGATCTGCTCGCTCTCCCATTTGGCAATCAAATCGGGGATAAAGTAGATACCAGGCTCAACAGTGATAACATGTCCCTCTCTGAGGGTCTTGCCCATGCGAAGCGAACCAAGTCCAAACTGCGAACTGCGCTGGGTCTTAGCGTCATAGCCCACTAGTTTTTCGCCCAAGTTTTCCATGTCGTGTACATCCAGTCCCATCTGATGACCAAGGCCATGGGGCATAAACATAGCAACAGCCCCTGCCATAGCTGCCTCAACTGGGTCGCCCTGAATCAGCCCAACATCCTTAAGCCCGTTTGCCAACACTTTCAGTGCCTCGATATGCACTTTTTGATATTCCACACCTGCGGCAGTAATTTCGTACGCCCTGCGGTGAGCAGCTAGCACTATATCGTAGATTTCTTTTTGTTTTTGAGTGAATTTACCACTCACAGGCATAGTGCGCGTAAAGTCCGAGCAGTAGTTCATAGTGGTTTCGGCTCCAGCATCCACCAGCAGCAAACGCTCAGAGGTGAGGCGGTTGCCGTGGAAATGGTTATGAAGGGTTTGACCATTGACCGTTACAATAGAATGGAAGGAGGTTCCAGCGCCTTCACTCAGAGCTATACCCTCGATAGCGCCCGCAATTTCTCTTTCGATGACACCCTCACGAGCCATACTCATGGCGGTTGTGTGCATCTTATAACCAATATTACAAGCCTTCTCAATCTCGGCTATCTCTTCGGCGGATTTAATCTCACGCTGGGCAATCACTGCCGCTATTAGTTCCGAGCTGGCATAGTCTTTCACCTTGGCGCTGTGTACGCCCAACAGGTCAGACAGCCACGAACGGCTCGCCTCACGATAGGGAGGCAAAAAGTGTATTTTGCGCCCTTTGCGGATGGCGGTGTTAATCTCACGCTTTAGTTCACTCAAAGGAAAACTACAACTTACGCCCACCGAGGTAGCAAGCTCCACCACATGGGGTTGTTTGCCCATCCACACAATGTCGTCTATGGTAAAATCATCGCCATAGATACACTCAGTACCATTGTCAATATCAATTATCCCCGCAAACGAAGGGTTTTGAAGTCCGAAATAATAAAGAAAAGTACTGTCTTGGCGGAAGTGATAACAATTGGAGGGGTAGTTCAATGGTGCCTCCTTATTGCCAAGAATAACAACAATGCCGCTTTTGATAGTCCCCATAAGGGTTTTACGTCTGGAAGAATAGGTTTCTGCGCTAAACATGATATTTTGTAGTTTTTGGGTTAGTTTTAGGTTGATTATTTTGAAAAATAGCTTGTTAATACATCCATGATTTTTTGGGGTGGGCGACAGGCTCGCTTGGTGTCGCTGTGCATAAACGCCAAGGTCACCTTGCCCGAGGCTATAGCCAATGGTTCACTGTGTTCATCGCCACTAGCATTGCGCAACACCTCGGATTCAAACTTGATTTGTGCTCGTGGCATCTCGCTGATACGTGTGCGTATGGTCAGCAGGTCGTCATAGAGGGCTGGCTTGCGATAGTCCACCTCCACACGACACACGGGCAGTTCTATGCCCGAGGCCTCAATTTCAAAGTTCGACAGCCCTATGGAGCGCATCAATTCGGTGCGCCCTATATCAAAAAGTTCTACATAGTGCGAGTGGTAAAAGAATCCCATCCTATCCACCTCGCCATAGCGTACTCTAACTTTAGTTTCGTGTTCTATCATAATTATTTTAATTTAAAATTAAGGAGATATAAGTTTCTCGCTCTATTTTCTAAACTATATTTCGTGGAGGAAAAAAATTCCTCTTCGTTCTTCCAATTTCCGTTCCACACCCTTGGACTTTTTCACAAAGGTAAGTAAAAAAGCGTAGCTCTCGGGTAAACTAGCCTACTCATAACGTAGCGCCTCGACAGGGTCAAGGCTCGAGGCACGCCTCGCAGGCAAATAGCCCGAAGCCAAACCAACCGCTAAACACACCACCACCCCAAAGATTATCCACCCCCAGGGCACAAAAAACCCTGCACCCGTTATAACTCCCACCACATTGCCCATTAAAATCCCCAACACTATGCCCACTATCCCGCCAAACTGGCTAATGATAGTGGATTCGAACAAAAACTGCTGGCGAATAAGCGAAGGGCGCGCACCCAAAGCCATACGTGTGCCTATCTCGCGGGTGCGTTCACTCACTGACACCAACATTATATTCATCAACCCCACAGCCGCCCCCATAATAGTGATAAAGCCAATGAGAGTGCCCACGATGGTTATCATAGTGAGATTTTCGAGCATCATGTTGATGAACGAATCGCTACGAGTGACGCTAAAATCGGTTTCATCCGAGGGGTTTAGTTTGCGTATTTGACGGAAAAGTCCTTCTGCCTCGCTGCTTGCCACATCCAACAAGCCAGCCTCGGGCATCACGGTGATAGGAATATTTGGATTGATCGTGGTAAACGATCCACGAGCTGCCTCTATGGTGATATACACGCTCTGATCGGGGTTATTACCCATGCCCATACCACCACCTTTGCTTTTGGTCACCCCCACCACTCGATAGCGACCTCCCGAGACATTAATAAACTTATCGATAGGATTCTCGTCACCAAAAAGAGTTTCTGCCACCGTACTACCAACAATCGCCACAGGAGCACCACTAGTGACCTCAAAGTTAGAAAAATTACGCCCCATCTCAAGATTCATCCCACTGGTGCGCAGGTAGTTTTCATCTGTGCCTATCAATCGCACATTGGGATTGGTTTTCTCTGACAGATATTTGATAATAGCACTACCACTAACTCTTTGATTTATAGATATTATCGATGGCACCGAGAAGCGCTCCTTAAACTCCATGGCCTGATCGTAGGTGATATTCGATCCATTGATCGTGCGTGAACGCCTGCCCCCAGGTTGGATGGCGGTGGTGCGTGAATCTATAGAAAAACTATTACTTCCAAGAGACGAAAACGAATCGCTCACCGACATTTTCAGAGCATCTATAGCCGTAAATATACCCACCATCGACATTATTCCTATGGCGATAATGCTGATTGTGAGCGCCGAGCGTAGTTTATTGCCCTTGATAGTACTTATGGCAATAGAGAGGTTTTCTGTGAAAAAAGTTCCGAAGTTCATCTAAAAAATTTTTATTCTTTGGGCGAAATTACTATTTTTGTACGGATAAAACAAACTTTTATTGGGACAATTTCAAGCAACGCTCAGATTCTTCCAATAAAGCACAACTCAATCATAAATACAAATCTAACTAAATACAACAACACACATTATGACTCTAATCAAATCTATCTCGGGCATACGCGGAACCATAGGCGGAGCTATCGGCGATAACCTAACCCCCATTGATCTAGTTAAATTCACTGCCTCGTACGCAAAATGGATCACCAGCGAGGTCACCAAAGGCAAACACAAACCAACCGTTGTGCTGGGTCGTGACGCTCGTATCTCGGGAGAGATGGTATATAATGTAGTGGAGGGCACTTTGATGGGGTGCGGGGTTGATGTTATCTCTATTGGTCTTGCCACAACCCCAACTGTCGAGGTGGCGGTAACCGAGTTTAAGGCAGACGGA
Organism: uncultured Rikenellaceae bacterium; assembly: GCA_964371385.1. GTDB lineage: Bacteria > Bacteroidota > Bacteroidia > Bacteroidales > Rikenellaceae > Mucinivorans. The sequence goes on from CAYJLY010000016.1 coordinate 15,381, forward strand.
GGTATCATTCTGACCGCATCGCACAACCCCAAACAATGGAACGCCCTAAAACTCCTAGGACCCGCGGGAGAGTTTCTCGACGCTAAAGCAGGAGCGAAAATCCTTGAAATTGCAGATGCAGATGCCTATGAATTTGTGGACGTTGACTCACTTGGCGAGGTGGTAAAGCGTGAGAGCTTCGACCAACGCCACATTGATATGGTACTCGCACTAGAGCTAGTGGACACCGAGGCTGTGAAGGCTAAGAAATTCAAAGTCGTTGTGGATGCCGTAAACTCCGTGGGTGGTACTATCATCCCCGACCTACTTCGCCAGATGGGTGTGGAGGTAATCGAATTGTATTGCACCCCTAATGGGCATTTCCCTCACAACCCCGAGCCACTACCTGAAAACCTAACCGAAATCTCTGAACTAGTAGTTAAAGAAGGCGCAGACCTTGGTATTGTTGTTGATCCTGATGTGGATAGACTCGCGCTAGTGAGCGAAACGGGCGAGATGTTTGGCGAGGAGTACACGCTGGTTGCCGTTGCCGACTATATCCTAAGCCGCAAGGGAGGTAATGCAGTGTCTAACCTTTCGAGCTCGCGCGCCTTGAGCGATGTAACTGTGCGCCACGGAGGTGAATATGCCTCAGCGGCTGTGGGCGAGGTAAACGTGGTGGCAAAAATGAAAGATATGTGTGCTGTGATTGGTGGCGAGGGCAACGGAGGCATCATCTACCCTGAACTTCACTACGGACGTGATGCGCTGGTGGGAGTTGCACTATTTTTGACTTACTTAAGTCTAACGGGAATGAAGTGCTCGGCACTCAGAGCTAGCTACCCTGAGTATTATATGTCGAAAAACAAGATAGAGCTTACCCCTGACACAGATGTAGATGGTATCTTGGTGAAAGTCAAAGAGCACTACAAGGACGAGGTAGTAACTGATATTGACGGCGTGAAAATTGACTTTGAAAACTGCTGGGTACACCTTCGCAAGTCGAACACTGAGCCCATCATCCGCATCTACTGCGAGCACTGCACACAGGCAGACGCTGACGCTTTGGCACAACAGATGATAGATCTAGTTAAAAGCCTATAATAAGATTTAGGTATAATTTTTGCATAAAAGAGGGTTTAGCACTGCTAAGCCCTCTTTTTTTTGTGCTCTAAGCTCCCAAAGATTTGAATATCAGAAACAAAAACCATCAACAAAGTTTTCGTTTTTTAACATTTTAATATATCTTTGAACACAAAGAAGAAGGATATGGATTGAGACCACAAGGGGTTCTTGGCCTGAATCACAGCACTAGCATTAAGAGAATCAGAACCCCACGCAACACTAAATATCGAATTTCAATGTCAATCACAAGTCTACTCACGGAGAATGTCGCAGATTTTATCCATGCCGTCACACTTGGCTTTATCGCCTTATTTCCTGTGGTCAATCCCATTGGCACCGCCTTTGTAATAAACCCCTTCTTCGAGGGGGTGAGCCAAAAAGAACGGACGGGCTATGTGAGGCGCATTGCTTTTATGGTTTTTTATTTCAGTACTGCCATCATCTTCACGGGTCACTGGATTTTGGAACTTTTCGGCATCTCGGTAGATGTAGTGAGGGTCGCTGGAGGTATAGTGATCTTTATGCTTGGATGGAATATGCTCTCTGGCAAGGACGACCCCAGCAGTAAGGTCGACACGGGCAACGATGACAACAGCCCACCAGCGCGAAAACACAACGTAGCATCTATGCTACTCTACCCCATCACTTTTCCTATGACCGCAGGAGCGGGAGCCATCTCGGTGCTTCTAACCCTCAGCTCGCACTCTGCCAACAAGGGTACTGGGGGTTATATCCTAAACATGGGGGCAACCCTTCTCTCGGTGGCGCTAATTTGTATAGTTACTTTTTTTATCTACGCCAATACAAACAAGATAATAGAGCGTCTGGGCTCAAAAAACAAGGTAGTAGCAGAAAAAATATTTGCCTTCTTGATAATGTGTGTGGCGATAGATATTGCCAGCACAGGATTAATCCAACTCTTCAATCTTTAGTTTTTGAAAAACCTAAATAAACAGTGGGGGCTCTCTTTGGTTTGCAACTAAACAGGGCTCCCTTTAAAATATCTGTTGGAAATCGTAAAAAACAGAAAAAATGTTAGGAATCACACGAAAATATCATTACTTTTGTTGTGAAAGAAGTCCCCAAACACAAAAATCATAAACAGAAAAAGATAATCTAATGGCGAAAATTCAAGGCACCATAATCGTCGACGTCGAGCGCTGCAAGGGTTGCGGTGTGTGTACGCAGAATTGTCCAGTGAAGACTCTCACCCTCAGCGAGAGAGTTAATTCTAAGGGCTATAACTACTGTCAATTTATTGACCCCGATAAATGTATAGGGTGCGCTGGCTGTGCCATTGTGTGCCCCGATAGCATCATCACAGTGTACCGTCAAAAAATCGAAAACTAACCTTAAGTGAGAAGACCATGGAAAAAGATATTAGACTAATGAAAGGAAACGAGGTGTTGGCAGTTGCGGCTATTCGCTGCGGCTGTGACGGCTACTTCGGCTACCCTATTACCCCTCAAAGCGAGGTGCTCGAAACCCTGCAAGCGGAACGACCTTGGGAAACCACTGGAATGGTGGTACTTCAAGCCGAGAGCGAGGTTGCCTCGATAAATATGGTCTATGGCGGTGCTGCCACAGGCAAAAAGGTGATGACATCAACCTCTTCGCCGGGGCTTTCGCTCATGTGCGAGGGGATTAGCTATTTGGCTGGTGCGGAATTGCCTTGTCTTTTGGTGGATGTGGCGCGCGGTGGCCCTGGGCTTGGCTCTATCCAAGCTGCTCAGTCCGACTATAATATGGTGGTCAAGGGCGGAGGCCATGGCGACTACCGTCTGATAGTGCTAGCACCTAACTCCGTGCAAGAGATGAACGACTTTGTGGAACTGGGCTTTGATCTTTCTTTCAAATATCGAGTACCAGCAATGATACTCACCGATGGGGTCATAGGGCAAATGATGGAGAGAGTCGAGCTCTCGCCCATCAAAGCTCGTTGGAGCGCTAGCGACATCAAAAAATACGCTCCATGGGCTAGCGATGGCAAAAGTGGCGGACGCCAGCGTCATGTTGCCAACTCCCTTAGGCTTGATAGTGCAGACTTGGAGGTTCACAACCACCACCTACAGGCTCGCTACCGCATGATAGAGCAAAACGAGGTGCGCTACGAGGAAATCCAAACCTCCGACGCCGACTATATCATAGTTGCCTATGGCACCAGCGCTCGCATAAGCGCCAAGGCTGTCGAGCTAGCTCGCGAGCAAGGACTAAAGGTCGGACTACTGCGCCCTATCACTTTATTCCCTTTCCCCGAGGCTATCATAAACAAACTTGCCGATCAGGCCAAAGGTATGCTAACGGTCGAGATGAGCGCAGGACAGATGGTCGATGATGTTCGCCTAGCGGTCGCTGGAAAAACAAAAGTGGAGCACTTTGGTCGTTATGGTGGTATTATCCACACACCAAATGAAGTACTTGAGGCAGTAATTAAAATGATGGAGGAGCAAAAATAATGGAACAAACTAAAACAATGAAGGTAAAGATTAGCTCCGAGGAGTTGGTCTACCAAAAACCTCGCCTGATAACTAACAATCAAATGCACTACTGCCCTGGGTGTAGCCACGGGGTGGTTCACAAGGTGGTTGCCGAACTGCTGTGTGAAATGGGACAAGAGGCAAATGCCATAGGCGTATCGCCTGTGGGTTGTTCGGTTCTCGCCTACGACTACATTGATATCGATTGGATTCAAGCGGCTCACGGCCGCGCTCCTGCGGTTGCTACGGCTGCCAAACGATTGAACCCAGAGAAACTAATTTTCACCTACCAAGGCGATGGTGACTTGGCGGCTATCGGTACTGCAGAGGCTATACATGCTGCCGCTCGCGGAGATAGTATTACCATTATCTTTATCAACAACGCAATCTATGGTATGACAGGGGGGCAGATGGCACCAACCACTCTGTTGGGTATGCGTACCGCAACTTCGCCCCATGGGCGCGAGGCATCACTCCACGGCTTCCCCTACAAGATGGCGGATATTATGGCGGGTTTTGAGGGCGTGAAATACGTTAATCGCTCGGCGGTTCACACTCCAGCGGCTGTGCGCCAGACCAAAAAAGCCATCAAAAAAGCATTCGAGAACAGCCTTGCCAACCGTGGAACTTCCTTTGTCGAGGTGGTAGCCACTTGTAGCTCGGGATGGAAAGTGTCGCCCGTGAAAGCTAATGAATGGATGGTTGAGAATATGTTCCCTAAATATCCACTAGGCGAAATTAAAAACGAGCAGTAAGCGTGCCTAATGCACAATTCTCTGCACCTACCCACCCAAGCTATGGGCTTGCCAGATAAGTCCATATAATAATAAAAACACTAAAACGATGAAAGAAGAAATAATTATAGCAGGTTTTGGAGGTCAAGGCGTACTATCGATGGGTAAAATTCTAGCCTATTCTGGCATTATGCAAGACCAACACGTAACTTGGATGCCGTCCTACGGCCCCGAGATGAGGGGTGGAACGGCAAACGTGACCGTAATACTATCCGACGCACAGATCTCCTCGCCAGTGATTCAGGAGTTCGATGTGGCCATCATCCTCAACCAACAATCTATGGATAAATTCGCCCCGAACATAAAGCCAGGAGGCGTGCTTATCTACGACCCTAATGGCATAACCCACCCATGCAAACGCGAGGATATTAATATCTACAAGATATCGGCTGCAGAGTATGCCGCAAGTTCTGGCAATGTGAAGGTCTTTAACATGGTGGTTTTGGGAGGCTTCTTGAAAGTGCGCCCAATAGTGACTATGGAAAATGTACTCAAGGGTCTGAAAAAATCGCTCCCCGAGCGTGCCCACCACCTTATCCCCGCCAATGAGGCAGCCATCGAAATGGGAGGACAGTTGATCGAGCAGGAAAAGTAACCGCCTCGAGGATTGCCAAAAAAAAATGGTGGTTAACTGCAAAAAAAATTGTCAAAAATAGGGCAGGGGTTTTGTTTAAAGATTTTTTTGACTATCTTTACACTAATTAACCGAACCTTAATACCTAAGAAGCAACTATGGCAACACCTGAAAAAACTCGCTACTCGGATGCCGAACTGGCGGAATTTAAAGCTATCATACTAGAGAAACTAGCAAAGGCGCGCGACGACTACGAACTGTTACGTGCAACCATCACTCACGAAACCAGCAATGGCACCGACGATACCTCGCCCACCTTCAAAATCCTTGAAGAGGGTGCTGCTACTCTCTCGAAAGAGGAGAGTGGTCGTTTGGCGCAACGCCAGCTGAAATTTATCCAGCACCTTGAGGCTGCACTAATTCGCATTGAGAACAAGACCTACGGCATCTGTCGTGAGACTGGCAAGCTAATCCCTGCCCAGCGCCTTAAAGTCGTACCTCACGCAACTCTTAGCATAGAGGCAAAAGACGCAGGCGTACGCTAGGTGCAAACCCAATGAGCTATCATTTAGCTCCAGAGCGAATACAACACAGGGAGAGGCTCTACATTTAGCTAAAACTAGATGTAGAGCTTCTTTTATCACATAACTCAGGTGGAGTGGAGCCTTTTCTATCCCTTTACAAATGCGGCTCACACCTCAAGCAGACAAACGGACTTAACTTATGCTTACCGCTTAAAAAAAACTGCATAGAAAAAACAAGAGAACCCTCGCATATATAATTTATGCGAGGGTTCTCTTGTTTTTAGTATCTCACAGGAGACTTCTAGCCGCTTTAGATACTTAGTATATGGGGCACACGGCAGATACCAACGAAATATCGCCCACAGGAGCTTTCAGGCTCCACACCACATCACCCTGAGGATTAAACTCTATAAGTATTGGTTGGCTCTGATCTCCATTATGTCCCAGCCAGTTAGCTAGCACAAAGTTACCGTTTTTTAGCTCCTCTATCTGCGCTCCAAACTCTATGTTTGCCTGCCCTTTGATGTCCTCATTGCTCAACCACACATCCACATCGCCATCCTCGGGATCAATTTCAAATATCTTGCCCGAGTGACCACAAGCCGCCAACAGATCTCCCTCCTTGGTGATGGTCACCGAGAAAGGCCCTTTGCCTAGCTTATATTCTTTGAGCTCTGCGCCAGTATCATCTATCTCTACTATCGAACCTCTCGATAGTAGTGGCAACAGATAGGTACCCTGTGCGGTCTTACGGATTTGGCGGAACTGACCGTGTTGGTCGGCTATTTTTGTATCGTAGGTCGTCTCACTTACCACCTCACCTTTCTTATTGAGCTCTACAATTCTCGCAGGCGAACCACAAATGCCCAGCAAAAACCCTTTTTTGGTGAGACTAATGCTTTGTAGTTCTTCGTTTTTTGCAGGGAGTTTATAGTCAAAAATCACATTACCCTCTCTGTCTATCAATCTAGCTCCCCAGCGATACGAGTAGGCTATATTACCATTTTTGGTCATCACAACACTATTACACTCCGTGCCAGCCTCCAGAGCATGTTCCCAAACGGTGGTTTGGTTTTGTTTGTCGATGATAGCTATTTTCCCCGTTCCGGAGCCTCCGATCAGGAATTGTTTTTGCGCAAGGGCAGTTAGGCTCGAGAAGAGCAGTAGAAGTAGAGTTAGTTTTTTCATAAATTTCAGCAAGTTTGTTTTTAAGTTATCCACAAATATAGCAAATTTATCTCTTGGGGCAACATCTTGTGGCTACTTTAATTTGCAATAACTCTCTCCAGTATATCTAGTGCACGATTCAATTCCTCCTCGCTTATTACCAATGGAGGGGCAAGCGTTAGAACATTGCCTGAGGAGACTTTAAAGCTCAATCCTTTCCTCAGGGCTGCATAGAGTATCTCATTTGCGCGCTCCCAGTGAGCTACTTTCATAGAGTCTGCTTCAATAATTTCCACACCCCACAATAGCCCAACCCCTCGCACATCGCCAATTATGGGATATTTCTGTTTCATTTCCCGCAGGCGGGCGCCCATCACAAGGCTTAGTTTGTGAACATGTGTGAGAAGGTCATTCTCTTGGATATAGTCCAAAGAAGCAAGTGTAGCCTGGGCAGCAACAGGGTTTTTCTCAAAGGTATAGTGTCCCAGTGATATTTCCTCAGCCACATCCAAACGCTCGTGAGCCAAGAGTGCCGAAAAAGGAATTAACCCTCCAGCGAGACCCTTGCCCAGAATAATCATATCAGGATCTACACCAAAATGTTCGGTTGCAAAAAGTTTCCCCGTGCGCCCCATTGATGTTGGAATCTCATCGAATATTAAAAGCACTCCATTGCGACGGCAGATAGCCGCTATTCTTTGCCAAAATTCAGGCTCTGGAATATGAACCGTCGTACTTCTTATGGGTTCGGCAATCACAGCTGCAATATCACCTTCTTTCTCTATGATATATTCAATCTGGTCGATAATCATTTCTTGACATTGTGGATATTTATCCAAGGACATATACCCCCTGTAGTTATCTAGTGGGGGAACGTGTATTGCACCCGGAACCAACGGACCTATTCCTTTGTGGAACATTTGTTCGCCTCCCACAGAAATCGAATCGAGGTTTGCCCCATGAAACGAGTCGTACATTGAGATCGATTTATAGCGACCTGTGAAATGACGAGCCAATTTCAGCGCTACACTCACCGAGGAAGCTCCCCCTGGAGTGAACAGCACTCTACGAGGTGAACCTGGAGCAGCCTCAACCAAACTCTTAGCACACTGGGTGGCTATGGAGTTCGCGTAACGACGAGGAGAAAACGAGAGTGCATCTATCTGTGCCTGCACCCTATCTATCACATAGCGATTATTGTAGCCCAATTGATGAACACTATTGCCATGAAAATCCATATACTGCCTCCCTTGAGCATCTGTGATATAAACCCCCTGTGCTTGGGTAATATTATTCAGACAAGGGGTCGAGAGCGATTGTTTAAGAAAATACTTACTATCCTCCCCTAACAGCTCCTGAGAGTGGGAATCAAGTGAATCATGCCAATCACAACGCAAAGGGCTGAAGTTTGTGTCGCCTTCGGTTTGTAGTACTGAGTGTTTCATACTCTAGAATAAAGTTTCTTTTGATAACAGAGGCAAGTTTAGTGTATTTCATTGATCTGTACTATGAATTTATTATTAATAATACATCATAAAAAAGATCCAGCCCAAATCTACACTGTGATTTAGGCTGGATCTTTTAGCTTAACGCTAAGCTATGCTTGTTTTAGGATGCACTATTGCATGGTTTAGTTCGCAAAAAACAATTTCGCTACTGCTTCCAAAACATCTTCTTCTTTGGCATCAACTCCAAACTCTAGCGATGGCTCTAGGTAGTGAAGAGTTCCTTCACGCTCACTTTGGAAACGCTCTTCGCCAGCACCAGTAATATTAATCATAACAAGTTTATCGCGCTCCACCATTCCTTGTTCCACTGCTTCTATCAGCGATGCTACCGCGACCGATGCAGCAGGGTGAATATCAACACCTTCAAGCTCTTTAAACAAAGCTCCAGCGGCTTTAGCCTCATCGTTTTGCACCAACATCATATCGCCATCACAGTCTTTCAGTGCATCATACACTCCACCCGCGATAGAAAAAGGAGGTTTGCGATTCGACAGCACCTTAGCGTGGATTTGCTCCACTTGCTCACGTGCGGTTTTGTCTTCCAGCGGGAAGAGGTCTCGAGAGTCCGCCTTCCATGCGTCATACATAGGCGCAAAAGGTGCATTTTGCGAGAGTATCATCTTGGCTTTATTGGTTCCAAAGCGACCATCCTCCAAAAAGCGAAGGTTCGCTTCCCAGGCCGCAACAGCTCCCGTTCCTGAGCCTATTGCTTGGAAATAATAATCGGGGATTTGACCGATGGTGGTCACTGCCGAAAGCATAGTGGTGGACATACCGTCCCTGCGAGCCACATTCTTGGCTCCACCCTCTGCCAAGAAACGCTCGTCCTTCACTGCGATATTCGAGAGGTGGATAGCATCAAAATAGTCGCTACCTGCCTCGCTCACTACTAGTTTTACACAGGGGTTCAATGGTTTCTCGCTCCAAAGAGCATTCAAATTATCCTTGGGCACAAAAAGCAAAAGTGGAATATTATTATTCGAACACACATGGGCAAAGGCGCGCGCAGTATTACCTGCAGATGCAACCACAAGTATCTTTTCATTCTCGGCGCTCAAACGACCACACACAGTGTAGGCCTCAGTCTCTTTGAACGAACACGTTGGCATATTTACCCCTTTTTCGGGCGCATAACCACTGATAGTGATATAGAGATTCTCCAATCCTAGGTGTTTTGCCAACGCCTCGCTTTTGTAGGTCGAGGGAGCAGAAGATCCCTCCAAGGTGCGAGATATTGGCAGCCAATCGGCAAATTTATAGATTCCCATCTGGGGATCGCCCAGCGTTAGTTGTTTGTTTTCGTAAATTGCACGAATAAGCGAAGGTGATGAACACTGGGGATCGTCGAGTGTCCACGAATTATGATCAAAATCTATACGATTCGTCAAATATGTCTTTAACTTATAGGGAGTTGGCTTAAAAGAATTTTTCATTAGTATACCTATTTTATTTGATATGCGATCGCAAAGATAAGATTTTATTTTAATACCATAAAATTTTGGTTATCATTTCTCCAATCAACACACTGACCCTTGACATCAAAGGGGAGGGGTCTATCAAAGAGATTTCAAAAGCATCCTTACATTAAAACGCTTGTGTTCAGGATGGATTTGTCAGATAAAAATAGTATCTTTGCGACCTTGGCAACTCCCCTTAAAACAACATTAAAAAATGAAAATTGCAGTCTTTCAATTTGATCCCATCTATGGGCAAACTCAATGGAATCTGGACAAAGTAGCACGCTGGATCGAGGGCCTAGCCCCCGACATCGAGCTGTGTGTGGTGCCCGAGATGTTCGCCACGGGTTTTATAACTCAACCCGAGGGCTTAGCCCAAAAGATGGATGGAGAGATCGTGAGCACAATGACTTCGCTTGCCCAAAGCTCGGGCAAGGCTCTAGTTTTTAGTGCCGCCATTGAGGACACCGAGCGCGAGAGCGGCGAGCAGAAATACTACAATCGCCTATTTTTTATAGCCCCAGATGGCGTACGCTTGGTCTATGACAAACGCCATTTGTTTAGCTTCGGGGGCGAGCACAAACATTACAGCGCGGGCAAGAACCACTTGAGTGTTCATTACAAAGGTTGGCGCATAGCCCTATATATATGCTATGATTTGCGTTTCCCTGTCTTCTCTCGAGAGAGTGCACGATGCGATATGGCGATTTACATTGCCTCGTGGCCAGCGGCTCGCTCCTACGCTTGGAGCACACTGCTAAGAGCACGAGCTATCGAAAATCAATGTTACACTCTGGGAGTGAACCGCGTGGGCGACGACCCCGTGGGGCATCACTCGGGCGATTCTGTAGTGCTGGATTTTATGGGCATGCCTCTTGCCGAGGCTACACCCTCGCTGGAGTGTTCAGTGACGGCAGATTTGGATTTATCTGCTCAAAGGCAGTTTCGTGAGCGCTTCCCTGCGGTGAGAGATGCCGACAGCTTCATCATTAAACTCGAGGACTAGGACTGTGGAGCTGGAACTGATACCTCTGAACCTAGAGATAGGCATACTGCTGGTGCTCTCGGGGCTTTTTGTGGGGCTGGTCAATACTTTTGCGGGGGCTGCCTCATCACTCACATTGGCTCTTTATATGGCACTGGGAATGGATGCAAATATGGCAAATGGCACCAACCGCATACCTGTGATTATGCAGGTGAGCGCCATGTCGTTGGGGTTTAAAAAAGCGGGGTATTTGGACATAAAAACTGCTTGGAGACTTGGGATTCCAGCCGTGGTAGGGGCCATTATAGGTTCGATTTTTGCTGTCAAGGTGAATCCAGCATTATTTGAAATACTACTGGGAACCATACTCATCGTACTGCTGTTTCTGCTGGTGATGAACCCCCAAAAGATGCTGCGCAGTGGCACCGCAACCCATCGCACACCTAGCACATTGACCTACCTATGGTTCTTGGGCGTGGGGCTCTATGGTGGATTTTTCCATGTCGGGGTGGGCTATTTTGTTCTGAGCGCATCTATCCTCTCACTGGGCTACAACCTAATGGAGGCTAACGCTCTAAAAGGATTCATCGTACTGATGTATATCCCCATCTCGCTGGTGATCTTTGCCCTTGAGGGAGAGGTTGCCTATTTGTATGGACTGGTACACGGGATGGGCAACCTTGTGGGGGCTTGGTGGGCGACTCGCAATTCCAAACGCATCCCCCTTTCGTTTATCCGCTGGGCTTTGATAGTGCTGATTTTGGTGATGGTGGCAGATTTGTTTAAAATAATAGACCTCACTGGCTCGTTAGAGACTATGTTCCGTGAGATACTTGGCACTTAAATAAACTACTGAGAGGAGTTCTAGAGTCTCCCCAGAAATACAACTACTCATTTTTAAGAATAATAACACTTACTAGAAAAATAATGAAAAAAATCGTTCTACTTAGTTTTGCCGCTGCGCTAATAAGTCTTAACTCTACTGGCTGTCAAGCCCAAGAAAACACCACTAGTGGTTCATCATCATCTCAGACAACTCTGGTTCGCATTCGCCCCCTGCCTATGGATCTAACTTTTGCAGGCGAGTCTATCCCTATGGACTACCCCTATGTGAGAGAGGCTATAGATCGTGAGGTGCTGACCACCTCGTGTATGCACACCTCCACCACTCGTGCTCTGCGCAATTCGTCTCGCTATTTCCCCATCATCGAGCCTATCCTTAAAGAGAATGGCATCCCTGAGGATTTCAAATATTTGTGTGTTGCCGAAAGTGGATTGAACCCCAATGCCATATCCTCTGCTCGAGCGGCAGGACTATGGCAATTCATGAGCTCTGCTGCCAAGACCTATGGTGTTGAGACGGGCGAGAATGTCGACCTGCGCTACAATATCGAAATTGCAACCCGTGCTGCTTGTCGCTACCTAAAGGAAGCCTACAAACGCTTCGGAAGCTGGACTCTTGCCGCTGCATCCTACAACGTGGGGCAAGCGGGAGTATCGCGCCGCATGACAACCCAAGGGGTTGATAACTACTGGGATCTATTTTTACCCGAGGAGACTATGCGCTATGTGCCTCGCATCTTGAGCTTTAAGATCCTGATGAGCGATCCTGCGAAATATGGTTTTGAACTAAACGAGGAGGACTACTACCCTGCTTTCGAAAATTACACTGAGGTGGGAGTGAGTCAAAAGAATATCGAATGGAGCGAGTTTGCCAAAAGCCACGGCACAAACTATCGCCAATTGCGTATACTAAATCCATGGATTCGTAGTTACAGCTATTCTAACCCAACCGGCAAGGAGTACACCGTGAAAGTACCAAACGAAAACTTCAAAGAACTAGGCTACTAATTCTATGGCTAAAAAACAAAGCTCTGCCACCGAGCAGATTCAAAACATAGAGGTCGAGGGCGCAAGAGTGCACAACCTCAAAAATGTGTCGGTCACCATCCCTCGCAACTCCCTCACTGTGATTACAGGGTTATCGGGTAGTGGCAAATCGTCTCTGGCGTTCGACACTATCTATGCCGAAGGGCAACGTCGCTATCTGGAGACCCTTTCAGCATACTCACGCCAGTTTATGGGCTCTATGGAAAGGGCCGACGTGGATAAAATCTCGGGGTTATCACCCGTGGTTGCCATCGAGCAAAAGACCACGGGGCGCAACCCTCGCTCTACGGTTGGCACCATAACAGAGGTGAGCGATTTCTTGCGCCTACTGTTTGCTCGTGCCTCTGTTGCCTATTCTAAGAATACGGGAGAGAAGATGGTTAAGTTTTCGGATCGAGAGATAGTTGAACTCATTGGTGAGAAATTCAAAGGCGAGAAAATAGCCCTACTAGCTCCTTTGGTGAAAGGGCGCAAGGGGCACTATCGTGAGCTTTTTGTGAGCCTCGCCAAGAAAGGATATGTGAGGGTGAGAGTCGATGGCGAACTCCGAGAGATAGAGGCAGGAATGCAGCTCGACCGCTACAAAGTGCACAATGTGGAGTTGGTGGTTGATCGTGTGATTGTAGGGCAAACGTCCACCGAGCGCATACTCGAAAGCCTAGGGGAAGCCATGCGCCAAGGTGGTCAAACAATGATGGTGCTCGCGCTGGACAGAGAGGAAAACGCTACACGCTATTTCTCGCGCAATTTAATGTGCCCCACAACGGGTATAGCCTACAACGAGCCTGCACCTCACACATTTTCATTTAATTCGCCAGCGGGAGCTTGTCCGCAGTGTAACGGGCTGGGGTATGAGAGTGCTATGGATATAGAGAAAGTCATCCCCGACATGCGCAAGAGTGTCAAGAGTGGAGCCATCGAGCCCATGGGACGCTATGCCGCTAGCTCGTGGCACTACGCCAAGGTTGAAGCTCTGCTCAAGCGCTACGGCTACACCATAGAGACCCCTTTCAATGAGATGGACGATGATTTTATCCACGCTCTCATTAACGGCGAGAGCGAGCCACTGAGAGTAAGTGGCTCTGGGGGCGAGAGTGGTATGACTATTTGGGAGGGCATCCCTGAGTACATCGAAGCTCAGATGGACAGCGGCAAGCGTGGTAAAAAATGGGTGGGGCAATACATGCAACGCAAGAAGTGTTCGCTGTGTGGTGGCACTCGCCTAAAGGAAGATTCGCTATATTTCAAAGTAGACGAAAAGAATATTGCCGAACTATCAGATATGACTATCACCGAGCTATTGGCTTGGTCGCAAGAGGTAGAAGAACGCCTTAGTAAAAAACAACAAACCATAGCGCGTGATATCTTCAAAGAGATACGCTCGCGACTGGGTTTCCTTGAGGATGTTGGATTGGGCTATCTTTCGCTTTCACGCGCAAGCATGACCCTCTCGGGCGGTGAATCTCAGCGCATTAGGCTCGCCACTCAGATAGGCTCTGAGCTGGTGAACGTACTATATATTATGGACGAGCCTAGCATAGGGCTACACCAAAGAGACAACCTAAAACTCATTAATTCTCTGGGGCAATTGCGTGACGCTGGTAATACAGTGGTGGTGGTCGAACACGACGAACAGATGATACGCTCGGGCGATTGGATAATAGACGTGGGGCCCTTGGCAGGTCGCCGTGGGGGAGAAATCTCATCTATGGGCACCATAGAGGACATCCTCAAGAGCGACACTATGACTGCCGATTACCTAACGGGCAAGCGCAAGATAGAGATTCCCAAGCAACGCCGCAAAGGCAATGGAGAGTTCCTCGAATTGAAAGGCTGCACGGGTAATAATCTCAAGAACATAGACGTAAAATTCCCTCTTGGGTTATTCTTATGTATCACGGGGGTTAGTGGTAGTGGCAAATCATCGCTAATTAATGGCACCCTGCGCCCCATACTCTCTCGCGAGCTCTATGACTCTTTCGATCAGCCCCTGCCCTATTCCAAAATCAAGGGACTAGAGAACATCGACAAGATGGTGGTGGTCGATCAAGCACCCATAGGCAAGACCCCTCGCAGCAATCCTGCGACCTACACTAATGTATTTACGGATATTCGTTCGCTTTTCGAGGCAACCCCCGATGCCCAAATGCGCGGGTTCAAGGCGGGGAGATTTTCGTTTAATGTCAAGGGCGGTCGCTGCGAGGAGTGTCGTGGAGCGGGGGTTCAAACCATAGAGATGAATTTCCTACCCGATGTCTATGTTACCTGCAAGGTCTGTGGCGGTCATCGCTACAACCAAGACACACTGGCTGTAAAATACAAGGGACGCAACATAGATCAAGTGCTGAATATGACCGTGAATCAGGCGGTGGAATTTTTCGAACACATACCCTCTATTTTCACCAAACTCAAAGCTATTCAAGAGGTGGGACTGGGCTATTTGACGCTAGGTCAGCCATGTACAACGCTCTCGGGAGGCGAGAGCCAGCGCATCAAGCTAGCCTCAGAGCTAGCCAAGCGCGACACAGGCAGCACGCTCTACATCCTAGATGAACCCACCACGGGTTTGCACTTCGAGGACATTAGAGTACTACTCGAAGTACTACAAAAGTTAGTAGATAGAGGCAATAGCGTGGTGGTCATAGAACACAATCTCGATGTTATCGCCTCGGCAGATTACCTGCTAGACATAGGCCCCGAGGGTGGTTCGGGTGGAGGAATGCTCATCGCCAAGGGCACCCCCGAGAAAGTAGCCAAAGCCAAGGGTAGCTACACGGGCGAGCATTTAATCCTTTAAGATAAAGTGCACAAGCTGAGCATTCGATAACTCCCGACCGCACGGATCGCACCAGCACCCGCAGACTGAGGTCACTCTGCGGGGTGTACGCCTGCGGAAACTACGTTTGAAAAGGAGAAAGGTGTATCGCGGGGAATACTTTTAAACGGTACAAAAAAGAGGCTGTCTAAAATCGCAAGATTTTGGACAGCCTCTTTCAGATATATATTTGTCGTAGAATTAGTCTCTTCTACGACGCGATGATGGTTTCGATGAACGACGAGGTTTACTATCTCTACCTCCGTCACGCCCACCTGAGCGTCCGCCATCACGTCCTCCACGGCCACCGCCTCGATTTCCGCCACCACGTCCTCCACGACCTCGCGGTGCTCTATCCTCTACGTAGCTCTGCGAGCGATCGCTTTGCTTGTTATCCTCCTTAGCTAGAGTAACCAACGGGCGGCTATCATCTGTTTGGAGTTTGCTGATTCCGTTAAGGATCTTCATCACTTTCTCTGCATCCTCATAAGGCACAGATGCGAAAGAGAACTCATCCATACATTTCACATCGTCAATCTTCTGATCAGGAATATTACATTTTTTCTTCAATAGATCAACAATCATCTTAGGACGGTAGCCTTCATTCTTACCCAAACCGATAAACAGACGAGCCGTTCCACGGCGGTTCACATCAATGCGGCGAATCTCTGGGTAAGAGCTCTCTTGAAGTTCATTCTTGAACGCCAAACGCAGTAGAGATGCAAGAATCACATTAGGCTCTTGGTCTACCATCATCGAATTTGCCATCTCCATGTAGTCGTCATAGTTACCCTGTGAGATGATTTCAGTGATATCCTCAACAATTTTCTGACGCTTAACCTCAACGATATCTGCTGCAGTTGGAAGCACCTCCTTACGGATGGTAGCTTTCACCTGACGCTGCATAGAGGTAAACTGGCGATACTCAGATGGCGAGATAAAGGTGATAGCCATACCCTCATTACCTGCACGACCAGTACGGCCAATACGGTGAACATAGCTCTCTGGATCTTGAGGAAGCGAGTAGTTGATCACGTGCGAAAGGTTCGATACGTCAATACCACGAGCTGCCACATCAGTTGCAACAAGGATGTTCACCTGACGAGCTTTGAACTTACGCAAGATTTTCTCACGCATCCCCTGAGAGACATCACCGTGCAAACCATCCGCTGCATAGCCACGCTCAATAAGGTTATTCACGATACCATCTACCGCAATTTTGGTGCGACAGAACACAATGCCATAGAACTCTTGCTCCACGTCAATAATACGAGTGAGCGCATCAAATTTATCGCTCTCTCGAACCTCGAAATAGATTTGATCCGTAAGGTCATTGAGTAGTTGCTTATTTAGAACCTTGATATGCTCAATGTTCTGCATATATTTCTTTGCCAACTGCGCGATTCTATCTGGCATAGTAGCCGAAAAGAGGAAGATACGGCGCTGATCATTTGCATAGCTAATGATCTCGTCAATATCATCAATAAAGCCCATGTTTAGCATCTCGTCAGCCTCATCAAGAACCAACCAACGCAACGCAGAAAGATCAAGTGAACCACGGCGAAGGTGATCTAGAATACGTCCTGGAGTACCCACTACAACATCGACACCTTTACTCAAACGACGTAGCTGCTCGCTCATCGAGGCACCTCCATAGATAGGAGAAACCGAGAAATCATTACGGCGGAAAGATTGCATCTCGTCGGTCACTTGCAGTGCAAGTTCACGAGTTGGGGCTAGGATTAGAGCCTGGACTTTCTTAGGTTTCGACTCTAGTAGCTGTGCTATTGGCAGACCAAAGGCGGCAGTTTTACCTGTTCCAGTTTGTGCCTGAGCGATAATATCATTTGAATCACGCAAAAGTACGGGAATCGATAGTCTTTGGATTGGTGAAGGCACCTCAAAGCCTTTGGCGTGAATCGCCTCAAGGATTACGGGCGACAAGCCTAGATCATTAAAAGATGGCTGAGCCTCTGTTGGCTCTGCAGGGGGCACGGGGGTAGATTCTGGGGTTGCCTCAGCGGCTGTGTCAGTGTTTGCTTCTGGGGTTGCTTCTGGAGTTGCTTCGGTGGGGGCTTCGCAGAGAGTTTCTGCTTGGTTTTCGAATAGATCTTCGAGTTGGTTTTCGATTGACATCGCAAATGTATGTATTAATATAAGGGCACAAAGTTAGGTATAATTTTACAACTAATACCATCATGGTCTAAAAAGATTAGATTTCTTTGATGTGATTTTACGCTGATTCGGACTTAACTCAAACCATATTTTTGTGAAAGTTAACACAAATAGTCGCGCGTGCTGGCGTCAGTCACACTGGCGATGATTTCAGAGCCAATATAAACAGACGGACAAGCCGCACCCCACAGTGACGGCCATCTTTTCCTCAAGAGTAGTCCAATTACCTGCTCCTTGCGATTCGCCCTTGGAAAGACAAAGTTCGAGCTAAATCACAACTACTCCAGCTCGGAGTTAGGGCTAAATGATAGCTGCTTCGGCTCGGAGCGTCACCTCAACGCCCTTATCTAGCGCGGCTCGCACCTTGGCGTAATACTCCATCATTAGATGCCCTCCAAGAGGACAGGCGTAACAATGCGCTGCGCCACCCTTAGAACAATGCACATCTTTGAGCTGAATGAGGGCTTGGGTTTGAAAACTATCACGAGGATAAAAACCATTAATACACCACGGTTCCACAAAGCGATTCTTCTCGGGCGAGGTGCGCAGCAAAAACTCCACAGCCCTATCCTTGTAGAGTTGTCCCTGTTCATCACCCGAACACTCACTGAGATACTCACCATAGAGATGCAGCAGCGGGGCGAGATAGTTGATAATTAGATTGTCCACCTTGTCGGGAGTGAGTCTCGATACACCTCGTTTTGGGGCATTCAACTGCAAATGGTCGCTCCAATACTCGCTTAGCTCAACCTCGAAAATATCTCGAACCTGCACATAATCCTCACATTCAAGGAGTTTATCCCATAGTCGCGGAGTGTGAGACAATATGGCAGCAAGGCGTACCAGTTGGAGTTGGGTGTTTTGTTGAGGACGACCACGATAGCTAAGTAACACACGAGAGTACATTTTATGCTCACTGGAGAGCTCAAAGAAACGCTCACGCAGCTCCCACGAATATTTATCATAGAGCTTCTCCTCTACAAAACAACCCGCCACTCCCAGCAGCATAGCTTCGAGCGAAAACCTATCAAACCAACCCTCAATCATCAGATCCAACGGTAATTCCAGGGCCAAAGCCTCATAGCGAACCTTGGTTGTTTTGTAGCCAAAGCGGCGAATCAAAAACACAATTGCGGTCTTATGCCAATCGCCTTGCAGGTTTTCGAGCACCCCTCGCACCTCGGAGCTTTTATTCTCTAGTCTATCGCTTAGCGCGCGCGAAAAAATAGCCTCGCGGTGCAGCTCATCCATCTGCGAGAGAGCATCGGCACACTCCACCGCCAGTCGCTCTCCCCTATCGCAGAGATACTCTATCAAGGGCATCACGAGAGTGGGCACCTCAACGCCATTGTGGATAATCACTCTATCACACTCCCCCACCACATGGAGTACAAGCCCCGAGAGATACTGCGCATTGGCAAGTGTTTGACTCTCACGCCACTGAGAGCTAAGGCTGTCAACCCTAACACTCCCCGAGACCACCTCGCCACTATCCACATAGCGCAACTGAGCGTACAGAAAATCTCCGCTCTGCCTCCCTTCTATCCACTCGCGAAAGCCCGGGCGCAGCACCTCAATCTCGCGTCCGTTGGTAAGGGTGAGAGTCGAGGTGGGGAACATGGAGTTTTGCCAGAGGAGCTCTAGGAATTCTTTTTGAGGATGTTGCATAGTGTGATTTTTCTTCAAAATTATACTTTTTTTACGAATTATACGAAACTTTTGAGAATTGTTTTTTACTTTTGCACCCTAAAGGGGAGTTCTAATTTCTCACCTTAAATACTTTTCCAAGACTTCTCATCCTACTTTCACTTTTCCAAAGCCCCTAGTAGGAACCACTACAAGAAACTTTGTAAAAGTAAGATTAGAATAAAAATTTTTGAAAAATTAAATTCAGGGAGAAAATAGAACTCCCCTTCATTAATAAATTAAGTACTAGATAAAATAATGGGAAGAGCTTTTGAATTTCGCAAAGCACGCAAAATGAAACGTTGGGGCAATATGGCCCGTGTATTTACCCGTCTGGGTAAAGAAATCGCTATCGCAGTTAAGGCTGGAGGTCCAGACCCCTCTGGCAACCCACGCCTGAGAGTCTTGATGCAGAACGCCAAGAGCGAGAATATGCCAAAGGAGAATGTAGAGAGAGCAATCAAACGCGCCTCGTCGAAAGACACTGCCGACTACAAAGAGATGGTCTACGAGGGCTACGCTCCCTTTGGCATTGCAGTACTCGTTGAGACCGCAACCGACAACACCACTCGCACGGTGGCAAACGTACGTGCGATTTTCAACAAAGCAGGCGGTTCGCTAGGAACTTCGGGCAGCCTTTCATTCCTGTTTGATCACAAGTGTACTTTTGTCATCAAACCAACAGACGAGCTTGACATTGAGGAATTCGAATTGGAGGTAATCGACTTTGAATGCGATGAGATTGAGCAAGACGAAGAAGGTAATCTAGTGATTTTCGCTCCTTTCGAGGCTTACGGCAAACTCCAAAAATTCCTTGACGACAAGGGGCTTGAAATCCTAAAAGGTGAGTTCGTACGCATCCCAACCGACATCAAGGACGTTACTCCTGAGCAGCGTGCGGCAATCAATAAGATGATAGAGAAGATGGAAGATGACGACGATGTAACGGCAGTCTACTCCAACCTTACTCCATCTGATGAGGACGAGGAAGAATAAAGAAAGTTAAGTCTTAGGACTCTTTGAACAAAAGTTAAGATGACACGTACAATACTAAAATTCTTTGGATGGATAGCTCTCACTTTGGTGGGGGCTATTATTCTTTTTATAGGATGGGCTTGGGTGAACGAATGGACACCACAAGCCACCCAAATCATCCACAGCTCCAAAGGGGAGAGCATTAAATCTGACACCCTGAAACTACTCTCTTGGAACATCGGCTACTGCGGATTGGGGGATAATACCGATTTTTTCTATGACGGAGGCGAAATGGTGCAAGACACCGAGGCTCGCACACGAGAGAACCTTGAGGGTGTTGCAAACTTTCTCCGTGCACATAATCACTATGATTTTATCCTTCTTCAAGAGATTGACATCCATTCCAAACGCAGCTACTTCATCAATCAATTTGAATTTCTCAGCAAGGTGCTGGATCAGCACAAGGGGTGGATGGGTTTGAATTATGTTTCGGGCTTCGTTCCTATTCCTCTGACAGACCCCATTGGCGAGGTGAAAAGCGGACTGGCGATATTCTCCAAATATGACGCTAGTGAAGTAGTGCGCCACCAATACCCTAGCGAGTTTGGTTTCCCCACCCGATTATTCAATCTCAAACGCTGCCTATTGAGTGCAACTTTTTCCACAACTTGGGGCGATCTCTATATCAACAACACCCACAACACCGCCTACGACACGGGGGGTATGCGTAGCGAGGAATTCGCGTTCTTGAGAGATTTCCTCTCTAGTAAAGCTCTATCGGTCACCGCTGGGGATTGGAACTCGAATCCACCTCTTTACACAGCCTCAGAAAAAGAGCTAACCGACAAACATTTCATCCCTCAACAAATCAAGCCCACCGAACTGGGAGAGAATATTAACGTATATTTCGACACGTCCAACACCCCCACTGTTCGCTATGGCTATGAACCTTTTGTTGAGGGTCAAACCACAACTAGTATTTTGGATTTTGTTGCCATTGGCGCAAGGGTCGAACTATTGAGTATAGAGACGATAGATCTGGGGTTTGAGAATTCAGATCACAATCCTGTTATTTTTAGTATAAGGATTTACTAACAAGACGCAGAGCGGTCCGAGCTGGACCAGCAAAGATTGCAAGTGCCGCTGGCATCGAGCCGGTCCGAGCTGGATCAGCAAAGATTGCAAGTGCCGCTGGCACGGACGTGCGCACCGCAAGGGGCAATGGACTGGCTTTAACTTCAGTTAAAGACGGTCGCCCCTGCGGGGGGCGGCGCGCCCGTCTATTTGTATTAACTCTCAAACCACTGCCAGCATAAGCTTGCACCTCTCACCGCTAAAACACAAGAGCCGCCCCATTAACTAGGGCGGCTCTTGTTATATATAAAAGATTGATTCGAGGAGATTTTAGTTCTTGAATTTAAAGTCATCGCCCACGCTCCAGTCGTTCTCGAAGAAACCGACACACTCCACGTCCTCCATTCCACGGCGAAGCATATCAACCGAGAACACCATCAAATCAGGGTAGCTAGTGAAGCCCGTTAGGTAATCGTTTGTATAGGTCGCTTTGGCTCCCAAAAGAGAAGTACCTGCAATCACACCAACTGAGTAGGCTGTTGTGCCACTGCGAGGATACACATACACAACCCCTAGGTCGTCACCCTCGATAACGCGCTCACCAACAGTAACCGAACCTTGCTTAACAAGAGGTGCAGATTCACTCAACACTGCGCTCCACGCTTTGTTAGTCTCGCTGTTACCATAGATAATCACATTGCGCCATGAGAAATCGCCTGCCAAGAATTCTGCATCGCTCACAACATCCACCGAACCATTACCACGATACAAGAAGTTTTCGGCATCAAAGCGAGCCTTGTTTTTGTACCACTCATTTTCGGCTTTACTTCCCGCAGTTGAATAAACAAACACTACATCATTATCGAAAGCTGTTTTGAATCCGCCACCTCTAACAGGGCTTTTATGCTGAGGGTTTGTTCCGCTATTCTCAGTCCAAACATCGCCGCTCTTAGATAGTGCAACATGTCCTTCTCCTTTAATGTTTAGATTCTTGCCATCGAGTGAGACCACCACATCGCCCGAGATGGGGGTTTGGTTGAAATCTATAACTAGAGCCTCTACGTTGTGAGTTGTTCCCACGATAGAATCACCTTTGACCTCGAGTTTTACATTCGAAACCTCGTAAGATTTTTCTTGCTGGACTATGGTTAGCCAATAGTCGGTGGCTGAGATGGCTGGCGAGGCGGTGTAGAACTCAAGTTTTTTGACCTCGCTGCCGCTTGGGATTGTGTGCCATTTGAAGTAGTTGAAAATTGGAGCAAAATCCACACTCTCGTTGCTATACCAGTGCGATCCACCTGGCTCTTCATGGTAGGCAAAATCAGGATGGAAAGTAGCCAACTCCTCACGCATTGCACGAGCTTGATCCACGGGTACTACTCTATCGGCATCGCCATGGTGAACAAACACACCCGACTGCAAATAGTTGCGCTTTAGCTTTAGTGTACGACCACCGTTTGAACCGCGCTCAACAATGTCGAACAGATCATAAGTTCGGTTGCGAGCATCGGGATTATTTCCACGTGAGCCATAGCCTGCAATATCCGCATAGCCCGCACAAGGAGCAATGGCGGCAAACTGATCGGGATATGTAGCTCCAAGATACCAAGTTCCGTGGCCTCCCATAGAGTGACCCGTTAGGTAGGTTTTCTCAGGAGCGGTTTTAAATAGGCGTTTCGCTTCTGCCAGCACCTCCATAGCGTCAATGCGACCCCACTCTTCCCAGTTGTAACCAAATGGGCGGCGGTTGGTTGGAGCAACGATATAAGCCCAATCCTTCTGACCATAAGCACGAGCCTGATTGCGAGCCTCAACCGACGCGCCGTGCACCGAAAGCACCAAGGCTTGCCCCTCGCCCACAGTCGAAGATGGGTTTACGCTGAAGTATTGAACCGAGCTATCAACACGACTTCTAAAGGTACGCTCGTGAATTTTGCGAGGATCTGCAAGACGCAAAGAGATAGTCATCGTATCGACAACTTTATTCGACTTATCCAATAGCGTTAGTTGAGCTGACAACCCCTGAGGGCTTTTACCACTGCTCGCTGGTAGAAGGAAAGGTAGCTTGCGTACGCTCATATCCATCACATCCTCGGTCTTGTATGTAGCCGTTTCGCCTGTGCTCAGTTCACACTTAATCGAGAGCCCTTGGGCAGCCTTCGATGAAGAGTTGACAACACGCACTGCCGCCCATTTCTGGTCGCCCTCACCAATGAGAACATCCGCCACTGTCATATCTCGCTTGGTGAACATCACTGGTTTCTCGGGCTTAATAACCTTTGCCTCAACATAGCCAAAACGACCTTGAGTAAAAAGGAAAGAGTTGTCGCCTTTTTTCGACACAAAAGGAATCAAAGTATAGCCAAAATCATAGTGGTCACCCTCGTGAGGTAGTCCGTTGATGATGGTGCGAGTACCACCCGTTGCCTGCAATAGTAGAACCTCGCTCTTGGGAGCATCCCACTGGCTGTAAAGATATGAACGACGCAACTGACGATCTTGGAATTTACCGCTCGAATCGCTCGCTATGGGCATCCATTGCACTCTTTGGCGTGTGCGACCATAGTTCGTAGCGCTCAAATCGCCCGAGTAGGGGTTTTGGAAATTGTCCGTGAAAATCTCCCACGCCAACACATCGCCCATTTGGAATAGGTAGCCATTTTGGGTTGTGTTTGGCACGAAATAGCCCTGATCGAAGTTATGCACAACCACGCCCTCGTCCACACGCTCGATGCGCTCCTTGCCAAAATAGGCTACCACATCGCCTGTTGTTGATTTTTGTTGAGCCTCGCTGGTGTGGAAAACCGTCGCCAGAAGAGCTGCAAAAGTCAGTTTTTTTAACATTTTCTTTTTGTAATTTATTTGGTTAGTTTAATCCTAGCAAAGTTAGGTATATTTTTTTGTTTATCAAATTATGGATAATTTTGTTCACAGAATAACTACCTAAAATCTATTTAATAATCATGAACCAAAAACGATTTAACACAGCAATCACCCTCTATCACTTGATGTTGCTGCTAACGGTTGGTATCTTTGCGGTGGTGGCAAACGACGCTATATCACACCAAAGCAGATGGGCATTGTTTGTGGGGCTTGCACTGCTTATTGGTGAGTATCCTTTTCAAAAATATATCCGCACCATTGAGGTTTCAGACCTAAAAAAGATAATCATACTCCCCACATGGATCTACAAGCTCTATAGAGGTATCGTGGGGGTTTATGTACTCTACATACTAATAATCATGGATCGTCTCACAGTGCCCGCTCTTGCGCTCTGGAGTATCTTTGTATTCTACTGCGGGGTGCATGTTTTTTTGTACGCCAAAGAGCTAAGGCGCATTTATCAATTAAATAAATAAGCAAAAAAGGCAGCCACCAAGTTCTACTTGGCATTCGCCCTTAATACAATTTATTTTCTATGAAATTTTGAATTGCAGATAAAAAGTATTAACTTGCAAATGGCATTCAGCATCAAAAAAAACACTATTAAAAACTCTTAAACATCATGAAAAAAATCTTACTTTCTCTTGGCTTTGCCTTGCTATCGAGCCTAGCTGTGCAGGCGCAAAATAATAACTCTGGCGAAAAATTCAAACCCCGCTTCTCGGTGGGGGCTAGTATTTATGGTACGCAATATCTCGGCAAGTTCAGTTTTGAGGTTTCTGTTCCACCAGGAGCACCCCCTGTTAATTTTGAATTTTTCACTGGGGGTCTTAGTGGTTTTGTTTCTTTCGATGCACAACTAACGCCACACTCTGGTGTCGAACTGAATGTTGGAGCTGGAGCAGGTAGTTATTTAGAAAACTCACCTATCTTTGCGTTAAGCTATAAGTTTTATAGCCGTATTGTGAACTTCAACGTAGGAGGGATGGCGGCTTTTCCCAATAGTGACAACTTCAGTTCAAAGCACAACTACCTCGGATTATTGTTGCGCGTTTCTAAGGACATCACAATCTACCGCTCGTTCTACTGCGAGCCTTTCATCGGAGTTGATTTTATGATGCAAGAAAACGATAAAGCTTTCAATCAGATTTCAGCGGGGGTAGCTCTAAAGTATAGATTCTAGGTACACATCCTCGTTACAACTGTGCACATATCTGTCGTCACAATCGACCCCAAGATGACAGCGCGATCTAAACCATAGCCGTGCGCACCGCCCCCCATCGGGGAGCACGGCTCACCTTAAGGCAAGCCTAGAGTGCACCCCGTGCGGTACGCACTAGAAGATGGTAAGCAATACGATAAGGCAAAAAAAAAGGCAGCCACATAACTAAAGTGGCTGCCTTTTTTGTAGTTAGATAATAACCCTAGCGTATCTCTACACTCACATAAGATTCAGCAGGGATAGTGACCTTGACTTTGATGGTATAGTCACGAGCGAGTTTATAGTTGGCGGCTTTTGCATCGCCCACTTTCACTTTAGCCGAGGTACTAAGACCTGTATAATAGAGCGGCAGGGTGATTTCACGCTCAATATCAGTTTTCAGGGGGTTAAACACCAAAGCCATACCCTTCACATCCAGCTCGGGGTTCACGTGTAGGATGCCATCCCAATCACGACCATCAGCTCGGCGCAGGTGGATAATATCGCTATTTAGGATGTCACGATACTCCTTGTACCAATCTATCACCTCTTTAACGACCTCTTTGGTTTGCTCAGTGTCATAGAGGCGATGCCCGCGATACATTGCCTGCACTCCGTGGCCATAGTTTTGTATCATATGCGCTTTATAGTCCTTGAGGTGCTCGCTTAGGGGTTCGAGCGTTGCTGCCGCTCCTCCACCGTGGTATTGGGTGAGGGGTACGAAAGTCCAACACATAGAAGGGTTGCGCTCCCATAGTCCGTCATACATCACCTGACGACCCAAAACCAACTGACGCTCACGAGGCAGCGACCAGTTTACCTCGCGATAGCCTATGCCCGTTTTGTTGGCTCCATTGAGGATATATCCAAAATCGGGAATATTCATATAGATACCAGTTTCGTTCATCCAGCGATACAGAGCCTCGATTTGCTTACGCTGCTCCCATTGTGAATCTTCGAGTCCTTTGTGGTGGGCGTGATCGGTCGAGGCACACACATTACCAGGATAGGAACCATCATTTTCGAACACACGCATTCCAGTTTTTTCATAAAATTTCTTAACCTTGCGGAAATAATCATAGCCCCACTGGCTCGAAAGACAGGGCGAACTTCCGAAAATCATTCCTCCTCGTTTACCAGTTTTAGGGTTAATCACATCAACCTCGTCACTGATCCAACGGCTCGAGAGCAGTGAGTAGCCCCCTAGCTCCACGCCTTTTGATAGTGCATAGTCGTTGAGTGCCTTATATTTTGCATAGTTCTCCTCGCTCTCATCTTCCATATTAAGCCCCGAACCAAAGCTTAGAATCACCATCTCATAGCCCGTCGCCACACATTGGTCTATGGCTTCTTTCACGATTTTAGGATCGCTCGAAGTGCAGTGCATCAAGATGGGATTTTCTCTGACCCACGGCGCCACCATAGTATAAAAACGCCTCTGGTACAGACCACTACGCTCTCTGTCTTCGCTATCCATAGGGGTCATCCAATAGCGGAAACTATCAAAACTGCCTCCCGCGGCTATCGTTGCATCGGGGCCCATCGGAAGCTTCACCTCCAACAGACAAGGGGTCATCATCGGGTAGTTACACTGCGAGGTGTAGCGAGGGTCTATCTCCCAATTTTCAGTGAAATCCACATTCTTTTCCAACATCCCTCTAAAGCCCCAGTCTGCGGTCACAAAAACATTAGGCTTGCGGAACTCGTGCTCCTGAGTACCATCAACCGGAGATTCTGGTTCCGCCATGGCTAGTTGTTCAAGGATAAAAGAATCTAGGTTGATAGCCATCTCTCCTTGGTTCTCCAACTCGAACCATTTGCTAATGGTGGGTAGTCCATCATAGATGGCGTAGTTTAGTTTGACTATCACACTAGATAGCTCGCCCTGACCACGAAGAGTGAAAGTGAGCACCTTGCCGCTCACGTCTTTAAGGTCGCTTGGTTTCCAGCGCACATTTTTCCATTTTATGTGCTGTCTGAGCTCGCTCACCGAAAAATCCTCCACACGGAAAGCCTCGGGGTGAGCCGTAAATCCATCTACCCACTCCCTTTGGGTGTAGCCATACTCAAACTGCCCCTCCAGTCCGCCAAGATTATAGGATTTGCCATCTATCACCACACGCCCCTCGCCACTCACAGCACGAAGCAGCGATTGACCCGTGATATTATTCACAAAATCTATGGTCGCAAGGTTGGGCATCACTCTAAACACACGGCTCACAAGCCCATTGCTCAAAACTATGTCCTTATTATCGGGCGTTGCTCGCACGCTAGCGACTGCCTCCGAGGCATCCAACAACCAATCATAGGAGGGTTGAGCGATGGGCAAAGTAACCTTTTCGAGACTAGAGATCTTCTCATCCAGTCTTGCCTTGACCTCGGCGGCCATAGGCTCTGCCTTCACATTTGATTCGACATCAATCAGATTTGGTGCAATTTCAAAATAGTTTATCGTTGGCTCTATCCACACGGCGTGATCGCCACTTGAGCCATCACCCGCATCCTCGACTATCATTTCGAGAGTTTTCATACCCGAAAGCGGAACATCCACCTCTATGGGAGCCATCCCCTCGCTCATCTGTGGGCTGCGGTACAGCTCTCGCCCATCGCCTTTGACCACAAATACTACACTACCCTTCTCCTGCGAGCCATCTCCCCCACCTAGTCCAAGGAATTGCTTTGCATCGCCCGACACTTTATACAGTATCATTTGTCCATCGGTCAGAGGTATCATACTGAGGTCATCTTTGGTGAAAGATAGGGTTTTATCATTGACTGCAATTCTAGTTGTCAATCGAGATGAATTCCCAAGGCCCACTTTGATGGTGCTATTGGAGATAGTTCCCACGCCATCAGAATATTTAACGCCAGCCACCGAGATAGGTTCACCCGTAACAGCTGAATTTTTTTGTGCCCCCCAGTAGCTTTGTTTAACCTTTGCAAGATCCATTTGGGATAGTCTCACAAAATCTGCGTCTTGCGCTCGGCTCATAGCGACACTCAAAAGAAGAGATGACGCTAGCAATAATTGTTTTTTCATAAAATTTCTTAGGTGTAATTATATTTAGGTTTTAATAGCAAAATTTAGGGGTTTGCAAATATAGAAAAAAATTAAACGATTAACCAATTTTGCACAAAAAAACCACCCCTTATGAAATTGGTAACTTAAGGGGTGGTAAAGATATAAGGTGGTTATTATTTTCCTCGCCCGAAAACAAAGCTCATCAGATAGCCAACGACAAACGAGCCCGCCAAGCCCACAAAACCATAGAGCAAGAACGACACCTCACCCCCAGCGTTGAGCCACAAAATCAAAGCCACCGAACCAATAAAACCACACAAAGCCGAGCGAGTGCCTATACGCTTAGTAAAAATACCCATCATAAACAATCCCCCCACACCGCTGGTGAGCAGTCCTAGGAAAAGATTAAATTGATCCCACAGCGAGGCGATATTAAACGTTGCCAGCAAGATTGCCATCCCGACCCCAAGTCCACCAATAATCAAACCCGAAACCCTCGCAAAACGCATACGCTGCGCATCCGTAGTGTCTTTCTTGAATTTGCGATAGAAATCCTCAACAATCACTGTCGAGGCGGAATTTATGTTCGAAGAAAGCGTAGACATAGCCGCAGCAAACACAGCTGCAATAAGTAGTCCCGCCAAACCCACAGGCATACGTGTCATAATGAAGTGAGGGAAGATAGAATCAGTATTGCTCATCGAGATATTAAGCTCCTGGGGCGTATGTTTGAAATACACGAACATAGCTGTTCCGATAGCAAAAAACAACACCGACACTGGTATGCTCACAATTCC